>JANMQX010000256.1:0-50319 GCA_031370745.1 Ilumatobacteraceae bacterium
GACCAAGGCTGAGGCGACGGCCATGGCGGCCAAGATCAACACAGCCGGCGTCGCAACGGCGACGATCTTTCAAGTGAGCTCAGCATCGTCGTCGACGAGCGCGACGACGACGACAATCGTGGGCACCTCGACCACCAACTACGAGGTGGTCGATGGCATCTTCACGACCAAGACCGACGCGCAGGCGAAGATCGACAAATTGACTGCTGCCAAGTTCACCGACTTCACGATCAAGCCGATCTCGGGCAAGTTTGCCGTTGTGAAGGCCGGGCTGACCAATGCCGAGGCAACCGATCTTGTCGCCAAGATCAACGCCGCGAATCTCGGTCCGTCGCGAGTCAAAGCGCTCTAGCCGGGGATCGGTGCCGGTCCTGGCGGCGAGTGCACGCGCAGAAGAAGCGGCGGTCTTGGTGACTGGGAAGTCACGCGGCGCAGCTCACCGAGGCATTGATCCGTCGAGGTCGCTCCGACCTTGCGGGCCTGCGCTCGCGAGCGGGCGTTTGTGCAGACCTCGATCAAGCTTCGGTCAGAACCAGGTGGTCGATCTCGTGGCAGGTCTGCGCCGCCATCCATGCTTCCTCGGCGACGCCAGGGTCATTCGTGGTGGATATGCCGCGATTGAACATCACACGTACCAGCGCATCGACAACGATGGGATCGAAGTGCGTTCCTCGACCGGCTTCGATGTGCGCGAGAGCGTGCGCTGGGTCCCAACCCGGGCGGTAGGCGCGATCAGATGTCAGCGCATCCCACACGTCAGCGACCGCGACAACTCGTGCCTCCAGTGGGATTGCCGCCCCGGAGAGTCCGGTGGGGTAGCCCTTTCCATCCACACGCTCGTGGTGGTGGAGGATGACGGTCAACACTTCGTGAAGCGACGGTGCCGTTGACGCGAGCTCGTAGCCGCGCTGCGGATGAGTCTCGACGATCTTGCGTTCGTCCGCCGTCAACGCACCCGGCTTGTTGAGGATCTGATCCGGGATGGCGATCTTGCCGAGGTCGTGAAGGTAGGCGCCGCGAGCGATGATCCTCAGCCGGTGAGTCGGCAGAGACATCTGGAGTGCGAGCTCGACCGCCAACTCGGCGGTTCGCAAGCTGTGGCCATGGGTGTACGAGTCTTTGACTTCAACGGCCTTCACCAGCGTCGACAGTGACTCCGGATATCCACGGACGATGTGAGCGAAGGGGTCGTCGACGAAGACGTCGGCGAGCACACCGGTGACTGCGCTGTGTCGGCGGCCGCGTACGACGACTGCATACACCGCAGCGGCGAAGCCGGCGAAGAGGTAGGCGTGATAGTCCCACCACGACAACTGTGCAAACTTGCCGTGCTCGAACGACACAACAGCCGCAACCGACATCGCCGCCGCGAGCACCAACGCAACTTGCACCGGATCCTTGCCCAGGTGCCAGCGACGACCGTGACGCACGATCGCCACCAACAGGCAGGCGATGATGGCCGTGGAAAGGATTGCCAGCCAGGTGTTCTCGTTGGCGATGGGAGCCGCGCCGTGAAACCGCGAGGGATCGGCGACGATGGCGGCGACAAACGCTGTCGCGGGGATTATCGGGATCATCACCGCAATGAGTGGGTGACGGCCGACCCATCGGTTCAGGCCTCGATCCTGCGGGCGACCGGCGACCAACAAGCACACCGCGAACCCGGCAAGCGAGGCGTACGGCAGCCGTACGACCCACAAGTTCGCGCTGTGATGATGCAGTGCACCGGGCGTGCTGAGGCCGTGCCCGACCATGAAGAGCCCGACGAACGAGCATCCAATGGCCAACCAGACGACACCCGATTGGGGTGTCTGGGTCGCAGACACGACCGCGACAGCGGCGACGAAGAGCGCACACGCGGCGATAGCCGACACGGCGAGCATGTGCCCGCTGGCCGAGAACCACCGCGCGTCGAAAACTGGAAATGCGCGCAAGAACACCAGGAGCAGGGTCGGCCCGAGCAGCAGCACCACGACCACCAGCCACCGTCGAATCGTGTGAAGCATCACCTCACCCATCGGCAAACTTGCTGCGATCTTGAGGTCTTACGCCGTGATCTGCGGGTGAGACGTGACGGAGTCAGCGGATTCGAAGAGGAACCGTCTGGATCGCGTTGCCTCCGTAGCCCAGACGGTTCCAGTTGGGAACTTCCGGTTGGACGCGACCGGCGAGGTCGGTGGCACGCGAGCGAATGGTCGTCGCTCCCTGCCCATCGACCTGGGTGAGCAGCTCCCACCACTGCCAACTGTGGCGGCGGCGTTCGCCGATCAACTGTGCCGGCTGCCACGGACCGCCGCCGACGCTCACGTCGACCCCTGCGATCGGTGCGGCCCCGGACCAGGCAATACCGCGGATGGTCAACTGCCCCGGGTCCAGATCTGCCTCATCGGTTGGGGAGGTGATGACCGACCGAACCTGTTGCAGGCGAACCGGTTCCGTGACAATTCTGCCCTCGCGCTGCCATTCGTAGAAATACCGCTCGGTCTGGAAGAACGCCGCGAACGACGTGGGGATCAGATCGATCTCGGTCAGCCATTTCACCGAGGCCACGGCGTACCAGCCAGGTACGACGAGCCGAAGCGGGTAGCCGTGATGCACTGGGAGGGGCTCGCCGTTCATGGCATATGCGAGCAGGGCTTCCGAGTGACGGGCGTCCTCCAGCGAGAGGCTGCGTTCGAATGCGATGGCAGGACGCGATTTGTCGACGACACCGCTGTCGGCACCTCGGAAGACGACATCATGCACGCCTGGCGTCGCGCCGGCGCGATCGAGCACTTCACTCAGCGGCACTCCGGTCCACTCGGCGGTGCTCACTGCACCGAGGTTCCACTGCTCGCCGTCGACTCGCGGTTGAAACATCGAGCGGCCGTTGCCGGCACATTCGAGCGTCGCGACCAGCGACTGAGACCGCATGTTTTGCAGGTCGCGCAAGGTCAACTCCATCGGACGCTCGACAAGGCCACCAACTGTCAGTCGCCAAGCTGTCGCATCGAGCGACGGCGTCTCGAAATGGTTGCGGACGTAGAAGCGCGCGTTCGGCATCACCACGCCACCGACGAGCGCGGGAATCGCCGTCTCACAGTTCAGCGGGTTGACACGATGGACCACCAAGCCGTCGTCGACAACCGTCGCAGTGGGAAGACCGGCGGACACCCACGCACACATCCCACCCGCAAGATTCACGGCGTCGAAGCCCCACGTGCGCAGCGATTCGGTCGTTGCTGCCGAGCGACCGCCCGAGCGACACACCACCACGATCCGACGGTCGCGTGGCAACTCGGCCTGGCGCAGTCGCACCTGTCCCATCGGCATCAGCAACGCATCGGGCGCATGCCCGGCCTGCCACTCCTCGGGCTCGCGAACGTCGAGGAGCAGTGCGCCGCAGTCGAGCAGCGCGCGCGCCCCGCGGGCACCGACCGCCGGGGTTGTGCCATTGTCGATCGAAGAAGCGCCGGTGGAGGTGGGCAATCCGGCGCCGTCCCATGCGTGGTATCCGCCGAGCAGATCCGAGACATCGGCGAAGCCCTCTGCAAGCAGCACACTGGCGGCGATCTGGGAGCGGTAGCCGCTCTCGCAATAGACGACGACCGGGATCGCCTTGTCGAGCGCCGCGAACGAATCGGTCAGTACAGCAAGGGGGATCTCGCGTGCACCCGCCAACGTGCCGGCCCCAGTCTCTGCCGGGCTGCGCACGTCGACTACTTGCAGATCTGGCTCGAGACTGCGCAGCTCGGCAAGCTGCTCGATGGTGAGACGCGAACTCGTCTCGATCAGGTCCGGACGACTGACGAACAGCTCGGCCGGATCGGACAGCTGGCCGACCACACGGTCGTAGCCGACTCGGCCGAGGCGAATCTTCGCCTCGAGCCCCAGCGCCGGGTCGCCGACGAGCACGACATCTCGATCGGGCGACAACACATCGCCACCCCACTCCGCGAACCGCCCTTGGAGCCCGACGTTCACCGCGCCGCGGATGTGTCCTGCGGCGAACTGCGCCGGCTCGCTGGCGTCGACCAGGAAGGCGCCGCCGTCGCGCATTCGCAGGACCTCGTCGATGTCGAGCGGCGGCGGAGGATCGGTGTCGAGCAGGGGACGAATCTGGCGATTGCGCTCGACGTCGAAGGCGAAGTAATGGGGCCGGGTCGGCTGGCCTTCGGTGACGGCAGCCACGAAGGCGTCTTCGCTCGTCGTTCGGAGCGCGTAGTTCGTTCGCCGCTGCTCGCCGAGCGTGGAACTGGTCTCGGTCGACAGTTGCTTGCCGCACGACGAGCCGGCGCCGTGCCCTGGGAAGATGCGGGTCGAGTCGGGAAGCGTCAGCAGTTTGTCGCGCAGTGACCGGTAGAGGTGTCGCGCCAACGTGTCGGCCGAGAGATCGGCGCCCGCCGAAGCCAACAGGTCGGGACGCCCGACGTCGCCGACGAAGAGCGTGTCGCCGGTCAACACGCCGTATGGCACGACGTCGTCGACGTGTTCGTACACCACGATGCAGATCGACTCGAGAGTGTGACCGGGCGTGGCGCGTATCTCGAGGCTGACCTCGCCGAGCACAAGGCGCTGACCGTCGCCCAGCGGCTCGATTGCGAACTCCACATCGGCACCTTCGCCGTAAGAAATGACGGCGCCTGTCTCCGCAGCGAGCTCGAGATGCCCGCTGAGGAAATCGGCGTGGATGTGGGTCTCGATCACTCGCTCGATCACCAAACCCCGCGCAGCAGCCTCGTCAACATAGATCGCGACGTCGCGCCGCGGGTCGACGACGACAGCTCGACCAGTCGTCTCGTCACCGATGAGGTACGAGGCGTGGGAGAGGCAGGTCAGATAGTGCTGGGTGAATATCACCGGGGGATGCCTTGCATACAGCCATCATCGCACCGGTAGTCGTGGGGCACAACGAAGCCGGCGGTCAGTTCGAGTTGGGAATCACCACCGAGATCATCGCCGCGTCTTCACATCATGGACATGGTTACCGGTGCCGACGGCACGACAGCATTGGCAACTCGCGGCGAGGCGGCCACGAGCACGGCGAGCACGACGAATGCGGCGCCGGCAAATCGACCAATCGTCTCCCCGTGCCGCAGAACTTTCTCGGCGATCACGATCACCGCAAGGCCGAGCATTGCCCACACGTTCATCACTCCGAACGCTATGAACAGTGCCATCAGCATCCAACAACAGCCGAGGCAGAAACCGGCGTGGTGGAACGCCGCCTTCAGGTCCTTAGCCCTGCCCTTGATGTTGCCGTATTGCAAAAGTTGGTTGAGCGGAGATCGACAGTGGCGGAGACAGACCCCCTTGAGCGGGGTCAGCTGATAGATGCCCGCCAACGTCAGGAGAACGACTGAGACGGTGCGCATCGCGGCCGCCGAGTTCGCAACATGTTCGTCGATGAGGCGCAACGCCACGTAGGTGGGCACACCGGCAGCGGCCCACACAGCGAGGTATCCGCCCACGAAAACGATCAGGCGTTGAGGCCGATCTGATCCGATCGTGCGTGCATACAGGGATGCGACAGGTGCCACGGCCGGAAGCATCATCGCCGTCATCATCAACGACCACATTGCCATGAACCCGACCAGCGACAGGCCCATGGTGCCGACACCATTGCCCATATGTCGGGCGTAGGCGATCACAGCGGCCCAGGCGAGCGCGGCCACGGTCAAGATGATGATCGTGCGTCTGTTGAGCCGCCGTGTCGATCGTTGGATCGGCGCTACCGATGCGGTCACGCAGACCAGGCGAACGGCGCGTTGAACCCGCTCGTGCCAGTGCCGTCAAAGCTGATGCCAAACACATCGACCTTCGACTTCGTTGCCGGAGACACAGTCAGCGTCGTGCTCGCAGGGTGGAAGACGTTCAACAACTGAACCGGCTCCGTGAGGGCCCCGGAGAGATAGGTTTTGACCTCGACGTCGATCAGATCGCCGAAGCGCACAGAAAACGTGCCGTCGGACTGCTGCCAATCGACCGCGACCTGTTCGATGCCGGCCATCTCACCGATGAGCGGCCCCAGCATCGCCGGTGGTCCACCCAGTTCGCCGCCCAGCACCCGGCCGAGCGCACCTGTCTGCTGCTCTGTCGCTGCGGCATCCAACACGACGCCGAGCTTCCAGCCACCATCCGACATCACCGGAGGGGTATCGATCACCATCGCGAAGCTCAATCCACCGACGTCGACCCCTTCGATGTCGCCTCGTTCGATATTGAATGCGAGCATCGCCTTACAGCGATCATGCGTAGCCGGCGCGGTCATCGCAGACCATGTGCACGGGCAAATTGAGTCGCACGAGCAATTCTCGAAGTAGGTACCTTCCAACGACCACGTCATGACATTCCCCCCATTTGTGTTTCAGCGACGGTACCTGCTCAGAGAGCAGGCCCGTTAATCGCGAGAAGCGTCACAAATATGCCAAGGTGTGACGCGCCTATATTTTGGGAAGCCTTGGGCATGGACACGATGGATCGAGCCGGAGACTGGCGATGACTAACGAGGGAGATGCGCCATGAGGCGACCATTGAGTGGCGTCATTCGTACCGGTGTGGTTGCCGGAATCGTGGGCACCACTGCGATGGACCTGGTGTGGTACTCCCGGTACCGCGATGGTGGTGGTAGTTCGACGTTCGCCGATTGGGAGTTCAGGTCCAAGATCGACGGATTCGATGAAGCGCCCGCTCCAGCGAAGATTGGAAAGATTCTGGCAAGCAAGGCCCACATCGACCTGCCCGACAGTGCAGCTCCGCTGACCAACAACGTGATGCACTGGTCGACCGGGCTCACGTGGGGGATCGTTGCCGCAGTTCTGCAACGACTGCCACGCGCCGGTGCCATACGCACCGGGGTGCTGACCGGCGCCGCGGCGTGGGCGACGAGCTACGCGGTGCTGCCGAAGCTCGGCGTCTACAAGCCCATCCTGGAGTACGACTCCGAGACGCTCTGGAAAGACCTCAGCGCGCATCTCGTGTTCGGTTCGGCGTTGGGTGCCGCCACGCTTGCTGCGGGCGGTGTTCGCGAGGTCACGAAGCGGCTTGGCATCTGACTGGCAGTGACGCTGGCCCGTGCCCGGTGGCCCAGGTCGACATCGTCGAAGTGCTCGTCGGGTGATCTACCGTGGCCATCGAGATGGACACGAGCACACATCGCGGGACAGAACTCATGAGCGCGTATCTCCGGCGGCTCGGGCTGGAGGCCGAACCGCCGTCTGTCGACGCGCTGTTCAGGATCCACCGCGCGCACGTCGAACGCGTGCCGTACGAGACCACCTGGATTCCCCTCGACGAGCGTTGGACCGTCGAGACGGACGCAGCATTCGAACGGATCGCCGAGCACGGGCGCGGTGGATATTGCTTTCACCTCAACGGTTCGCTCGGGAGGCTGCTGTCGATGTTGGGGTACGAGGTCTCGATGCACGTCGGTGGGGTGCATCGCGCCGAGCCGTCCGCCGATGACCTGACGAATCATCTCGTGCTTGTTGTCGGCGGTTTGCCAACCGCTGAAAACCCCGCGGGGAACTGGTACGTCGATGCCGGTTTGGGTGACGCCCTCTACGAACCCTTGCCGCTCAAGGAAGGGACATACCAACAGGAACCAATGACATTCGGGTTGGCCGAGACACCAGGCGGGGTCGGCGACTGGCAGTTCACACACGACCCTCGAGGGTCGTTCGCGAGCATGAGCTTTCGCTCATCGACCGGAGCTCTCGATGAGTTCAAGAACACGCACGAACAGCTGTCGACGTCACCCGACTCTGGGTTCGTGCAAGTGGTGATCGCTGAGAACCGGCGTCACGACAGTGTCTGCTGGATGCGCGCGCTGACGTATGGAAAACGAGACCGAGAGGGAACCTCGACCCGCATCGTCACGGACCGCGACGAGTGGTTCGGGGTGCTCGCTGAAGAGTTCTCGCTGACGTTCGACGGCGTGGACGCTGATGCGAAGGACCGGCTGTGGAACAGCGCCCGCAACGCTCATGCGGCCTGGCTGGCCGGTGCCGATGCGTCTGCTCGTGAATCAGCCTGACCGAGAGCAGCTGATCACGCTCGGCTTCGCTCGGATCTGTTTTCGTGGCCTTCGACGGAGGTCGACACGAGCGATCAGCGCGGCTACAGTCGCAAAGGCCTCGAAGGGGAAAGCCGGTGAGATGCCGGCGCTGACCCGCAACCGTATGCCCCATGAGGGCGAGCCGGAACACCCGACGGGGTGACATATCCCATTTGCCGTCGAGGTCGCGGCTGCGGGTGTGCGCTTCGGCCTCGGCTCGCGTTCATCTGTTCGTCGCCGGCCCTGTTCATGCGAGGAACACGAACATGCGCACCACCCGTCATCTGGCGAAGGTTGCACTTGCAGCCATCGTCGCCACCTCCGTCAGCGGATTCGTAGGCCAGTCGCGGGTCGCCGCGGCTCCATCCGCCCCCCCTGCCCTGCTGTGGATCGAACGCGAGCTGAACGCCAACGGGGGCATGCTGCCGAGCCCCTTCGGTGGACCCGATCTTGGTCTTACTAGTGACGCGATCATCGCGCTCAATGCCGGTGGTCGAGGCGTCATGCCGACCGCAACAACTGCTACCACAAAGCTCGCGGACAACATCAACCTCTACATCACGGGCGAAGCCTTCGGCGATGTTGGCAGCCATTACGCGGGACCCATCGGCAAGTCGATGTTCGCAGCCGAGCTGCAGGGCGCCAACATCAACAACTTTGGAGGCGTCGACCTCGAGGCGCTATCGCGCGCGGCTGTTCAACCCAGCGGCATCCACGCCGGCCGGTTCTCCGATGTTTCGACGTTCGGTGATTTCAGCAACGGCTTCGGACAAGCACTGAACATCCTCGCCCTATCTCGCACCGCTGCCGGAGTGCCACCGAACTCCATCGACTTCCTGCTGGCCCAGCAGTGCCCGGCCGGAGGGTTCCGTCTCAACTACGACGGTCCGTTCCCTCCGGACCCGTTGATTCCCGTGACGCGCCGATGCACGAGTGACGCCCAGGCCGATACCGACGCCACATCCTTAGCGCTCGACGCCCTTTCCGGTCTCCATCAGGCCGCCACCATTTCAGCGGCAATCCACAACGCAGCCACCTGGTTGATCGGTCAACAGGACCCGGTCACGGGAGGGTTTCACGGCACCGGACCGACCGCCGCATCGAACACCAACACGAGTGGGCTTGCCGCGCAAGCTCTGGTGTCTGTCGGATTCATCGACGCTGCAGCCCGAGGACGCGACTACGTCGGCAGCCTCCAACTCGATGCTGCCAGGACCACTGGCACACCGGCCGCCGGCGAGGAAGGGGCGATCGCTCTGAATCCTGGTGCCTTCGACACGGCAAGAACCACCGGCATCGATGCTCTTTCGCGCGATCAATGGAGGCGGGCTACAACCCAAGCAGTTCTGGCGCTGATAGATCTGCCTCGCGCCGATCCTGTGTCGTTGCAGCCGGCTCGCCTGCTGGATACCCGGCCCGGTCAGTCGACCGTGGATGGAAAGGGTTTGGGCGGTGGGCTGACGCCGGCGGGTTCGACGCTCGTGTTGCAGGTTGCCGGCCGCGGTGGGGTACCGCTAGACGCTGCGGCGGCGGTGCTGAACGTCACCGCAACCGACGGTGAGGGTGATGGCTATGTCACCGTTTATCCGTGCGATGCAGCGAAACCATTGGCCTCCAACGTCAACTTCGTCGCCGGCACATCGGTGGCGAACGCGGTCATCACTGGGCTGTCGGCAGCCGGCACGGTGTGCTTGTTCGTCGGCACCAACAGTGTCAACCTCGTTGCCGATGTCAGCGGGTACTTTCCTGCGTCCTCTGGCTACAGACCAGTGACTCCTGCCAGGTTGCTCGACACTCGCCCGGGTGAGTCGACGGTCGACCGAGCGCAGCTCGGTGCGGGTCTGACTTCTGCCGGCTCGACGCTGGTGTTGCCAGTTTCGGGTCGCGGTGGCGTGCCCAGCGACGTGTCTGCGGTGGTGTTGAACGTGACGGCGGTCGGTGCTCAGGGCGCAGGGGTCGTGACGGTCTACCCGTGCGGTTCTCCCCGGCCTCTGGCCTCGAACCTCGACTTCGTTGCCGGCACTGCCACTGCGAACGCGGTCATCACCGGCTTGTCGCCAACGGGCACAGTGTGTCTGTACGTAGGCACGAACGGTGTCAACCTCGTCGCCGATGTGGACGGCTACTTCCCCAAGGGCTCGGGATACCGCCCACTGAGTCCGGCGCGTTTGTTGGACTCCCGGGCGGGTCAGGGAACCATCGACGGAGCACAGCTTGGTGGCGGTCTCACCGCAGCCGGTTCGACATTGGTTCTTCCCGTTGCTGGCCGCGGTGGCGTCCCTACCAATGCGACGTCGGTCGTGTTGAACGTCACGGCGGTCGGTGGACTTGGCACCGGCTTCGTGACCGTCTATTCGTGCGACAGCGCCCGACCATTTGCCTCAAACGTCAACTTCGTGGCCGATGACCCGACGCCGAATGCGGCCATCGTCAAGCTGTCGGCAGCAGGCACCGTCTGTCTCTACGTAGCCACCAGTCCAGTCAACCTCGTCGCCGATGTCAGCGGTTACTTCGGGTGATTCGTCGACTCATCGGTGCGCTGACGCTCGTCGCAATTGGCATTCCGATGCCCGTTGCGGCGGCGCCGGCGCAACCGGTGAGCGGGTATGACGGCCCGTGCGTCGACAACGTCGGCATCACGATCGTGATCGACTTCCGGGAGTTGACGGGCGGGGTCAACGTCCGCTGCGCGCCGGGACCGGTGACGAGCGGCCTCGACGCCCTCGACAAGGCTGGAATCCTGTGGGAGGGCACTCAGCGATTTCCAGGATTGGTCTGTCGCATCGCCGGCATGCCGAGGTCCGACACCGAGGCATGCGTCAACGCTCCTCCGTTGAGCGCTTACTGGGGCTATTGGCTGGCGCAGCGTGGCGGGCAATGGTGTTTCAGCAACCTCGGTGCGGGTAGTCGCAAACCGCCTGCTGGAACGGTCGAGGGATGGTCGTTCGCGCTCAACAGGACGGCTGGCGACACGCCGCCTCCGGGTTACGCACCGCCACCGCCGATCGAGGGTCAACCGCCCAATCCGTTGAACAGTGCGGATTGCGGCATAGCAGCACCTTCGCCGCCGCCTGCGACCACCACGACTCCAACCGTCGCGCCGACGACTCCGACGACGGTGTTGGCCGAATCACAAACACCACCGCCTGCAACTGCAGACGCGGTTCCGGTTGTTCCATCGCCAACTGCGGCGCCGAAGAGTGCTTCGCAGGCTGTGTCCAGCTCGACAACATCTACGTCGACCACGACCGTCTCCTCGATCGTCGCGACGTCGGTCGGCGCTTCGACGACCCAGCCATCAACTGACGGTACAGGGTCGCTCGATATTGCGGTGCTTGGTGTCACGACGTCGTCGGCGTCGGTTGCAAGTTCGACGGTTCCTCTTGGGACAGTCGATCTCGGCTCTGACGGTGGAGGCGGTGGCGGGTTCGGAGCAGCGACCGCCATCGGAATCGTCCTGGCCGCGTCGCTGGCCGGCGCCGGGGCGTGGGCAGCGCGGCGTCGGCGAGCCGGGCCGTGAGCCAACGGCTGCCGCGGCCTCTGCATCCTGGTGCGTGGTGGCTGTGGGCACTTGGGATGGCGACGGCTGCGTCACGCACGACCAATCCGCTGACACTTGTCGTGTTCGCGGCAGCCGTCGGTTGTGTCGTGTCGTTCCGTCGAACCGACGCACCGTGGGCCCGCGCGTTCAGCACGTACCTTCGACTCGGACTGGTCATCCTGGTGCTCAGGATCGTGTTCAGGGTGTTGATCGATGGACAGTTCGGCACGACTGTGTTGTTCAAGATGCCCGAGCTGCACTTGCCCACCGGGGCCGCGGGCATCCGCATCGGCGGTCCGGTCAGCCTGGAGGGAATGCTCGCCGCCGTGTACGACGGTGTGCGCTTGGCAACGCTGCTCCTGTGTCTTGGCGCGGCCAACGTGCTCGCCGACCCGAAGCGACTGTTGAAGTCGCTGCCGGCCGCGCTGCACGAGATGGGAGTCGCCGTGACGGTTGCGTTGACGGTGGCCCCGCAGCTCGTCGAGAGTGGCCAACGAATCCGCAAGGCACGCAAGCTGCGCGGCGCCGTCGGGTCTCGCAAGGGCGTGGTGCGAGGCATTTTGATCCCGGTGTTGGAAGATGCGCTGGACCGGTCGCTCGTCTTGGCGGCGGCGATGGATTCGCGCGGCTACGGCCGGCGCGCTGACCAGTCACGATCCGCCCGTACCCTCACCGCGGCGTTGGTGCTCGGTGGCTTGGCCGGTGTCAGTGTGGGCACGTACGGCGTGCTCGACGGAACATCACCCCGGGTGCTCGGCGGCCCGATGCTCGGCGTGGGGTGTGTGGTCGCCGTGGTTGGCATTCGCCTCGGCGGTCGACGGGTACGTCGCAGCGTGTATCGACCGGATCCGTGGGGTGCCGCCGAATGGATGGTTGTCGGCTGCGGCCTCGTCGCCGCAGGCGCGATGTTCTTGGCCGGCAGCGTCGATCCCGACAACCTCTATCCGACGCTGCAACCGCTTCGCTGGCCGACCTTGGCGGTGCTGCCGGCAATCGGCGCGCTCGTGGGGGTGCTCCCCGCGGTGCTCGCGCCGCCTGTCTCGATGCGAGATCCTGCAAGCATCTCCCGCGATGTGGCGGTGGCGCCGTGATCGACTTCGATGCCGTCACCATCACCTACCCGGAGGCCACCGTGCCGGCGATCCGCGCCGTGTCGTTGCACGTCCCCGAGGGGGAGTTGTGCCTCGTGGTCGGGCGCACCGGTGTCGGCAAGTCGACGCTCCTCGGAGCGATCAACGGCCTGGTGCCCCACTTCACCGGCGGGGTGTTGGCCGGAAGGGTCACGGTCGCCGGCCTCGACACGCGTACACATCCGCCGCGCGAACTCGCCGGCGTGGTGGGTGTGGTCATGCAGGATCCGGTGAACGGGTTCGTGACTGACACGGTCGAGGAGGAGTTGGCGTACGGCATGGAACAGCTCGCCGTGCCTGCGGCGGTGATGCGAAAGCGCGTCGAGGAAACACTCGATCTGTTGGGAATTTCCGACCTTCGACGACGAGCGGTGCGATCCCTATCGGGTGGTCAGCAGCAGCGCGTTGCGATCGGTTCAGTGCTGACATCTCATCCCCGAGTGCTCGTTCTCGACGAGCCGACGTCGGCGCTCGACCCGGCCGCAGCGGAAGACGTCCTCGCCGCGCTCACCCGTCTTGTGCACGACCTAGGAGTCACTGTCGTGCTCGCAGAGCACCGCTTGGAGCGGGTCATCGAATACGCGGACATGGTCGTCGTGGTCGACCCCGGCGGCAGCGTGAGCTGCGGAACTCCGAGCGACATGATGCGACTCAGCGATGTCGCCCCACCCGTCGTGCGGCTGGGTCAGGTGGCTGGCTGGGACCCGTTGCCATTGTCGGTCCGTGATGCGCGCCGACTGAGCGGCGACCTTCGCGAACTGCTCGAGCACCGCAGCCCAGGTCCCGTTGTCGCTTCGCACCAACCTCGGCGAGCGCTGCAGGCGCGACGGCTGACGGTGCGCTATGGCGACGTCGTCGCCGTGTCCGATGTCGACCTCGATCTGCACGCCGGTCAGGTGCTGGCCTTGATGGGCCGGAACGGTTCGGGCAAGACCTCGCTGCTGTGGGCATTGCAGGGCTCAGGGGTGCGTCACAGCGGCAGCGTGGCGCTCGAGCGCGACGTCGCTGACCCAGCGCGCCTCGCGCCATCTGAGGCAAGGACTCGGGTCGGTCTTGTTCCTCAGTCCCCCGGCGATCTTCTCTACCTCTCGACCGTCGCCGCCGAGTGCGCACTCGCCGACAGCGAGAGCAACCAGGACCACGGCGCGTGCCGGGCGATCCTCGACAAGATCGTCCCGAACATCAGCGACGACGCCCATCCTCGCGACCTCTCGGAAGGCCAGCGCTTGGCATTGGCGTTGGCGGTGCAGTTGTGCCCGCGACCGGCGATCATCATGCTCGACGAACCAACCCGCGGACTCGATGAGGCTGCCAAGATTCGTTTCGCCGGCGTGATCAAGGAGTTGGCCGACGATGGCCGGGCAATCGTCGTGGCCACGCACGACGTCGAATTCGTCGCAAACGTCGCGGACCGCGTGGTGGTTCTGGCTGATGGCGAGATCGTCGCTGACGGACCGACAGCCGATGTCGTCGTGGCCTCGCCGATCTTCGCCCCACAAGTCGCCAAGGTGATGCGACCAGCGCAGTGGCTGACCGTTGCCCAGATCGCCGCAGCGCTGGCGTCGGAGGGAGTTCAGTGACATCGCAGCCGGTCCACGTGCGTCCCTACACCTGGTTGGTGCTGACGATCGGATCGCTCGCGGGGTTGGCAATGTTCTTGTGGCCGTTGCTCGCCAGCCCTGCAGCCGGCACGCCGCATCACGCCGAGGCGCCGTTCATCTTCGTGTTGATCCTGCCTCTGGTGATCGCCATCGTGCTCGCCGAGATGAGCAGCGGAGACATCGACGTCAAAGCCATCGCCATGCTGGGGCTGCTAGCAGGTGTCGGCGCGGCGATGCGACCGCTCGGCACGGGCACCGCTGGGATCGAGACGGTGTTCTTCCTACTGATCTTGGCCGGTCGTGTCTACGGACCGGGTTTCGGGTTCGTGCTCGGCTCGATCACATTGTTCGCCTCGGCGTTGCTGACAGGCGGCGTCGGGCCATGGTTGCCGTTTCAGATGCTTGCCGCATCGTGGGTCGGGCTCGGGTCAGGGCTGTTGCCGAGATGCGCCGGCCGACTGGAGGTCGCGATGCTCGCCGCATACGGCGCGGTCTCGGCCTACGCGTTCGGGTTCTTGTTGAACATGTGGTTCTGGCCGTTCAGCCTTGGCACGTTCATCGGCGCCGGAGCGAAGCCGGCGCTGCAGTTCGTGCCGGGCGATTCGGTCATCAGCAATCTCCATCGCTTCTTCCTGTTCACTTTCGCAACGTCGACGCTCGGCTGGGATACCGGTCGGGCGATCACCAACGTGATCGCGATCTTGACGCTCGGCACCGCCGTGCTCGCCGCGTTGCGCCGCGCCCGACGGCGGGTTGCATTTCATCCTCAGGTTGGCTTTGAACCTGCGTGAAATCGCACCCGACGACAGATCGACAGCACACCTTGCGCGACGCAATCAGCCGGCGCGGCGCGCTGTCACACCACCGTCGATGTGGATCGTCGTGCCAGTGACGTAGCTCGCATCATCCGATGCGAGGAAGCGGATGACGTTGGCGATCTCGACAGGCTCACCGATGCGTCGCAGGGCGATGCCGCGCACCATGGATTGTTCTGCGGCATCGGGGTCCGGGTTTCTGTCGATGCTGTCTTGCACCAGCCGAGTGCGGACGTAGCCGGGCGCGACGGCATTCACACGGATGCCATGGGGCCCCCAGTCGAGGGCAAGGCTGCGGGTCATGCCAATGAGCCCCGACTTCGCCGCGGCGTAAGGGAAGAACCCCTCGAGGGTGGCGAGGGCGTGCATCGAGGCGACGTTGACGATCGCGCCGCGACCGACGTCGCGCATGTGGGGAAGCACGTATTTGGCACCCAGCCAGGCGGACTTGAGATCAACGCCCATGAAACGATCCCAGTCGTCGCCTGTCATCGTGGTGGCATCGAAGTTTGCGTTGACACCAGCATTGTTCACGAGGATCGTCGCCGGTCCGAACGTCTTGGAGCAGGTCTCGGCCAAGGCAGCGACATCGGCCTCGGAACTGACGTCGGCGGTCACGAACTTGGCATGCTCGCCAACATGCCCTTCGATCGATTGGCCGAGTTCGGGATCTAGGTCGCAGAACACGACGCGTGCGCCGTGAGCAACGAACACCTCCACAACCGCCTTGCCGATGCCGCGTGCACCGCCGGTGACGATCGCGATCTCACCGTCGAGTGATGTGCTGTCAGACATTTGCCCCTCCGCAACGTGGTTGGATTTGAGCTGGACGCCAGATCAGATCACAATGCCTTGATGTCGAACAACCCTTCGCCTCCGGCGACGATCGCCGTGCTCGGCCCCGACCAACTCGGCGAAGGGCCGGTGTGGGATGAGCGCAGCGGTGAGTTGATTCGAGTCGACATCTCCGGGCGACTGGTGCACCGATGGAACCCCTCGACGGGCGAGGCCGCATCGTTCGCGACCGAGGGAGATGTCGGTTCGGTCGTGCTGTGCGACGACGGTGGCCTGGTCGTGGCCATCGAGTGCGAGCTGTGGCGCCGTGACCCGACCGGAGAGATGACGCTGATCGCCGATGTCGAGACCAAGCCCGGTGTTCGATTCAACGACTGCCGTGCCGACCCACGCGGTCGGCTCTGGGCGGGCACGTTGCACCGTGATCGCGAACCTGGGCGCGCTGCCCTGTACCGCCTCGACCCAGGTGGCGAGCTGACAGAGGTGTTGCCCGAGCGCACCATCTCGAACGGCATCGGTTGGAGTCCGGCCGGCACGACGATGTACTACATCGATAGCACGACCCAGCGGGTCGCCGAGTTCGACTACGACCTCGACACGGGCGAGATCCGTGCCCAACGACTCTTTGCCGAGATCGACGCGACCGATGGGCTGCCGGATGGACTTGCTGTCGACGCCGAGGGTGGTGTGTGGGTGTGCCTGTTCGGTGGGGGCCGGATGCGCAGGTACATGCCCGACGGCAGGCTCGATCGGGAGATCATGCTTCCCTTGACCAACCCGACGTGTCCGGCCTTCGGTGGGGCCGATCTCAGCACGCTGTATGTGACGACGGCTCGTCATCGGCTGACCGAGGAACAGCTCGCCCGCGAGCCGCTGGCCGGTGCGCTGCTGCAGCTCGATGTCGGCGTCAGTGGACGATTGGCGTACCGCTTCGCTGGCTGATCGTCCGTAAGATCAGGTCCGAGTTCCGCGAAAGGGGCAACAGTGCCATTGAGTCGGCTCGACCATTTCAACATCGAGACAGTCCTTCACGAGGAGACCGTTGCGTTCTACACCGATGTTCTCGGCCTGACCAACGCACCCGAACGTCGCCCCGCAGTCCCACAACCGGGTACTTGGCTGCTGGTGGGTGACCATCCGGCGGTGCACGTCAACTTCGTCGATCGCGATCGTGCCGGCGTGACCGGGTCGATCGACCACGTTGCCTTCGAAGGCTCGGGATACGACGACATGTGCGCTCGGCTCGACGAACGAGGTGTGCCCCACGAGATGGTGGATTCGCCGCAGTTCGATCTCAAGCAGATCTTCCTCCTCGATCCCAACGGGATTCGGATCGAGATCAACATCCGCGGCGAGTGACGCGCCTCGACTACTCGAGGAAGGTCGGGTTCGCCAAACCATCGGGCACGCGCCCTTCGATCACGTCGATCACCGACGCTGTGGCCATTCGGAGCATGACGTCGACCGACCGAGTGCTGAGGCCACCGACATGTGGGCTCACAACGACGTTCGGCATCGCCAGCAACGGAGAATCCCCCGGAGGCTCCGTTTCGAACACGTCGAGCGCGGCGCCGGCGATCAGCCCGCCGTTCAGAGCCTGGATCAAGCCTGCCTCGTCGACGACGCCACCACGCGAGGTGTTGACCAGCACGGCGTGCGGACGCATCAACTGCAGGGCATGTTGATCGATCAGATGATGCGTCTCCGGAATCAATGGGCAGTGCAACGAGACGACGTCAGAGCGGGCCAATAGGTCCGCGAATTCGACAGCGCGTGGTGACTCTGAACTGCCCAGAGCAGGATCGGCCACGAGCAACTCGACGTCGAATCCGGCGAGCCGGCGGGCGACCAGCCGACCGATGTGCCCATACCCGACCAATCCGACGGTGCAGCCCGACAGCAACAACGGTGTGTGCGCCCCCGTGCGGTTCCACTCGCCGCGGCGGACCCCGGCATCGTTCTGGGGGATCCGCCGCAACAGGCCCAGCATCATGGCGATGGCATGGTCGGCAACGGTCTCCTCGTTGGCACCTGGTGTCGTCGTGATGGCGACGCCGAGTTCGGTGGATGCGGCCGCGTCGATCGAATCGATGCCGACCCCCACTCGAGCAATCACTTGCAGCCCGGGACTGTCGCGCAGGACTTCGCGCGTGAATGGATCAGTACTGACGATTGCGCCGGCGATGTCGCCAGTCAGCGCCAACAACTCCTCCGCAGACCGCGCCCCGCGCTTTGGTGCGATGCGCATCTCGTATCCGGCCGCTGTGAGCGCACCACCGTGCAGCGGATGTTCGGTGTCGTAGTCGGGAAACGTGACCAATATGACCGGCGCTGTCCCGGTGACGATCGCGGTGCGGCGCATCCGGACGATCAGATCATCGACAGTTCAAGCTGTCAAAGCGGACCGGACGACGAATCGTCCTTCAGTTCGATCTCCACGAAGGCGAACTCGGACGGGGTCGTGCTGATCACGTTGTGTTCCGCGCCGGCCTGACGCGCATACGACACGCCATGGTGCAGCTCGACATCGGTGACGCCTTCGGCGGTCTCGATGCGCAGCGTTCCGTCGTCGAGCGGCACGACGACGTAGTCCATTTCATGCCTGTGCCATCCGGTCTCGGTGCCCGGAGCGAACCGCCACTCGGTCACTCGAACTCGATCGTTGTCGACCTGGACTGTTGGCTTTGCTGCGGTCATAGGTCGAGCGTAGGCGGACCATCGTCAGAGGCGGGCTACGTCGACGCACTGACACCGAATAGCGTGAGCCCATGCGCCTGACACCGACGGATCGCGATCGGCTGCTGATCTTCACGGCGGCCGAGCTGGCGCGGGCACGACGATCTCGCGGTCTGCGGTTGAACGTTCCCGAGGCAACGGCGTTGATTGCCGACACCGTCTGCGAAGCGGCTCGCGACGGAGCGCGACTGATGGCTGCGGCCGCGGCAGGTGCTGCGATTCTGACATCCGATGATGTGTTGCCCGGAGTGCCCGACATCGTGCGCGAAGTGAAGGTCGAGGCGGTGTTCGACGACGGCACGCGGATGGTGGTGGTGCGCAACCCCTTCGGGCCAGGCGGCAGTCTCGGTTCCGATGCGCCAGGTGCCCTGATCACCGCCGTGCACGACTCGGTCCCACCGCCGGGGCTCGTCTACATCGTCGCCACCAACACCTCCGAGGTGCCGGTCAGCATCACGTCTCACTTTCATTTCTTCGAGGTCAACCCCCGGTTGCTGTTCGATCGCGCCGCGGCCTACGGAATGCGTCTGGCCATCCCGGCTGGGTCGGCGCTGCGGTTCGAGCCCGGCGTCGCGACGGACGTTCCGCTGGTGCCCATCGGCGGGGCAAGGGTGGCGATCGGTTTCGCCGGTCTCGTCGACGGCCCGCTCGATGCTCCCGGCGCCAAAGAGGCGGCGCTGGCACGAGCAACTGTGCAGGGGTATCTCGGGGCGCAGCCGTGAGCGAGACCAGTTCAAGCCGGCACTCCCACGGCCAGTTCGCGCACAGTCACAACGACGGCCAGGTCCCTCACGACCACCTGCATCCTGACGAGATCCTGCCCGACGACTATGCCGCCATTCACGGCCCGACGGTGGGCGATCGCGTTCGCCTCGGCGACACCGGACTGGTCATCGAGATCGAGTACGACTCGCAGGAACGCGGCAACGAGTTCTTGGCGGGGTTCGCCAAGACGGCACGCGACGGGTTGCTGATGAAGGCTGCCGCGGTCAAGGAGACCTGCGATGTGGTGATCTCCAACGTCGTCGTCATCGACGCCACGCGACGTGTTGGCAAGGTGTCGATCGGCATCCGCAACGGACGTATCAGTGGTGTCGGCCGGGCAGGCAATCCAGACATGATGGACGACGTCGAGGTCGTGGTGAGCACCGGCACGACGATCATCTCCGGCGAAGGATTGATCGCAACGGCCGGCGCCGTCGACACCCACGTGCACTTGATGTCGCCGCGCATCATGGAGGCCTCGTTGGCATCTGGTGTGACGACGATCATCGGCCAGGAGTTCGGACCGGTATGGGGTGTGGGTGTCAACTCGCCGTGGGCGTTGCGCCATGCCTTCAACAGCTTCGATCAATGGCCGGTCAACATCGGGTTCCTCGGTCGCGGCTCGTCTTCCGACGAGGCTCCGCTGATCGAGGCCTTGGTCGAGGGCGGCGCGTGCGGCTTCAAGGTCCACGAAGACATGGGCGCCCACACGCGAGCACTCGATACCGCGTTGAACGTCGCCGAGAAGTACGACGTGCAGGTGGCGCTGCACACCGACGGCCTCAACGAGTGCCTTTCGGTCGACGACACCCTGCACGTGCTGGCTGGTCGAACCATCCACGCGTTCCACATCGAGGGTTGCGGAGGCGGCCATGTGCCCAACGTCTTGAAGTTGGCCGGCGTGCCCAACGTGATCGGGTCGAGCACCAATCCAACACTTCCATTCGGGCGAGACGCGCTCGACGAGCACTACGAGATGATCTTTGCCGCTCATGGGCTGAACCACCATTCGCTCAGCGACCACACGCTGGTCACCGACCGAATCCGTGGTGGCACGATGGGCGCAGAGGGCGTGCTGCACGACTTGGGCGTGATCGGCATCACCTCCAGCGATGCGCAGGGCATGGGGCGCGCGGGTGAGACCGTGCGGCGCACCTTCCAACTCGCAGCCCAGATGAAGCGGCAACAGATCCGCACGGAAGGCGACGGTCCAACCAGTCACGACAACGATCGTGTGCGCCAGTACGTCGCCAAGCTGACCATCAACCCGTCGATCGCTCACGGTCTGAACCACGAAATCGGCTCGCTCGATGTCGGCAAGTTGGCCGACATCGTGCTGTGGCGTCCTGATCATTTTGGGGCCAAGCCGCAGCTTGTGTTGAAGAGCGGATTCCCCGCATATGGCGTGACCGGCGACCCTAACGCGGCCACCGATTCGAGCGAGCCATTGGTGCTCGGCCCGCAGTTCGGCTCGTTCGGTTCCACCGCTGCCGACCTGTCGGTCGCGTTCGTCAGCCAAGCCGCAGTCGACGCCGGCGACGATCACATGAACACTCGGCGTCGACGTGTCGCGGTGCGTGGAACGCGCAACATCGGCCCCGCAGACCTGGTGCACAACACCCGTCTCGGTCATGTCGACGTGGATCCGAAGACGGGCTCGGTGTCATTCGATGGCGAGACCGTCTACAGCGACCCTGCCGAGTCGGTCTCGCTCAGCCGGTTGTATTTCCTGTGATGGTTGTCGAATGACCACCGGCCCCCCCATCGGGTTCTCGATGCCGCCGGAGTGGGTGCGTCACGAGCGCACGTGGATGGAGTTCCCGCCCGGCAACACCACGTTCGGAAACGATCCAGAAGGTGAACTCGGCCACTACCGCACCGTGTGGGCGACGGTCACGAACGCGATCGCTCGCTTCGAGCCGGTGTCGTTGATCTGCGATGTAGGCGACGGCGCAGCCGCTCGCGAGCTGGTCGACGCGTCGGTGACCATCCACGAGACCTTCATCGATGAGTCCTGGTTCCGCGACAGCGGGCCAACCTTCGTCACCGCTCCCGACGGACGATTGGGCGCAGTGCTGTGGCGGTTCAACGGTTGGGGTGAGCAGGAGTTCTGCGTGTGGGAGGCCGAGCAGCACGTCGGCGGGTTCGCCGCCACGCTCGCCGGTGCCGAGCCCCTCCGCGCGTCGATGGTCAACGAAGGTGGCGGCATCCACGTCGACGGCGACGGAACGGTGATGATCACTCGCACTGTTCAGCTCGACCCGTGCCGCAATCCCGATTGGACTGCGGCTCAGGTGGAGGCGGAGCTCGAAACCTTTCTCGGCGTGAGGAAGGTGATCTGGCTCGAGCGGGGTCTCACCAAGGACTACAAGGAGTACGGCACGCGCGGACATGTCGACATCGTGGCCGCGTGGGTACGTCCGGGCCTGGTGGTGGCCCATTCTCAGCGCGACTCATCGCATCCAGACTTCGAGGTGTGCGCCGAGAACCTCGCCATCTTGCGCTCCACTACAGACGCGCGGGGCCGCCAACTCGAAGTTGTCGAGATCGAGGCACCGACGGTCACGCGCGCCGACGGAGACATCGTCGATTGGTCGTACATCAACCACTACGTGTGCAACGGCGCCGTGATCCTGTGTTCGTTCGACGATCCACGAGACGCCGACGCGGCTGCAACGTTGAGCAAGCTGTATCCAGGACGCGAGGTGGTGCTGATCGACGCCAGGCCGATCTTCGAATGCGGTGGTGGGATCCACTGCATCACCCAACAACAACCGAGAGTGTTAGGGAGCGCACCGTGCTGCTGATCCGCATGGTCGCCGACTACGCCAGGGAAGTCGACGGGAGATTTCGTGCGGGTCGGACCAAGCGCTAGTGAGTGCCAGTGGTGTGAACGATGTAGACGTTGCACGGCGCACGCTTTGCCACGTCGCCGGCAATCGAGCCGAGCACTCTGGCCGCTCCCTGAACCCGCCGGTTGCCAACCACGATCACAGATGCGTCGAGACGGCTGGCCTCGTCGCACAGCGCCGTGGCGGGATCGCTCATGACAACGGCATGGGTGACTGGCGTCTTTGCCTTCAGTTCGCCGGCGAGCGCCTTGAGCAACTCTTCGGCGACGCCGACCGAGTCGATGTGCCATGATTCGGAGCCACCGCCGCGAATCTCTTGGCTGCTGTTGCGGGTCATCGAGGTCACGATGTGCAGTGGCCGGTTGAAGCTAGCGGCCATCTCTGCGGCGGCGACCGCGGCCTTTCGGGCTGTCGCGCTGCCGTCGACTCCGACAATGATCTCGTTCACAATGCCCCCAAACTTGGTTGTGCGCAGGTCACGCTAACAGAACGATCAGGCGCGATCGCCGGGCGATCACTCGGCCAACGTGGGCCGCGCACCTCGCCAACTGCACTCGCAACGTCGTAGGACTGTCGACATCAGAGGGTTACGAGCGACGAGCACCAGCGGGATCGCCCTGGCAGATTTCGGTATTGGCTGATGCCGGGTATCAGTCGGAGGCGCCCGATAATCGCATGTGCGCCATCCGCCAATTGGCCAGGCCCAGGGCGACGATTGTTACGGCCGCAAGCCGAACGACAGCACTACCCCCCTGGGGTATGCCCGAGCGTATCAGGCGGGTCGGCGGGTCATGGATGAGGCCGACAAAGATTGCCCGGGATTCCCATGTGGGCGACAGCTGGGCGATTCCGGTGAGCGCCGCGCCGAGAAGGCGTTCGACGAGGAACACGATCGCGAGAGACCACACCGCAGTGCGTCGCGTAACGCAGGCGATGGCGATGAACAGGGCAACGTAGGTCACGCTTCCGACGGCAGCGGCGACGAACGCTGCGCCGGCACTTTGCGGTGCGCCGGCCACGACCGCTGCCAGAGCGCTGGCCGGGGCGATGGTCACGAGCGTCACCGCCGAACCACCCAACCATCGTCCGATGACGATCTGCCACGTGGGCACCGGCGATAGCCAGGTGAAATTGAAGGTGCCTGCGCGCACTTCCGCCCCGAGCACCGAGTCACCGACTACGAGCGCGGCAATTGGCATGACGAGCGAGAAGATCCCTTCGGCGGCGACGTTGGCGAAGGGCCGCTCGGTGGTCGGAAAGTTGTGAACGGCGTGGGCCAGCAAGCCGAACAACAGGGCTCCTGCGCACGGCAACAACACTGCTGCCCACCGTTTGGGTGGAACGCACGACTGCAACGTGTAGAAGAAGATCGCCGCGAAACGCGACCGGGGTCGTCGCCGCGTGACCGGCACGGGCGCAGAGTGCGTCTGTGGTTCTGTCATCGCACCAGTTCCCTGAACAGACTCTCGAGAGAGTCGTCGAGGGCGCGAACCTCGAGCAGGCGTACCGAGGATTCGCGAGCCAGGCGCGGTAGGGCGGTCGCGAGATCGCGGGCTTGGACGGTCTGGATCACCAAGCCGTCGCGTGACGAGTCGAAGGTGACGCCCGCAACCGAGTCCAGGCCGATCAGCGATGCGGCCAACCGACGACCGTCGTCGGAGCGAACGAGAACGTGCCGCGGTCGATCGTCCATTGCGTCGCGGATCGCCCGCCGGTCGCCTGCTGCCGCGAGCCGTCCGTGCATCAAGACGATCACTCGCTCGGCCATGCGCTCGACCTCGTTCAGCACGTGCGAACTGACGATCACCGTCCGCCCCTGTGACCCGAGCTTCTTGAAAAGATCGATGAGGTGCAGCCGTTGTACTGGATCTGCGCCGTTCAACGGCTCGTCCAACACCAGCACCTTCGGATCGGTGACGAGAGCGGCGGCGATCTTGGTTCGTTGACGCATTCCCTTGCTGAAGCCATCCACACGACGGTCGGCGTCGTCGAGCATCGCGACCGACTCCAGCGCCTTGTCGGGTGCGTCGCGCCCGGCGACGCGGTACAGGTCGGCGACATAGCCGACGAACTGGCGGGCGGTGAGCCCGCCAGGCACCGCCTCGTCCTCGGGCACCAACGCCATCCCAGCGTGAACCTGGCGATCGCGTCGAGGGTCGCGACCCTCGACGCGCACCGTGCCCAGGTTGACTCCGGTGAGACCCGTCATTGCCCGCATCAGGGTGGTCTTGCCCGCCCCGTTCGGCCCCAGCAAGCCGGTCACTCCACGACCGAACGAGCAGCTGAGCTCCGACAACGCGACCTTCGGACCGAACCACACCGACACGTCGTCGATCTCGACGGTTGCGTCCGTCGCGAACGCTGGGTCGTCGAGTCGTGAGTTCGCGTCGACATCGACCGGCAGCATCAGCGCTCGACCCATCGGTAACGACGCAGCAGCACAGCGACGCCCGCGAGGAGCACGGCGAGGTAGATCACGACGGCGTAGAGACCACCGTTGTGCACACCCGCGAGCGGCGACTCGGGGTCGACGTGGCCGAGGAACACGAGGTCGCGCAGGTACAGCGGCAACGACAAGATGTTGATCAGAGCGGCGTTCGAGCCGCTCCCTCTCGGCCCGTCGCCGACGAGGATGCCCGAGGCGATCGACGTGACCAGCAGGAGCCCGATCACGCCGGCGCCTGCCACGATTCGGCGATCGGTGAGTGACCCGATGGCGACGCCGATGGTCGCGTAGTACGAGGCCAAGATCAACGCGGCGACCGGCACCCTCCACAGGACGTCGAGGTGCCCGGTGAAGTAGTGGGAGGCACTATCGCTGACCAACATGTTGCCCAGGAACAGCACCACCTGTGGCAGGAACGAGAACGCGAACAGGATCGACGCGATGGCTCCGACCTTGGCGACGACGTAGTCGACCCCGGTGAGGGGCCGGGCGAACATCAGCGGCAAGACGCGCTGCCTGCGATCGGGGCACATGACGTCGGGAGCGACCAGCGCCACGAACAGCAGCAGCGCCGATGACACGCCGATGTACTCGCGGTACGTGATGATCTCCAGCTTGTCGATCCGGTCGCGTGTCACGTAGCCGATGCCGACATTGACCACTGCGGGAATCGTCACGACACCGAGCAGGACGAACGGGGCGACCTTCTGCCGCCATGATCGCCGGATGCCGAGTGCCCGTCGTATCGACGCCTTGAACAGAGCAAAGGTTGCCGCTCCGCGCAGGCCGCGCGGTCCTTCGTACGGGCGGTATCCGCGGTCGTAGACAGCGCCGCGGTCACCGCTGGCAATGGTCATGCAGGGCTCCCGGCGAGACGCAAGAAGACCTCGTCGAGCGAGGTCAGCCGAGTCGTCAGGCGATACAGCGGGAGGCCCAGTTCGGCAATGGCATCGCGGAGCATGTCCATCTGGTGGTCGCCTTCGAGGGTCACTTCGATCAGACCTTCAGAAGCCACGGCGGCCATGTCGATCCGCGCCAGTCTGGCAATGAGTTCGTCGCTGCGCGCGCCGACATCGACTGTGACGAAGCCGGTGCGATCGAGCAGTGAGGCCGTTGCTCCGGAAACGACGAGCTTGCCGGCATCGATCATGACGACGTGGTCGCACACCTGCTGCACATCGTCGAGGAGATGAGTGGCCATCAGCACCGCAATACCGAACGAGCCGAGACGAGCCACGAGCAGCAGCATCTCCTCGCGCCCCAACGGGTCGAGGCCGGCCGTCGGCTCGTCGAGCAGCACCAGATCGGGATCCCCAACCAGTGCTTGGGCCAGTTTTGTCCGTTGGCGCATGCCGGTGGAGAAGCCGCCGATCGGGCGGAACCTCGCCTCGTCCAGCCCGACAAGGTCGAGGATGTCGGAAGCACGTTGGCGCGCCGCCCGCGGCGGCAGCCCACTGAGCTCGCCAAACGTCGACACCACGTCGGCCGCGGTTTGGTCGAGCGGCAGGCAATCGTGCTCGGGCATGTATCCGAGCCGAGAGCGGACCCCGATCGGATCGATGCCGACGTCGATCCCGTCCACCTCGATGCGACCTTCGGTCGGTTTGGAGATGCCCAGCAGGAGGCGGAACAACGTCGTCTTTCCGGCGCCGTTCGCGCCGACGAGACCGACGAGACCACGCGGCAGTTCAATCGTGAGATCGTCGAGCGCCGTCACACCCGGATACTTCTTGGTGAGACCGTCGATGCGAAGGAGGGGGCTGGGCTCGATCACACCAGAAGCGGGAAGGGCGGTTCGTCGTGGCTTGCGATCTGCGAAACCCTAGTCGTGAATGGGCGATTTGAGCGGCCGTCGCCGGCAGGTACAGTCGCCATGGCTGAACGAGGGGGTTCCATGACCGGCACGGCGCACGCGATCGGTGTCACCAATCCGCCGTTGCTGGAAGAGACGATCGGGTCGGCCTTCGACCGAACCGTCGCCACCTATCCCGACCACGAAGCCCTGGTGGTTGCGTTCCAGGGAATCCGACTCACGTATCGAGAACTCGGTGAGCAGGTCGATCGTGTGGCACGCGGGTTGATCGGGCTTGGGCTCCGCAACGGCGACCGTGTCGGGATGTGGAGTCCCAACAACGCGGAGTGGATGTACATCCAATTCGCCGCGGCGAAGGCAGGCGTGATCCTCGTCAACATCAACCCCGCGTATCAGACTGAAGAGCTGCGCTACGCGCTCGCCCAATCGGGATGCCGGTTGCTGGTCTCCGCCAAGGCGTTCAAGTCCAGTGACTACTCGGCGATGGTCGACGAGGTCCGTCCGTCATTGCCAGATCTCGAGCACGTCGTGTTTCTCGACACGCCCGGTTGGGACGGGCTGCTGGCAGCCGGGGATGCCGTCGACCCGCAGGAACTGTCGGCCCGAAGCGCATCGCTGACCAACACGGATCCGATCAACATCCAATACACCAGTGGCACCACCGGCTTCCCGAAGGGCGCAACCCTCAGCCATCGCAACCTGTTGAACAACGGCTACTTCCTCGGAGAAGGATTTCGCTACACCGAGGCAGATCGGGTGTGCATCCCCGTCCCCTTCTACCACTGCTTCGGAATGGTGATCGGCAACCTCGCCAACCTCACACATGCCACGACGACGGTCCTCCCGGCGCCCTCATTCGAGCCGCTTGCCACGCTGCGCGCCATGGAGGCCGAGCGCTGTACGAGCGTGCTCGGTGTGCCGACGATGTTCATCGCCATGCTCGCCCACCCCGAGTTCCACGACGTTGATCTGTCGTCGCTGCGGACCGGGATGATGGCAGGGTCGCCGTGCCCGGTCGAGGTGATGAAACAATGCGTCGACGAGATGCACATGAGCGAGGTCACCATCGGCTACGGCATGACAGAGACCTCGCCGGTGTCTTGCCAAACATCACCGGACGATCCGCTCGACAAGCGCGTCGCGACCGTTGGACGCGTACTGCCGCACATTCAGGTCAAGATCATCGATCCGACCACAGGTGCCACTCTCGGTCTCAACGAGCCCGGTGAGTTCTGCACCAAGGGCTACTCGGTGATGTTGGGATATTGGAACGAGCCGCAGATGACTGCGGCCTCCATCGACGCGGATGGCTGGATGCATTCTGGCGACATTGCGGTGATGGACGACGACCGGTACGTGAGCATCGTTGGGCGGATCAAGGACATGATCATCCGCGGCGGCGAGAACATCTATCCACGCGAGGTGGAGGAGTTCCTGTACACCCATCCCGACATCGTCGACGTGCAGGTGATCGGTGTGCCCGACCAGAAGTACGGCGAGGAGATGGTTGCTTGGGTTCGCCTGCGAGAAGGCGCCAGCATGACACGTGACGATCTTGCCGCGTACTGTGCGGGCCGCATCGCCCATTTCAAGATTCCGCGGCACATCCATGTGACCGACGAGTTCCCGATGACCGTCACCGGGAAGATCCAGAAGTACCGGATGCGCGAGGTTTCGATCGGGCTGCTCTCAGGCAGCTGAGCTACGGCTGGTGTGCAGCGCCATCACCTGCGGACGTTCCGCGAGGAAGGCAGCGACCAGGTCGTGGCCCTCGGCGATCAACCGGCTGCCCTGGCTGAAGTCGAACAGGCCAATGCCAGAAACGTCGGGCGCCGGCAGGCGGACGACGTCGAGGTGGTCGTGCGACGGCGCGAGGATCTCGCGCGTGACAGCGATCGACGACGTGAGCACACCGAGAGCCGACATTTCAGTGGGTAGCTGATGCTTGGTGCCGGCCCGGCAATCGAAGGCGAAGATTGTCGTAGCGCCGAGATCGTGGGCCCGGTGAACGGGAAGGGTCGAGGCGATGCCGCCGTCGACATGCCGGCTCCCGTTGATCACCACCGGTTGGAATACTCCCGGCAGCGAGGCCGAGGCGACGAGCACCTTGCGGGGATCGCCGATCGAGTGGAAATCGAGGCGGGCGTCGTCGATGTTGACGGTGCAGGCTTCGAACGGGATCGACAGTTCTGAAAGATTGTTGACGGGCAGGAAGCGGTTGACCAGGTCGACGAGGCCGTCGGACCGGTAGAGGTTCGGATGGCCGCGCAGCACGTGCCAGGCACGTTCGAGTCGCGAGCCTCGGAAGATGTAGTCACGGTCCAGGCTCTGCCAGATCGTGGCGAGTTGTTCTGCCGCGGCGATGCTTGGGTCGTAGGCGATCGCTGCGCCGTTCAATGCACCCGCAGATACGCCGATCACCAGGTCAGGGGTGATTCCCGCTTCGAACAGGGCCAGCAACTGACCGGCTTGCATCGCACCGAGCGACCCGCCGCCCGACAGCACGAAGGCGACCCTTTGCCGCCCAAAAGGGCCGTCTTCGTGCCGTTGCCGGTTCCGCCACATACGACTTCATCGGCGTCCTAGGGGTCGACTTGAGCAACACCGCCGAGAAGGGTTCGCACGACCCATTGCTCGTCGCGGTCGTCGCCCGCAATTCTCGGTGCGACTCTGGCGTTTGTTGCCGCTCGGGTCGGTGACCTCACCCCATTGTGCGGTCCACCAGAACGCGCACAGACTCGCTCGCGTTTGCGAGCTCAGGTCTCCTCGAGCTCGGCGAGACGACGCTGCATGAAACGACGGTCGGTGTCGTTGCATGGGCACTCGAGCGCTTGCCGGTACGAGTCTGCGGCCGCTTGGGTCTGGCCGAGTCGACGCTGGAAGTCTGCGCGGGCGGACCAATACAGATGCCATCGCTCGACAGGCGTGCCGACCAGATCGGCCAGCAGAGCCAGGCCTGCAGCCGGGCCTGCAACCTCGGCAACCGCGACAGCGCGATTGACGCGCACCACCGGCGTCGGCCAGCGGATCTCGAGCATGCCGAAGAGTTCGCCAATTTGTGCCCAATCGGTCTCGGCGTAGGTCGCCGCGGTGCCGTGCAGGCAGGCGATGGCGGCCTGGATCTGGTAGGCGCCGGGCCGTCCGCGCCGAAGCACCGAATCGACCAGCGCCGCCGCCTCCGTGATCGCCGCGGCATCCCACAACGATCGGTCTTGATCGGCCAGCAGCAGGATCTCACCGTCGTGATCGGTGCGGGCCATCCGCCTCGCGTTCGTGGCGAGCGTCAACGCCAGCAGCCCGACGCACTCCGCCTCATCCGGCATCAGGTCGACCAGCACCCTGGCGAGCCGAATGGCTTCGTCGGCCAAGTCGAGACGACCGCCGAGTTCGCCCACCGGGGCGTGGTGGCCGGCCGTGAAGACCGCGTACACGGTGGCGAGCACAGGCCGGAGTCGATCCGGGAGTTCGTGTTCCTCGGGAACCCGGTACGGGATGCGGGCCTTGGCGATCTTGGCTTTGGCGCGGCTGATTCGCTGGCCGATCGTGGGCTCGGGAACCAGGAACACGCGGGCGATGTCGACCGTCGCCAATCCGCAGATCGTGCGCAACGCCAGTGCCACCTGAGACTCGGGCGACAGGGCCGGGTGGCAACACGTGAACAACAGCCGCAACCGGTCGTCGCGACTGTCGGTGTCGTTGTCATCCGTCGCCCAACCGTCGCTCAGGAGCCGAAATGCTTCTTCTTCCTTCGGAGCCCGTCGGGCTTCACGACGCAGGCGGTCGAGAGCCTTGTTGCGAGCGACGGTGGTCAACCACGCACCCGGCTTGTCGGGTACGCCGTTGCGACGCCACGAGTCGGCCGCAACGACGACCGCGTCGTGCAGTGCGTCCTCCGCCCGATCGATGTCACCTGTCAAACGGATGAGGGTGGCCAGCACTTGGCCACCCTCGATGCGAATGATCTCGTCGAGCAGATCGATCAGCCCTGCTCACCGAAGTCGATGACGGGGCGAATTTCGACCCTGCCATGCCACGCCCCGGGAATCTGTGCCGCCCAACTGATCGCCTCGTCGAGGTCTTTGCAGTCGAGCAGGTAGAAACCGCCAAGGGCTTCCTTCGTCTCGGCGAACGGACCATCGGTGGAGATCACGTCGCCACCTTTTGCACCTCCGCTGACCTGGATGGTTGTGGCCGTGTTGGTCGGTTGCAATGCTTCGCCTCCGCCGATCACGCCAGCGGCACCGCCGGCCTCGCCGAAGTGCATGTACTCAGCCATGATCTTGCCCCACAGCTCGGAGTCGTTCTCGGATTCGGCGGTCGGCTCTGCGCCATAGATGAGCGCTGCATACCTGGGCATGTTGAGATTCCCTTCAATGTGACCCCGAGGCCGGGGTGGTTCCTGCTGCACCGACGAACGGCACCGCTCGATTTCGACGCGCTCGGCAGAATTCTTCCACGACACCCGGTTGTGGTCCCGCTCTTGGTCGCCTCGGAGCCGCACAAGTTCATGCTGTCCAAGTCGGCGGACATGCGCTACAACTGGGTCGTGGTTACCCTCGCCGCGATCGATCTCACCAAGATGACCGAACTCGTCGTCGACGCGTGGCGGATGGTTGTGCCGAAGAAGGTATTCGCGGCATACGAACGGAGGCAGGAGTGATGAAGTACGAACACACCATCGACATCGATGCGTCGCCCGCAGTCGTGTGGGCTGTTCTGGCCGACGTACCCGCGTGGCCGACATGGACCGCGTCGATGAGCAATGCGAAATGGGTCGGCGAGAGCGGCGTCGCAGTCGGCCATGCGGTGCGGATCGAGCAACCGAAGCTGCGTCCCGCAACGTGGACGATCACAGCAGTCGACGTTGGCCGGTCGTTCACGTGGGAGACGAAGTCACCCGGTTTCGCCATCTCGGCCTGCCACGCGATTTCGCCACGGAGTGCGGGCGGAGTAACTGTCACCCTGTCGACACATGTGCGTGGCTTGCTCGCACCGATCATCGGCGCGCTGACCGCGAAGATCGGCCGTCGCTACGTGACGACAGAAGCCGAAGGCCTGAAGCGCCGTTGCGAGGCGCAAGCATGACTGGAGTACTGCCTGCAGAAGTGCTCACCGGTGAGACCGTCGAGCTGCTGCAACTGATGATCCGAAATCGCTGCGTCAACGACGGCACGGCCGAGTCGGGATTCGAGAGCCGCAACGCGGAGCTCTTGAGATCGTTTCTCGGCTCGACTGGACTCGACACGCAAGGCTTCGAACCGACGCCGGGTCGCGCCTCGTTGGTGGCCCGCATCGAGGGAAGCGATCCGTCGGCGCCGAGCCTGTGCCTGATGGGCCACACCGATGTGGTGCCTGTCAACGAGGGTGGCTGGTCGCGCGATCCGTTCGGTGGCGATTTGGTCGACGGCGAGGTGTGGGGGAGGGGAGCGGTCGACATGCTCAACCTCACGGCGTCGATGGCTGTCGCGTTCCGGCACTTGGCCACCACCGGCTTTCGTCCGCGTGGCGACTTGATCTACTTCGCTGTCGCCGACGAGGAGTCGGGCAGCGCGCACGGCATGCAGTGGATGGCCGATCACGAGCCTGACGTCATTCGCGCCGACTTCGTTCTGACGGAGAACGGCGGCCTCCACAGCGGGCCCAAGGAGCAGCCGTACATCTCTGTGAACGTCGGCGAGAAAGGTGTTGCCTGGCGGCGGTTGCGAGTGCGGGGCACCCCCGGTCACGGCTCGATGCCGTTCAAGGCTGACAACGCGTTGATGACTGCGGCGGCCGTGGTGCAACGCATCGGCGACTACCGCCCGGCGCCTCGATTCCACGAACTGTGGACCACCAAGGTCGAGACACTCGGTGTCGACGATGAGACCAAGCGAAGCCTGCTCGACGAAGGCCGCATCGACGAGTTTCTCGAGTCACTGCCATCGAGCGGGCCCGGCGCCCACCTTCATTCCTGCACCCACACCACCTTGTCGTGCAACACGATTGGTGGCGGCGGGCCGTCGCGGATGAAAACCAACGTCATCCCCGATTGCGTCGACATCGGCGTCGACATCCGCACGTTGCCGGGCGAGCATCACGACGATGTGACGGCTCACCTGAGGGCCGCGCTCGGAGATCTGTTCGACAAGGTCGACGTCGAGGTGATCATGGACGATCCCGCGTCGATCAGCCGGGTCGACAGCGCACTGTGGGACAGCCTCGAACGGTCCCTGGCAAAGCCTTTCCCGACGGCGAGGCCGACACCACAGTTGATCGTCGGGTTCACCGACGCCCGCATCTACCGCAACATGGGTGCCGTCGCATACGGAGCCGGGCTGTTCAGTCCGGAGGTCGACGCGGCCGACTTCGGCCGGCGCTTCCACGGCAACGACGAGCGAATCGATGTCGAGTCGCTGCGGCTCACCACCCAGCTCTGGCTCGACGTCGCTCACGACCTGTTGGGGTGAGCGTTTACAGCAGACGAATCCAAGCCGCTGCGTCGATTGGCAAGCGGTTGTGAGCTTCCAACGGCACGCTCGACAACAGCACGTCACCCTGGGGCAACTCGATCGGCCGTGCGCCGAAGTTGATGACACAGGCAAACCGGTCGCCACGGGTGAACGCGAGCACATCTTCGCCGAGATCGATCCAGGCATGATCGGGCGTGTGTAACTCGGCCAGCTCCCGACGGGTGTGCAGAGCATCGCGATACAGCCACAGCATCGACGCCCGATCGGCGTCTTCGGCCTCGACCGACAACGCCGACCAATGAGCCGGTTGCGGCAACCACGGCTCGCCGCTGCCGAAGCCCAGCGACGGGCCCGAACGGCTCCAAGGCAGCGGCACGCGACAACCGTCGCGGCCGCGTCGGGTGTGACCCGACCGCGTCCACACGGGGTCGGCAAGCTTGCCCTCGGGGATGTCGTTCACCTGTTCGAGGCCGAGCTCTTCGCCCTGATAGAGGTACACGGCGCCGGGCAGAGCCAGCTCCATCAAGATCGCTGCTCGCGCTCGGCGCGTGCCCAGCGCGAGATCGACAGGCTCCTCTGGCCGACCGTGCAGCGGATGGGACGTCGACCCGCGCCCATAACGAGTGAGGTGGCGGTCGATGTCGTGGTTGCTCAACACCCACGTCACCGGGGCGCCGACGGCGTCGTGCGCTGCCATCGATGTGGTGATGGCTTGACGCAACTCCTTTTCATCCCAATTGCATCGAGTCGTGTGGAAGTCGAACGCGGTGTGCAGGCCGTCGGGCGTCAGGTATTCGGCGAGTCTGGCAACCGACGACACCCAAGCCTCGGCGACGAACACGCGCGGTGGTTCGTACGAGTTGGCCACGTCGCGCCAGGCGCGGTAGAGCTCGGGCACTCCCGCTTGATCCCAATGGGGATGACCGGGTGTGGGCGGCTGGCCGAGCCTCGGCTTGGCATGTGCGCCCAGGTCGGGCAACCCTGGCGCCTTCAACAGGCCATGGGCCACGTCGATGCGAAAGCCGTCGGCGCCGGCATCGAACCAGAACCGCAAGATGTCGAGGAACTCCTCGCGCACTTCGGCGTTGTCCCAATTGAGGTCGGGCTGCTTGACATCGAACAGGTGCAGGTACCACTCGCCGCCGGGCTCGTCGACGCGCGTCCAGGCTGTGCCACCGAATTCCGACACCCAGTCGTTGGGCGGCTCGTCACCGTCGGCACCCTTGCCGGGCTGGAAGTGAAATCGAGCGCGTTCGACCGATCCCGACGGCGAGGCCAGGGCGGCCTGAAACCACACGTGCTCGTCGCTGGTGTGGTTGGGCACGAGGTCGAGCAGGACCCTCAGGCCGGCCGCGTGCGCTTCGGTGATCAACGCTCGGCCTTCCTCCAGCAAGCCGAACTCTGGTTCGATGTCGCGAAAATCGGCGACGTCGTAGCCGGCGTCGGCTTGCGGCGACGTATACCACGGGTTGATCCACAGTGCATCCACGCCGAGGCCGGCGATGTAGTCCAACCGCGAGCGAATGCCGTTGACGTCGCCCATGGCATCGCCGTTGCTGTCGGCGAAGGAACGGATGTAGATCTGATAGGTGACGGCTGAGCGCCACCAGTTCGAATCGGGATCTGTCACGGTGGCTGAGACTAACGACAGCGCCTCGTCACCGAATCCTCGACAGGCGTAAGTTGTGCCAATGGCTGAAACGATCTCTTTTCCGAGCAACGGCTCCGAGGCATCCGGCTACCTGGTCAGGCCCGACGGCGGCAGCGGACCAGGTGTCCTGGTGATCCAGGAGTGGTGGGGGCTCGACAGCGCGATCAAGGAGATGGCGTCACGTCTCGCTGCTGCCGGCTTCGTTGCTCTCGCTCCCGATCTGTACCACGGTGAGTTGGCCGCGCACGACGAGATGGACAAGGCCGGGGCGTTGATGCATTCGATGCCGCCCGATCGTGCCGCACGCGACATGAGCGGGGCCATCGACTACCTCGCCGGTCTTGATGGCGTCACAGGTTCCGGGATCGGCGTCGTCGGGTTCTGCATGGGTGGAATGCTGTCTTTCCTGATCGCCGCGGCCCGTCCCGACAGGGTCGTCGCGGTTGTGCCTTTCTACGGCTACCCGCCGCCCGAGATGGAACCCGACTGGTCGAACCTTTCAGCGACGATCCGCGGTCACATGGCCGAGCACGACGACTTCTTCACTCCAGAAGGTGCTGCGGCATTGGAGGCCAAGTTGCTGGGAATGGGCAAGGACGTGTCGCTGACCGTCCACCCTGGCACCGGCCATGCGTTCATGGCGTCCCACAACGCGTTCGGCACCCTGAACGAGGAAGTGGCCGCGGTCATCTGGCCGCAGGTGATCGCCTTCATGCACGAAAAGCTCGACTGAGTTCATCTCGTCGCCACACGAGACGCACGAGACCAGACGCGAACGATCGATTCAGACCAGATGGAACCGGTGGTCAGGATTTGGAGACGTAGCGCCAGATCTCGGTGAAGTCGCTGGCGGGGAGTGCCGCATCGCAACCCAGCCAGGTTTCGTTGACTGCGGCGGCGACGGTCGCAACCGAACTCGCGTCTGCCGCTCCTTCGACGAACAACCCGACATCCTTGGTCATGTGAGCCGTTGAAAAATCGGCGTCGTATGTGCCGGTGAGGATGCGGCTGGGGAACTTGTCGCTCGTTGCCGAGTTGCGACCAGTCGAGACGTTGAGTACGTCGATCATGGTGGCCATGTCGAGGGCGTGGGCGACGCCGAAAGCGATGGCTTCCGACGTCGCCGCGAGTGCGGTCGCTGACAGGAAGTTGTTCGCCAGTTTCATCGCCTGGCCCTGACCGGCCTTGTCGCCGACGTGGAAGACCTTGCCGGTGAACGACCCGAGCAACGATCGATGAGCATCGAGCACGCTGGACGGGCCGCCGAACATCAACGAGATCGTTGCTGCCCGCGCTCCGGCTGCGCCGCCCGAAACCGGGCCGTCGCAGTATGTGACGCCGGCTGGTTCGAGGAGCGCTGCAGCGGCAATGGCTGCCTTCGGCCCGATCGTCGATAGATCGATGACTGTGTCGACGACAGCGTCATCGGTTGCACGGATCTCGTGTGCAACGGCCAGAGTTGCTCGACCGTCGGGCACGCTGATCAACACGGTCGTACAACGTTGGGCCACATCGGTTGTCGAGGTCGCAGCGACAGCTCCGGCAGGCATCCTCGCCTCGGTACCGGCCATGTCGAAGCACACGAGGCCCGGCATGGCCGTCGCAATGTTGGTGGCCATCGGGCCGCCCATCTTGCCGAGTCCGATGAAACCGACGATCATCGCGAGCCGTTGGGTACGTCGGGCATCGGCCGATCGCTGGGCGGCGGTACCACGTCTTCGGCATCGAGAACTTCGCGGGCAAGGCGAAAGGCCTCGACCCCTGCAGGGACACCTGCGTAGACCATGACCTGGATCAGCGTGTCGCGCAGCTCGTCGAGCGAACAGCCGTTGCGCAGCGCGCCTCGAAAATGCAGTTTGAACTCCTGAGCGCGGTTCAGCGAAGCGAGTATGCACAGGTTGTTGAGGCTGCGCTGCTGGTCGGTCAATGCGGTGCGGCCCCAGACGCCACCCCAGCAGTATTCGGTAACCATCTCTTGGAGGTCTCGATTGAAGCTGTCTGCGCTGGCGAACGCCTTGGTGACGAACTCCGGGCCGAGCACGCGCGAGCGCGCATCGATCCCGGTTTGAAACAGTGAATCTTCCATGTTCGGTACCCTACGACGATGACCGAACCAGAGACCTACGAGGTGTTCGCGGTCAAATACGCCGAGCGCGATGCGCGCCGACCCGAGCATTTTCTCGGTGGTGATCCGCACGATGTTCCCATGGCGATGGACTACTTCGTATGGGCAATCGTCGGGCGCGACACGACCGTCGTCGTCGATACTGGTTTCGACACCCTCGACGCCCACAACCGCAACCGGCGCCTGCTACGAACGGCGGCCGAAGGTCTCAACTTGATCGGTGTGGACGCAGCAAGGTCGCCGACGGTCGTGCTGACGCATCTGCACTACGACCACGTCGGCGGCTTCCAGCAGTTCCCCAATGCCCGGTTCCATCTGCAGGACCGCGAGATGGCTTTCGCAACCGGGCGGTTCATGTCGGCGAGCGAGTATAGCCATGCGTTCACAGCGCGACATGTCGCCGAGATGGTGATGGCTGTGCACGCCAAACGGGTGCAGTTCCACAACGGCGACGCCGAACTCGCACCCGGAATTTCGTTGCACCACATCGGCGGCCACACCGACGGCCACACCGACGGCCTGCAGGCGGTGCGCGTCCACACCGCGACCGGTCCGTTGGTGCTCGCCTCGGATGCAAGTCATTACTACGAGAACATGGAGGCCGCGCGTCCGTTCCCGATTGTTTTCGATGTTCCGGCCATGATCGCCGGCTACGACCGGTTGCGGTCGTTGGCGGGGCCTGGTGGAGTCATCGTGCCCGGTCACGACCCGATGGTTTTCGAGCGTCATCCGCCGGCCGATCCGTCACTGTCGAACATCGCCGTTCGTCTCGGTTAGAGCGACTCTGCTCATCGGTGGCGACCAACCGTGCGATTAGCGTGGTGCGATGCGAATCGGACTGACGATGTTTCCCACGGATCGCGGCATCCAACCGACGGAACTGGCGCGCGAGGCAGAGGCGCGCGGGTTCGATGCGATCTGGTTTCCCGAGCACTCACACATCCCGTGCAGTCGACGCACGCCTTGGGGTGGTATCGAGGGAGCGCCGCCCCTTCCCGAGGAGTATTGGCGCACGCACGATCAGTTCATCGCCCTGACAGCTGCCGCGGCAGTGACGACGAAGTTGCGTCTCGGCACGGGCATCACGCTCGTCGCCCAACGTGATCCGATCTGGCTGGCCAAGGAGGTTGCATCGCTCGATGTGATCTCCGGCGGTCGTTTCCTCTTCGGCGTCGGCTTCGGCTGGAACCACGAGGAGATGACGGCGCACGGCGTCGACATCTCTCATCGCCGCGCTGTTGTCCGCGAGAAGGTGCTCGCCTGCAAAGCGCTGTGGACACAGGAGGAAGCAGAGTTCCACGGTGAGTACGTCAACATCGAGCCGTCGTGGGCGTGGCCGAAGCCGGTGCAATTTCCCCATCCGCCGATCATCCTCGGCGCTTCCCCGAAAGATCTCCACTTCCGCCACATCGTGGAGTACGCCGACGCCTGGATGCCGATCGAAGGTCGGTGGCCGATCGATGAGGCGTGGGTGACCCTGCAACACGTTGCCGAAGCGGCCGGCCGCGACCCGGCGAGCCTGAGCCTCGGGGTGTTCGGGGCGAAGCCGGACGCGGCCCACATCGCCGAGCTCAGCGAGATCGGTGCCACCGACTGCGCCCTGTTGCTTCCGCCACTCGACCGCGACAAAGCGTTGGCCAAGATGGATTCGTATGCGCCGCTCGTCGAGGAATTCAACGTCGCAGCGACGATCTGACGCGGTCTCTTGCTCATGGCACGAGGTGGAACTCCCGCGATTGTTGCCCTGAACACAGCCGGGGTGCAGTTTCACGTGCGCGAGTTCGCGTCGGATCCTGCCGAACGCAACTTCGGCCAGGCGGCCGCGCGAGCCCTTGGGGTCGAGCTCGACCGCGTGTTCAAGACATTGATCGCGACTGTCGACGATCGCAACCATGTGGTCGCGATCGTGCCGGTCAGTGGGCAACTGTCGTTGAAGGAGCTCGCCACTGCAGTGGGCGGCAAGCGAGCCGAGATGTGCCCGCCGGAAACCGCCGAGAGGCTGACAGGATATGTCGTCGGCGGCATCAGCCCGTTCGGTCAAAAGCGCCAATTACCGGTTGTGATCGACGAGAGCTGCGAGCTGTTCGATTCGATCTTCGTGAGCGGCGGGCGCCGCGGACTCGACATCGAGATCGCCGCCGACGATCTGGTCGCGGTGCTCGACGCCACCATCGCCCCGATCGGCACCGCCTAGTTGCGTTTCACGCGGCCGCGGAGGGCGGCGAAGGCCAGGCTGAACGACACGGTGCCCACACCGGCGATAGCCAGCAGGGCCCGACCGATCGGGGCCCAACGCCAGCCCTCTTGCAGCAGAGAGCGCATCCCTTCCAGCAGGTAGGTCGTCGGGTTGAACCGTGTTGCGGTCGCCAGCCAGCCGGTCATGCTCGCTTGCGGGAGATATGCAGTCGTCAAAAAGGCGAACGGGAAGAACAGCAGGAAGGCGTTGTTGACGGCGGTGGGGTTGCCGGTGCGCAGCGCGATCGAATACGGAAAGCCGGTGAACGCGAGTCCCCACAGTCCGGCCATCAGCACGAAGACGACGACGCCGAGCAAGCCTGTCGCGGGGTGGATGCCGATCACCAGCCCGAGGAGTGCGACCGGTGTTGCCAGTGCGATGATCAACACGACGTCGGCGCTCATCAGACCGAGCAGCAGCGTTCCTCGACTGACCGGCGTGAGCAGCAGTCGATCGAAGTACCCGTTCTGGATGTCGAGCACCAGCGAATTGGCGCGGCTGACACCTGTGACCGCGAACACCACCGCAACCGGAAGCTGGAACGCCTTGTAGTCGAAGTTCGCTGGAAAGCTGCTCTCGACGAACTGCTGCAGAGCGCCGACGTTGACGACGAAGAAGAACACCGGAATGATGAGCGCGGGTACGAATGCTTCGGGATCGCGCCACGTGAGTCGGATGGCCCGCAGCGACACACTGCGCAGGTCCTCGACGAAGCCAGCACCTCGCGGCATGACTCGCCCGACGGGTGCCGGGGTGGAGGTCATGGTGCATCGCTCACGGGCGCACCCAAATCGAGTTCGGCGCGTTGTTTGCCCATCCGCTCGCCGGTCACGTGCAGGAAGACGTCATCGAGCGTCGGCGTGCGCAGTGTCAGAGCTTCGACGGCGATGTTCGCATCGGCCAACGCCACCGCCACCGGGCTGATCGCCTTCGCACCATTGGTCACCGAGATGACGACTTCGTCGCCAGCCGTCTCGACCGAGCCCAAACCCGCGACGGACGACAGGATCTGTTTGATGCGCTCGCCGTCGCCTGGCTGCCCTGTGGCGAGGATCACGTCGGATCCGACAGAGCGCTTGAGATCCGCTGGCGTGCCCTCGGCAACGATCCGCCCTCTGGCGATGATCCCGACGCGATCAGCCAACGCGTCAGCCTCCTCGAGGTACTGCGTGGTGAGGAAGATGGTCATGCCGCGGTGCTTGTTGAGCCGGCGCACCTCCTCCCACACTGCGGCGCGGCTCAAGGGGTCGAGACCGGTGGTCGGCTCGTCGAGGAACAACATCTCAGGTTCGTGCACGAGCGCGGCAGCGAGATCAAGCCGACGCTTCATCCCGCCGGAGTACGTTCCGATCCGGTCATCGATCGCCGTGCCGATGTCGACGAGGACCACCAGTTCGGCGATACGCCGGCGACGCTCGACGGCGCTGAGCCCGTAGAGCCGGCCCTGCAGGTCGAGGAGTTCACGGCCGGTCTGCTTGCGGTCCAAGGCCGCGTCCTGTAAAGCCACACCGATGCGCAGGCGAACCATGTCGGCCCGGTCGCGAACGTCGAATCCGGCGACCGTTGCGCTGCCGGCGGAGGGCAGCAGCAGCGTCGTGAGCATGCGCACCGTCGTGCTCTTGCCGGCGCCGTTCGGTCCGAGGAAGCCGTAGATCTCGCCGGCAGCAACGTCGAGATCGATTCCGTCGACGGCGACGGTTTCGCCAAAACGACGTGTGAGGCGTCGTGTCTGCAGCGCTGCGTGCACACACGGACGCTATCGGTTGTGTCGTGATCGGAGTAATGCTTCGATCTGGGCGACACGGGTCCGTGCAGGGGGGTGCGTCGCGGCCAGCCGCTCGCGCAACGTGGTCGGGCGCTCGCCACGGTGCTCGTTGATCACCCGCCGCAGCGCACTCGCCAACGGCCTGCCGAACCCCATCGAGACGGCGCGACGATCGGCCTGTAGCTCGGCGTTGCGGCCCACGACGTTGGCGATCACGTTGCTCAGCAGCAACCCGCTGAGGAAGATCCACGAAACCGCCATCAACAGCGCGCTGACCAGTTGGCCGACGACAGTCAGCGACGAGGAGCGCCTGGCAAACGTGCGGGTTGCTGCCGTTGCCACGTTTTGAACGAAGAACCCGATGCGGGCAAGGGCGAACACCGGCAGGCTCAGCCAGTGGCCGATCGTCAGGGCCACGGTGTGCGAGCCGAGGTGGTGGCTGAGCTCGTGGGCCAACACGCCGCTGAGCTCGTCGCGCGGCAACGTGTCGATGGCATACGAGGTCACGACGACGAGATGCCCGCCGCAAGCAAAAGCATTCAGCTCGTCGATCGGCAGGACGGCGATGACGAATCGTCGTGCCGGCAGGCGGTTGGCCTGCAGCACCGACCGCCAGGCAATGTCGAGCGTTGCCCGCTCGCGCCGGGTCGGACGTCTCGCGCCGAGCAGTGGTGCCAAAACCCCTACTTGTACGGGACGAAAGAACAGCAACAACACCGCCGCGAGGTACCCGAGCGCGAACGCCACGAAAGAGATATGCCAGACCACGCGTAGTGGCAGCCAAACGACTGCGAGTGCGAGAAGCCACAGCGGGATGACCGCGACAACAGGCAGAAACGCCGAGACTGCGGAGCTGTCGACCCGCCGCCGAGTGCTGGTCACTACGCCCCTCCCCGCATCTCGGTAACGATACGTCCGTGATTACCGTGGCCGTACGTACACTGAGCGTGGTCGCAAGTCACGGTCTGCATCAGTCAAGCTTTGATCACAGTCTGCCGATATCCACGTTGGCGCCGACGTGGCGTTCACAAGTTGTTGCACGTGGGTCCGACGGGACCGAAGGGTTGGGTCGATCGTTGGCGATGTCAGTGACATCTCTGAAAGAAGGGGCAGGCAACGGCAAGTCCGTCCGCGACCTTCTGGATGAGGCGCGCGCCGCCGAGAACGACGACATGGTCAGGTCGCGATCCTTGGTACAACAAGCGAGGGTTCTGGCTCGCTCGATTGGTGACCAACCCGCAGAGGCTGAGGCCCTGTATCGCCTCGCCAGCGTCACGTATCAGCTCGGTCAGCTCGACGAGGCATTTGGGCTCGCCCTTGAAGCGAGAGACCTGGCACGGCGTTGCGCCGCACCGGTGGTCGAGGTCTGGGCGTTGAACCTCGTCGGCGTTGTGCATCATCAAGCCGGCAACTATTCGCAGGCCCTCGAAAGCGTGTTGCAGGCGTTGGAGATCTACCGATCCACCGACAACCTCACCGACCTCGGCAACTTGCTCAACACGATTGCCGCGGTGCACCACAGCCTGCGCGACACCGACAGGGCCATCGTCACCTATGAGGCGGCACTCGAGGCCAATCGCAAGAGCCCGCGGCGCGGGTTCGACGCCATCACACTCGCCAACATGGCGAAGGTTCGCGCCGAGCGCCACGAACATCTGCTCGCAGTCAGCTTGGGTGAGGCTGCTCTGGAGATCGCCCGCGAGCACCTGCCCGAACACGTGGCCGAGATCCTGGCCAACCTCGCCGAGGCCTATGCACAGCTGCACCTTCTGACTCAGGCGAATGCCTGTCTCGATGAGGCGGACGAATCCCTGAGTCGCATTGCTGCCCAGCTCACACGAACTCAACCGCTGTCGCAGCTTGCGGTGCTGATCGCCCGCGGGCGGGTGCACATTGCGACCGGCGATGGCTCGGGTGCGATCGCGATCCTCGAGAAGGCTGTGGTCGTCGCCCAGCAGGGCGATTTCTCCGACATGGAACTCGCTGCGCACGGCTTGCTGGCCGACCTTCTCAAGTCGCTGGGGCGGTACGAGGAGGCGCTGATGCACCGCGAGGCGTGCACTCGGATCCACGAACAGATCTTCAATCGAGACACCGACCTACGGATCAAGACGCTCCAGATCACGCACGATACGCTCGCCGCCCGCGATCAAGCCGAGTTGCTCAGAGTTCGAACCACCGAGTTGGAAGAGCTCGTCAGTGCCAGAACACAGGATCTCGAAGAACAGCACTACGAAGCATTCGAGCGCCTTGCGGCGATCGCAGAGTACCGTGACCCCGACTCCGGCGAGCACTCTTCGCGCGTCGGCGAGCTGGCAGCCGAGCTTGCTCTGCAGTTGAGCGAGGCCCGTAGCTGGGCAGAGGACCTGCGCTTGGCAGGCCGATTGCACGACGTGGGCAAGGTCGGCGTGCCCGATTCCATCCTGCAGAAGCCCGGTTCCTTGACCGACGCCGAATTCGAGATCATGAAGACGCACACCACCGTTGGTGCCACCGTCTTTGCCGGAAGCAAATCGACCCTCATCCTGCTCGCCGCCGAGGTCGCCCTCTCCCATCACGAGCGTTGGGATGGCAGCGGGTATCCGTCGGGCGCGGCGGGAACAGCGATCCCGCTGAGCGGGCGGATTGTTGCAGTCGCGGATGTCTACGACGCGCTGGTGACAGCCCATCGCTACAAGCACGCCTGGACGTCGCAGGAGGCTGTCGATCACATCCTTGCCGGCAAGGGAACACAGTTCGAGCCGCGCATCGTCGACGCCCTCATCGCCGTGATCGCCAGGCGTAACGCAACCACCCCGCCGTCGACCGACGGCTAGGCCTTCGCCCTCTCGCCCTACACTCGCACAGATGTCGGCCGCCAGAACCGATCGAATCACGACGAGAACGAGAAGCCCGAAGTGGCAGAACATCCCGGTACGAATCGAGATGCTCGAGTGCATCAACTGCGACGCGTGCCTGCGTGCATGCCCTCCGCAATTCGGCGCCATATTCAATCACGGGCCCGACGTCATCATCATTCCCGAACTGTGCAGCGGGTGCGACAAGTGCCTACCTGCGTGCCCGGTGAATTGCATCTATCCATTTCCGGAGTGGCAAGCGAGTGGAGTGCCGGACGACTGGTGGCAAGAACCGCTCTCGTTCGACGATCCCTACGTGTGAACACGCAGCCCCCTGCCATAATCGACGACATGACCCATCCGATCATCGCCGGCGCCGAGCCCTGGTCACATGTTGCCGAGGGCCCGCGCGGCGCCGTCGTTCTGCACGGCTTCACCAGCAACCCTGCCTCGATGCGTGGTGTCGCCGAAGCGCTTGCCGACGCCGGCTTCCACGTCGAGCTTCCCCGGCTGCCGGGCCACGGCACCGTCGTCGACGACGTATTGCCGACGCGATGGGTCGACTGGGCCGCGGAAGCCGAGGCTGCGTACCAACGGCTGCGACAGCGAGCGAACCACGTGGTGGTGGTCGGGTTGAGCATGGGCGGGGCCCTGACGCTGCGCCTGGGCGCCGATCATCCGGAGGTCGCTGGACTGGTGTGCATCAACCCGGTAGCGCAACCTCAGGTGCCAGAGATCATCGAGATGCTTCGCGGGATGGCCGCCGAAGGCACAGCTGTGCTGCCCGGCATCGGCAGCGACATCGCCGACCCCGATGCACGCGAAAGTGCGTACGAAGGCACACCGATCGAGGCCTTGGTTTCGTTGTTGGTCGATGGAATCGAACCGCTCAGTCATCAGTATCCGCAGATGCGGATGCCGTTGTTGTTGCTCAGCTCGCCGCACGACCACGTTGTCGAACCGGCGCAGAGCGATTTTCTCGCCGAGAGCTATGGCGGGCCGGTCGAGCGGATCACGTTGGAACGCAGCTACCACGTCGCCACGCAGGACTACGACAAGGATCTGATCTTCGAGTCGACGACCAAGTTCGCTACGCAGGTCACGAACCAATGATGGTTGCGATGATCGCCAGCATCCCCAGCCCGTCGAGTGGCGCGCTGTCAATCGGGCCGCTGTCGATACACGCCTACGGACTGATGATCGCGCTCGGTGTGATCGCCGCCGTGTGGCTGCTCGGTCGTCGTCTGGAAGCAAAGGGTCAAGGCACTCGCGAAGACGCAAGTGCGATCGCGGTATGGGCTGTCATCGCTGGCGTCATCGGTTCCCGGCTCTACCACGTCGCCACCGATTGGAGCAGTTTCGAGCACGATCTCGGCCGCATTCCGCAACTGTGGAGAGGCGGCCTCGGCATCCCTGGGGGAATCTTGTTCGGCGCGCTCGCAGCGGTGTGGGCATTCAAACGCCGTGGCATTACTCCATCGGTCGGGATCAGTGCCGCAGCGCCGGCCCTTCCGCTCGCACAGGCCATCGGTCGGTGGGGCAACTGGTGGAACCAGGAGCTGTTCGGCAGGGCCACCACCCTGCCGTGGGGACTGCGGATCGACAGAGAACACCTTCCAGCGGGCTACGCGCCCGGAACGACATTTCATCCAACGTTCTTGTACGAGTCGCTGTGGAACTTCGCGCTGTGCATCGTGCTGTTGCGTATCGATCGTCGGTTCCGCTTGCGCCCTGGACGGCTCTTCGCTGTGTACATCGTCGGCTACGCCGTCGGGCGATTCTGGATCGAAGGTCTGCGCATCGATCCTGCGCACACCTTTGGTGGTTTGCGTCTGAACCAGTGGGTGGCAGCTATTGCCGCTGTGGTGGCGGCGCTGTTTCTCGTGCTGGATTGGGCGCATCATCGTCGTGATCGTGAACCGGATTCCGATCCGGATCGCGATCCTGATGCGGAGCTGGCGTCGGAGCCAGAGATCGAAGCTGTTGAGCCAGATCTTCGGGAATCACTGGATTGAAGAACTCGCCGCCGGCCACCTCGGCGGCAGCGATGAACCTGGCAACACCCGCGCTGCGCCACGGGGAAACGATCTCGATGTTGAACCACGATTGCGGCCAGTCCTGCCCGTCGGTCGGCCGTTGATTCAACCACATCATGTACGGCAGCGGCTGGTCGTACAGGCGGTCGAGCCGATCGAGGATGTCGACGAGCAACGCCGCCAACGCATCGCGACCGTTGGCACCGAGCGACGGGAGATCGGGCACCTGTTCGTGAGGCGCCAGGGCCAACGCAATCGGGAACGTCGAGGCCTCGGGAACGCAAGCTGTCCATCCACAAGCCGAATCTCCGTTGCTCGGCAATGAGCAGGCAACGAACCGGTCACCGCAGTCGGCTTCGGGCTTCCAACCCGCTGCCAGCAGCGAGGTCGGTCGTTGCGGGACGTGGTCGTACGCGTAGATCTGGCCGTGCGGATGAGCGATGGTCGCCCCAACCTGAGCACCGCGGTTCTCGAACACCAGCACGAAATCGACGTCGTCGCGCTGGCCGAGGGCCGTGGTTCGCTCGGCCCACAGGTCGATGACCTTGCGCACGCCGGGTACACCGAGTGACGACAAGGTGGCATCGTGATGTGGCGTGTACAGCACGACTTCGCATCGGTTGCCTTGCATCGCCGGCCAGCGATTGGGGAACCAGTGGACCTCGTAGGGATCTGGTGCTTCGAGGCCGCCGACGCAGAACGGACATCCAGTCGAGGGCAGATTCGGGCGAGCCTGGCGCGCCCCGACCACGTGCACAACGGTGCCCAGGTATGGGTCGACGCGCTGGTCGGAGGGGATTGTCACTGGATCAGCTCTCGAGCCGGGCACCACTGGCTGTGTCGAATACGTGCATCGACGCGGTATCGGGCATGAGGTGCACGATGCTGCCGGCCCGCGAGGTGTTGAGGCCTGCGGTTCTGGAGACCAGCGACACGTCGTCGTGGTCGTTCATCGTGCAGTACACGAACGAGTCGGACCCGAGTTCCTCGACGGCCACGATTGTCGCCGCGACTCCTTGATCGCCGATGTGCAGAGCTTCGGGTCGAACACCGATCGTCACCCGTTCGCTCGTGAGCGCGGCGCGTTGCGTCTGCGAAATCGGCAGCTGAAGGTTGCCGAACGCGAGGCCTCCCTCCGTCGCGGTGCACTGCAACATGTTCATCGCCGGCGAGCCGATGAAACCTGCCACGAACGTGTTGGCAGGCCGCGTGAACAGTTCTCTCGGTGTGGCGCATTGCTGCAGGATTCCGTCTTTCAACACGGCGACGCGATCACCCATGGTCATCGCTTCGACCTGGTCGTGGGTGACGTACACGGTGGTGACACCCAACCGTCGCTGCAAGGCCGCGATCTGTGTTCGGGTCTGGACTCGGAGCTTGGCGTCGAGGTTCGACAGTGGCTCGTCCATCAAGAACACCTGAGGTTGGCGAACGATGGCGCGACCCATTGCGACGCGTTGGCGTTGCCCGCCGGAGAGCTTCGCCGGCTTGCGGTCGAGGTAGTCGTCGAGATCGAGAAGACGTGCCGCTTCGCGAACGCGCTGATCGATCTCGCTCTTCGCGAGTCGTTTGATCTTGAGGTGGAAGCCGATGTTCTCGGCAACGGTCATGTGCGGATACAACGCGTAGCTCTGAAACACCATGGCGATGTCGCGTTCGCGCGGCGGCAACATGGTGACGTCGGTGTCGCCGATGTAGACGTTGCCACTGTCGATCGGTTCGAGGCCGGCGAGCATTCGCAACGTCGTCGACTTGCCGCACCCCGACGGCCCGACGAGCACGAGAAACTCACCGTCGGCAATCTCCAGCTCGAGCTCGTCGACTGCCGGATGAGTCGTGCCTGGATAACTTCTGCTGGCCTTCGTGAAGGTCACGGTCGCCACTTACACCCTCCTTCTGAGTTCCGTCATCGTTTCATCATTGTCGTTGAACAACGGATCGGCGGCCACGACGTGACCGATGTGTTCACCGAGCACTGACTTTGCCGCCATCGGTATTCCGGTGTCGGTGATCAGTGTCTCGGCCTGGGAAAGGGGGGCGATGCTGCTGAGCCCGGTCACGTTCCACTTCGTGTGATCGGCCAACACGATCAGTCGTTCGGTGGCGGCGACGAAGCCACGATTGGTTTCGGCTTCCATGAGGTTTGGCGTGCTGAACCCGGCGTGCTCGGTGATGCCGTGGACGCCCATGTAGACGGAATCCAGATGCAACGAGCGGAGGGTGCCCGTTGCAACCGGACCCACGAGCGCGTCGGAAGGGGTGCGAACTCCGCCGGTGAGCACCACGGTGCGATCAGGTCGTTGCGACTGATGTAACACCTCGGCAACGCGCACCGAGTTGGTGACGACCGTCAGATCGGCGATGTCAACGAGGTGGTACGCCAGTTGCCACGTTGTCGTGCCGGCGGTGATCCCGATGGCGCTACCCGGGCGAACAGTGGCCGCTCCGGCCATCGCGATCGCGTGTTTTTCGCCCATGTTGCGCAATGATTTGGCTTCGAATCCCGGCTCGTCGGTCGAGCGTTCGGCGCGCAGGGTCGCCCCACCATGCACCTTCAGCAACAAACCGGCCTCGTCGAGCAGATCGAGATCGCGACGCACCGTCATGTCGCTGACAGCCAAAAGTGTCGCCAGTTCGCTGACGCGTACGGTGCCGCGACGGCGCACTTCGGCGACGATGACCTCATGACGCTGACGAGCGAGCACCCGCGCCGCAACCGAGTCGATTGGGCGCTGGACCATGTCGGTAGCCTGCCTGTAGATGTCGGGAAAGTCAACAGTATCGAACAGGAATTCCGCTAACCATCTGGCCAAACAATCCGATTCGCGAAGTTTCTCACATTCATTGTGCGAAATTCGAACACAAGTCCTTGACATCGTCGTCCGCGCGTGACATGTTCACCAGTGCTTGTCCGGCTTCAGCAGGACGCAACTGATCACATCCATGAGCATCCACGAGGGGGAGCAGTGTCAGAAGGCTACGAATTTTCACCCAGTCCACGCGACGTCGGTTTCAAGATCGTCTCACGACGCACAGTCCTGGCCGGGGCCGCTGGCGTCGTCGGTGCCGGCGTGCTGGCGGCGTGCGGTAGCGACTCGAAATCATCACCTGCCGCCACTGGTGCGCCCGCGGGCTCTGCAGCGCCGGCCGCCACGAACGCGCCAGCCGCCTCTGCTGCGCCGGCCGCCACGACTGCTGCCGGTACCGCTGCACCAGCTGCGAGCGGTAACGCCGTCACCGTCGGTGTGTACGAAGCGACTGGCAAGGCCAAGGACGCGATCGCTGCAAGCCTCGATGCCACGGGTGTGCCGTACACCGGCAACTTCGTCGACCACAACAGCTTCCAGGACAACATCACCGCTTATCTGCAGCAGCCCGACGACGTCTTCACCTGGTTCAGCGGCTATCGCATGCGTTTCTTCGCCGACAAAGGCCTGACCGGCGACATCTCCGATGTGTGGGCCAAGCTGCCCGACTTCAGCGAGGGATTCAAGGCAGCGTCGACGGGCAACGACGGCAAGCAGTACCTCGTGCCCACCAGCTACTACCCATGGGCAGTCCACTACCGCAAGAGCCTGTTCGCCGACAAGGGCTACACGATCCCGACGACGAAGGACGAGCTGATCGCGTTGGCCACCAAGATGAAGGCCGACGGCCTCGTGCCGTTCGCCTATGCCAACGACGGCAAGTGGCCGGTGCAGGGAACGTTCGACATCTTGAACCTGCGCATCAACGGCTACCAGTTCCATGTCGACCTGCTTGCGGGCAAGAAGGACTGGACCAGTGCCGAGGTCAAGAACGTGTTCAAGACGTGGACCGAACTGCTGCCGTTCCACCAGGAGAACCCCAACGGACGCACATGGCAGCAAGCCGCAACGTCGCTCGAGAAAAAAGAAGCCGGGATGTTCCTCCTCGGCACGTTCGTTGCCCAGAACTCCACCGATCAGGCCTATCTCGACGACCTCGACTTCTTCAACTATCCCGAGTTCGACGCCAAGATCGGTGCGTCAGCAATCGATGCACCCATCGATGGGTGGATGATGGCCGCCAAGCCGAAGAACACCGACGGAGCCAAGGCCTTGCTCGCCGGCCTCGGTGGCGCCAAGGCGATCGATGCTGCGATGGCCGTCAACCCCAGCGCGGTGCCGGCCAACAGCAAGGCCGACACGTCGAAATTCAACAAGATCCAGACCAAGTCAGCCGAGCTCGTGGGATCAGCGAAGTTCGTATCACAGTTCTTCGACCGTGATACGAGCCCCGATTTCGTGTCCAACGTCATCGGCGATGCATTCGCCAACTTCCATGCTGATCCGACCCAGATCGACTCGATCTTGGCCGACATCGAAGCTCAAAAGTCGACCTATCTCAGCTGATTAGGCTCCGATCATGTCAACAGATGTAACGACGGCGCCTCGTAAGAGGCGCCGTCGTCGCTATTCACAGTTGTCGCGACGCGACAAGATCGCACTCGCACTGTTTGCCGGAGTGCCATCTGTCATCCACATCGTCTTCGTGTGGGTACCGGCCATCAGCACCGTGTTGCTGTCGTTCACCAAGTGGGATGGGCTCAAGCTGGGCACATGGAAGCTGCTCGGTTTCCGCAACTACTGGTCGGTGTTCACCGTTTTCGATGGGAAGTTCTTCCCGGCGTTCTTCAACAACATCGTTCTGTTGGTCTTCTTGTCGGGCTG
>JANMQX010000145.1:0-4866 GCA_031370745.1 Ilumatobacteraceae bacterium
CCCCGGCGCGACCGAAGTGAGCGAGAGCTCCGGCCAACGCGATGTAGTTGATGTCGTGGCCGGCGGCGGCGGCCAAGACTCCCGATTGACCCCAACCTGTCATCCTCCCGAACACCAGACGCGGATTGCGTTCGAGGCACACCTCTGGCCCGATTCCTAACCGCTCCATCACTCCCGGACGGAACCCCTCGATCAGGCCATCGGCTGATGCGACCAGTTCGAGCAATGTGGCCACGCCATCGGCGTGTTTGAGGTCGATCGCGATGTTGCGGCGACCGCGCAGCAAGACGTCGTAATGCGGTGTGCCGGGAGCCGGACCATTGACCGCATTGGCCCGCTCGACGCGCACGACCTCGGCACCCATGTCGGCCAACATCATCGCCGCGAACGGTCCCGGACCGATACCGGCCAACTCGATGATGCGATAACCCGAAAGCGGACCTGGCATGACACTCTCCTTAGCACGTGGTGCGGATCTCGATCACTGCTCTGCACTCGGATAGCTTCAAGCTCATGACTCTGTTCGGTGTCCACGTTGGTCTGCAGCACACCACTCCGGATGAACTGCGCACTGTGTGGCGTCGGGTCGAAGAACTTGGCTTCGGATGGATCTCGGTGTGGGACCACTTCTACGGCGCAACCGGAAAGCCCGACGACGCGGCCTGCCTCGAGGCCGTCAGCATGCACGCCGCGCTGGCGTGCAGCACCTCGAAGGTGCGATGCGGGTCGCTGGTCTATTCGGTCGGATATCGGCATCCGGCCGTGTTGGCAAAGGCAGTCACCGCGATCGACTTGTTGTCGGGTGGACGTGCCGAAATGGGCATCGGTGCCGGTTGGGCGAAGGTGGAATACGACGCGTACGGAATCGAGTTCCCCGGCGCCAAGATTCGCCTCGATCAGCTCGAGGAGGGCATCCAGTGCTTGCGCGGGTTGCTGCACGACGATGTCACTGACTTCGCCGGGGATTACTTCACCCTCATCGCCGCTCGCAACGAGCCGCGACCCATGCAGGCCAAGCTGCCGATCTGGATCGGGGGTGGTGGGGAGAAGCGCACCTTGAAAATCGCGGCGAAGTTCGCCGACGGCTGGAACGTGCCCTTCATCGGCCCTGATGTGTTCGCCCACAAGCGGTCGGTGCTTCATGGGTTCTGCGAGGGCGTTGGCCGCGATCCATCGCAGATTCGTTGCGCTGCCAACCTCGGCATTGCCTCCGACGACGACAACCTTCGCCACCAGTTCGGTGCGATCGCCGACTTCGTGCGTCCCGGCGTGCTGACCGGTGGCGACGAAGAGATTCTCGACCGCATCGGCCACTACGTCGAGGCCGGCGCCGATCAGATCAACATCTCGTTACGCGCACCATTCGACATGGAATTGCTCGAACGGTTCAGCTCAGCGCTCAAGCTGGCATGACCATTCACGTCCGCGCTCCTGGACGCGTCAACCTGATCGGTGATCACACCGACTACACCGGCGGCATGGTGATGCCGATGACTATCGACCGCTGGACCGAGATTCGCGGCATCCCCGCAGACACGATCTCGCTGCACTCAGACGACGAGCCGCTCCCTGCCGAGCTCGGTCTGGAGATCGACGACCCGCAGCACGTCGAACCCTCGTGGGCCAAGTACGTTGCCGGCGTCGTCGCCGAGCTGCAGCCGTACGGCGGCATCCACGGAACAGTCGTCACCGACATCCCTATCGGCGCAGGTTTGTCGAGCAGCGCCGCTCTGGAAGTGGCGGTTGCCTTGGCGCTTGGGTTCGAAGGTGACGCGCTGAGCCTCGCTCAACTGTGTCGCCGTGCCGAGATCAGAGCGTCGGGCGTGCCGTGCGGGATCATGGACCAGTTGGTCATCGCCGCCGGCCAGGCGGGCCACGCCCTGTTGATCGATTGCGGCGACGTCACGATCGAACCCGTGGCGATTCCCAACGACGTCGAGGTCGTCGTACAATTCGTTGCGCACCGGGTTCTCGTCAACAGCGCCTATGCCAAGCGAGTGGCTGAATGCGAGATGGCCGAGACCGAGATCGGCCCCTTGCGCGCTGCCACATTGCGCGACACCCTGTCGATCGCCGACCCGACGATTCGTGACCGCGCCCAACACGTCGTCAGCGAGAACGAACGTGTTCGCGAATTTGCACAGCTGCTCGCCAGCGGCGATCTGGCCGCTGCCGGGCTGTTGATGGTGGCCAGCCACAACAGTCTTCGTGATCTATACCTCACGTCCACACCGGTGATGGATGCTGCCGTCGATCAGTTGATCCAACGGCCCGGCGTCTACGGCGCCCGCATGACCGGCGGCGGCTTCGGTGGCTGCGTCGTTGCACTCACCGAGCCCGGCACGCTCGACGTCGGCTGGATCGTGCGGGCGGTCGACGGCGCGCATCGCGTCGAGTAGAAATCTCAACGATCAAGGAGCAACATGAACAAGCCACGGGTCTTGGCAGGCGGATTGCACTTCGGTGAAGCACCGCGCTGGCACGACGGCGAGCTGTGGTTCAGCGATTTCTTCGACTACGCAGTGAAGTCGGTCGACCTCGACGGGCACGTGAAGGTGAAAGTCGCCATGTCGGATCGACCCAGCGGTCTCGGGTGGCTGCCCGACGGCCGGTTGCTGATCGTATCGATGACTGCCCGCGCCCTGCTGCGCCTCGACGACCGGCAGTTGGTGCTGCACGCAGATCTGTCGCCGATCGCCACGTTCCACTGCAACGACATGGTCGTCGACTCTGTCGGTCGGGCGTACGTGGGCAACTTCGGTTTCGACCTCGACACCAACGAGATCAATGGAACGCTCGACGAGGTGCTCGCCAGCCACGAGGGTGCGACCTTGGCACGGGTGGACCCCGACGGTTCGATCCACGCCGCGGCCGCGGGGCTGATGTTTCCGAACGGAACCGTCATCACGCCGGATGGGCGGACGTTGATCGTCGCGGAGAGCTTTGGAAGGCGACTGACCGCCTTCGACATCGCCGGCGACGGCTCGTTGTCGAATCGGCGGCTGTGGGCCGATCTCGGACGGCGAACCCCCGACGGAATCTGCCTCGATGCCGACGGCGCGATATGGGTGGCCAACCCGATCACGCCGGAGTGCTTCCGGGTCGCCGAGGGTGGCGACATTCTCGATGTCATCGAGACCGACAACCGCTGCTTCGCTTGCATGTTGGGTGGCCCCGATCGGAGGTTGCTGTTCATGCTGACGTCGCAGTACTCATTGGCGGTCGAGGCATCGGTGCGCCGCACCGGCAACGTGCTGGTCGCCGACGTCGACACGCCGGGTGCCGGCCTGCCGTAGCTTCCATGTAGACGTTGCAAGGCACCCAGGTTTGACGCCAAACACCGCCTGCGCGTCAGCCGAGGAGTCGGGTCTTTTGAATGTCGAACTCTTCCTGCGTCAGCGTGCCGCGTTGGAGCATTCCTTCGAGCCGCTGCAACTGCTCGGTGACGTCTCCCGTCGGAGCGTTGACATAGCCCGCACGGCGCTGGAAGTGGCCCTCCATCTGGGCGTGGATGAGGTTCTGAACCTGTGCAGGATGACGGATGTCGGTGAACCGCTGCTGACCATCCTCCCCGCCGGATTCGATCAGCAGGTCGCCCGCGCCGAGCATCCGTTCGAACACGGTCTGGTGGAAGTTGACGTTGTTGACTCGTTCGAGCGGAATCTCGATGCCGCTCTTGCCGACGACCCCTTGGCGGAAGATCAGCCGGTTGGAGGTGATGACGAAGTTGGTCGTCAACCACTTCATGTAACGAGTGACCAGCCAGATCGCCGTCCCGACCAGCAGGATGAGGGTCAACACGCGGAGCGCTCTGCCAGTGCTGCCGTTGGTCTTCGCCAGCACGATGATGCCCAGAATGATGCTGCCCAGCAACGACCATGCCGGCTCGGCGAAGTACCACCAGTGCGGGTGCATATCCAGGGCGATCGTCTCGTTGGCGTTCAGGTTCTTCTTCGGGAACGGCATGGACACGACTGTAGTGAACGTGAGTCGGTCACGGCGCGACGACCGGGCCGTATCGTGTCGCCATGAACGTCGATCGTCTACTGGTGGGGCTCGACGCCGCCCAGCGACTCGCCGTCGAAAGCGATGCTGCCCCGCTGGCGATCGTGGCCTCGGCCGGCTCCGGCAAGACAATGGTGCTGACCAGGCGAATCGCCCACAGAATTCAATCCGGACAGGCCGAACCGCGCCACGTCGTCGCCCTGACGTTCACCCGCGATGCTGCCGGCGAGTTGAGGCGTCGACTGCGCCGACTCGACATCAACGAGTCGATCGAGGCCGGCACGTTTCACAGCATTTCGCTGCGCCTCTTGCGCGACCGGGCCTTGACGCACAACGAGTCGATGCCTTCGCTCGCACCTGACCGGGTCCGACTCGTGAAAGAGTGCCTGAAGGAGTTGCGGCTCGAACTCGATCCGTACCCGGTGATGACCGACATCGATTGGGCGCGGGCGAGGCGCATCGAGCCGGCCGACTACGAACGTCAGTCGCGTGCAGCACGCAGGCGAGGTGCGACGCCGACGGGGAAATTTGCCGACGTCGCTGCAGCGTACGAGCGGCTGAAGAAACGCCGCAGAGTCGTCGACTTCGACGACCTGTTGGATCTCAATCTGCGATTCGTCGAAACCGACGCAGCCTTCCGGTCATTGGTGCATTGGCGTTTCCGACACTTCTTTGTCGATGAGGCACAGGACCTCAACCCTCTGCAGCACGCCCTGCTGGAGGCGTGGCGTGGTGATCGCCGGGACATCTGCCTGGTTGGCGATCCGCGGCAGGCGATTTACGGATGGAACGGCTCTGACCACACCACGATGACCGAAGTCGAACGGTTCTACCCGGGTGTCACGGTGATCTCGTTGACCA
>JANMQX010000154.1:0-2158 GCA_031370745.1 Ilumatobacteraceae bacterium
GATGTCGTATCCATCGCGTGCGGCAGCTTCGGGGTGGCTGAGGCAGTAGGTGAGCCCGGAGGCGACAAGCTTGAATCCTGCTTGGTCGAGCGCCTTGCGGGCGGCCGAGATCTGCGTGACGACGTCACGGCACTCTCGCCCATCTGTGAGCATCTGTTGGATCCCCCGGATCTGACCTTCGATGCGGCGAAGCCGCTGAACGAGATCGTCAATCGTTGGCTCGGGCAGTTTCATTGTCGCCTCCTCGGTTGGCATATCAATACCCTAGGGGGTAGGGTACACATTCTAGCAGGAGGTGACGATCATGTTCGGACGAAACAAGACGAACGAGGTGCGACCGGCGGAGGTCGGGGAACTCCAGGGGCGCGGTGCCGTCCTCGTCGATGTCCGCGAAGATGATGAATGGACGGCAGGGCACGCGCCCGACGCCGTTCACCTCCCTCTGGGCCGCGTCGGTGAGGCAGCCAGCCGCTTCGCAGGCCAGGAGGTCTTGACGGTGTGCCGCAGCGGCGCCCGGTCCGCACGAGCGGCGAAGACGCTGGCCGCCGCAGGCGTGAGTGTGCACAACGTCGCCGGGGGGATGTCGGCATGGGCTTCGGCGGGCCTGCGGGTTGTTCGCGATGACGGTTCGCCCGGCAGGGTTTGCTGAACGCGATGGCCGCAGTGGAGATCATCACGATAGAGACGAATGCGCTGGGAGATCGCAGTTACGTGATCGTCGACGGCGACGTGGCTGCTGCTGTCGATCCGCAACGTGACATCGACAGAATCGAGGCGTTGCTGGCTGGGCGCCGCCTGCGTCTGACCCACGTGTTCGAGACCCATGTGCACAACGACTACGTAACCGGCGGCCTTGAACTCTCACGGCTACATGGCGCGACGTATGTCCTCGCTGCGGAGGACGAGGTCGCGTTCGAGCACTCCGGTGCTCGTGACGGCGACGAGTTCACCCTCGCCAGCGTCGTGGTCCGGGCGATACGCACGCCAGGTCACACCCCGCACCATCTCTCATATGCGGTCGTCGAGAACGGCGAGCCTGTGGCGGTGTTCACGGGCGGATCGATGCTCTACGGCACGGTGGGGCGCACGGACCTCATCGACGAAGAATCGACCGAGCCGCTGACCAGGGCCCAGTTCAATTCGGTGCGTCGTCTCGCCGTAGAGCTTCCCGGCGCCGTCGCGGTGCATCCCACACATGGCTTCGGCAGCTTCTGCTCATCGGCATCGACGAGCGGCACAGACCAGAGCACCATCGGCCAGGAGCGCCTGTCGAATCTGGCTCTCACTGTTGACGACGAGGACACCTTCGTGGCACGCCTCCTTGCTGGCCTGACCGTCTACCCCCGCTATTACGCCCACATGGCAGGCATCAACCGCCAGGGACCAGCGAACGTCGACCTGTCTCCGCCCGAGGAGGTGGACCCGGTGGAGATCCGGCGTCGCATCCACCGGGGCGACTGGGTCGTGGATCTGCGGTCGCGAACCGCGTTCGCCCGCGGCCATCTGGTCGGAACGGTGAATGTCGAGGTCGGCAATTCGTTCGCCACCTACTTGGGGTGGACGATGCGCTGGGGCACGCCCGTGACCCTGGTCGGCGACACGCCCGACGAGGTTGCCGAGGCGCAGCGCCAGATGGTTCGCATCGGCATCGACCGGCCCGCGGGCCGAGCCGACGGAGGGCTCGACCGATGGAGCGCGGGTGGCGACGTGCGCGGCTACCGATCCGTGTCATTCGCCGAACTGGCCCACGCCCGAGCCGAGCGTGAAGTTGTTGTGCTCGATGTTCGGCGCGAAGACGAATGGGCCGAGGGTCACATCGACGGCGCTCTGCACATACCTCTTCACGATCTTGAGGCCCGCCTCGTCGAGGTTCCCGACGACGAAGTGTGGGTCCACTGCGCGTCGGGGTACCGCGCCTCCATCGCCGCATCGCTGCTCGACCGGGCCGGGCATCGCATCGTCGCGATCGACGACGACTGGGTATCCGCCGCCCAACACGGCTTGCCGATCACGTCCGCGAACTGATGGAGCTTCTTCGAATCCGGCGACGGGCCATGTGTCGACAGGACCGCTGCTGATGCCTCCTTGGTGGGAAGTCACAGCCGCCGGTGTGGTGGTCGGCGTGTTCTTCGGCTTGTTCGGTGTTGGCGGGTCGAGC
>JANMQX010000156.1:0-5689 GCA_031370745.1 Ilumatobacteraceae bacterium
GTTCAGATTCCGATGCGCTGAGCGAGTAGTTCCCGGTGGTAGGTCGGGTCGCCGAACAGCAGCTCAGAGGACTTGGCGCGCTTGAAATAGAGGTGAGCGGGGTGCTCCCAGGTGAAGCCAATACCACCGTGAATCTGGATGTTCTCGGCGGTCGCGTGGAAGTAGGCCTCGCTGCAATAGGCCTTCGCCAACGATGCCACCGACGGCAATTCGTCGTTCATCTCGGCCGCGCACCACATGCCGTAGTACGCCGCGCTCTTGGCCGACTCAACCTCCAGCAACATGTCGGCGCATTTGTGCTTGATCGCCTGGAACGAGCCGATCGGGCGTCCGAACTGCACCCGCACCTTGGCATATTCGACGGCCATCTCCAGAACCTTCTGAGCCCCGCCGACCTGCTCGGCGGCCAAGCCGACGGCGGCCAGATCGAGCACCGTCGACATCACCTTCCAACCCTCGCCCTCGACCCCGATCAACGTGGCCGGCGTGTTCGCGAACTCGAGCTTGGCCTGCTTGCGAGTCTGGTCCATCGTCGACAGAGCTGTGCGCGTGAGACCGCTCGCTGCCGAGTCGACCGCGAACAGGCTGACGCCCTTGTCGGTTCGGGCGGCGACGATGATGAGGCCGGCCGTGTGCCCGTCGAGGACGAACATCTTCGTGCCGTTGAGGGTGAAACCGGCTCCCGACCCAGCGGCCTTCATGGTGATGCCGGCTTCATCCCACTTGCCCGACGGCTCGGTGAAGGCGAGCGTTGCTGTCGTCTCGCCGCTGGCAATGCCGGGCAGGTGGGTCTTCATCGCCGAATCGTCTCCGCTGTGCAGCAATGTGTTGGCCGCGAGCACGACGGAGGAGAAGAACGGCGCGCACAACAGGGCGCGGCCCATCTCCTCGAGCACGATGCCGAGCTCCACGTAGCTGTAGCCCGAGCCCCCGTACTCCTCCGGGATGTGCAATCCCTGCAGTCCCATCTGCTCGCCCATCTGGCTCCACACTGCCGGATCGAAACCGTTGTCTGTTTCCATCTGCTCGCGCACGGCCGTCTCGGGGCTCTTCGCTTCGAGGAAGGCACGCACAGTCCTGCGCAACTCTTCTTGTTCTTCAGTGAAGGCAAAGTTCATGAGGCGAGTGTGGCGCACTCGCCGAGCCGTCGCCATCCGCTATGTGTACACTGCTGTACACATGATCGGAATCCGACAGCTGCGTGCCGACCTCGCTGCTCACGTCCGCCGTGCGGCAGCCGGCGAGACGACGGTCATCTCGATAGCCGGTTTGCCTGCGGCCGCGCTGAGTCCACTGGCGATGAGCGATGAACCGCTCGGCGGCGCACATCTCTCATCGCTGGTTGCATCTGGGGCGCTGATCGCCCCGCGCCGCGCCGATGGGCGGGTTGCGCAAGGCACGATTACGACCTGGGCCAACGTGCGCCTCGACCGGCTGCTGCGGGAAATCCGCGGATGACCGTCTACCTCGACACGAGCGCACTGGTTGCATTGCATCTCGATGGCCCGGCGCGCGCCGTCGTAGTCGCCGCGCTGGACGGCGACAGGGACTGGTGCAGCAGTGGCCTGACGTTGATGGAATCGCTGGCACTGGTCGACCGCGTCACCGAGGAGCCTCTGCTGCGTTCGGATCTCGAAGACCTTGTTCGATTGTCGTGGGATCGCGTCGCGGTCGTGCCGGTCGACCAGCGCTGTCTCGATCGCGCCGGCGCCCTGATGCGCGAGCAGCCGCTGCGACTGGCCGACGCCATCCACCTCGCTGCTGCCGATCGCCTTCCGTCGCCCGTGAAGTTCGTGACGTTCGATCCGGCGCAGATCCCGGTGGCGATGTCGATGGGCTTTGACGTCACGTCGACCTGAATCATTACGGTGACCGGCGTGCAATTCGGCTTGTTCAGTCTCACCACGCTGTCAGCCCCGCGCGGCGACACCGCGCAGCTGATCAGCGAGACCCGCGCCGAAGTGAAGATGGCTGACGAACTCGACTTCGACATTGCCTGGTTCGCCGAACACCACTTCTCGAACTACTCGATCACCACGTCGCCACTGCTGCTCGTTGCCCACATGGCACAGGCCACGAGTCGCATTCACCTCGGCCCTGCGGTGATCGTGCTGCCGTTCTACGAACCGCTTCGCCTTGCCGAGGACGTGTGCCTGACCGACGCGATGTGCGACGGGAGGTTGGTGCTCGGGCTCGGATTCGGTTATCAGCCGCGCGAGTTCGCGAAGTTCGGCATTCCATTCGTCGAGCGGTACGAACGCGGCTTGGAAGCATGGGACCTAATCGATCAAGCGGTGGCCGGCCATATCGATCACCACGGCGCCCACGTCACCGCGGAGCTCGACGTTGCAGTGACGGCGGCGCAGCAGCACATCCCGACATTTGTTGTCGGGTCCGATCCGATCGTGATGGAAACCGTTGCTCGCCGTCGGGCGACGCCGTTCGTCACGCCCGGTCTTCAGCCGCTCGCGGCAGCGCAGCGGATGCGCGAGAACTACGCAGCCGTGTACGGCGAACCGATGCCATTCGCCATGCAGCGCTATGTGTTCGTCAGCGATGACCCCAACGAACGGCGAGCCGCCGCCGAACAGGTCCGCAACGTCGGTCGGATGGCCGGCAACCTTCGTCGGGAGCAACCGCTGATGAGTGGCGCACATCTCGACCGGCCGGCGTTCGACCACGAGCCATCGCTCGACGACATCGAAGCTGGCGCCCTCATCGGCACCGCAGCCGAGGTTGCCGAACGAATCATCGCCGAAGCGAACGCACTCTCGCTTTCCCACCTCTCGTGCTTCATGCGACTGGCCGACATGCCCCACGATGTGGCGATGCGGTCCATCGAGATGTTCGGTCGCGATGTGATCCCAGCAGTTCGCGCCCAACTCGAGTGACCGTGCAGACTCAGCGTGCGATCGGCGGGACGACGTAGCCACCGACCAACTCGGTGATGAGGCGCGCCACGGAAATGGACCTGTGGTCATGCAGGTACGGCGACACCACTTGAACACCGACGGGTAGGCCCGCCGACGTGCGTCCGACCGGGGCGGAGGTCGATGGCAGGTAGGCCGAGCCGATCAGCGCAGGCCACGCCTCGAGCGAGTAGTACGGCACGGTCTTGCCGTTGACGACGAATTCGCGGTCCGCCCACGTCCCTTCTTGCTGATGTGGGAATGCGGGCGTCGAGGTGATGGGGCACAGCAACACGTCGACTTCTTCGAAGAATGCCGCCCACTGCAGCCGGCGTCGGGCTCGCTCGCGATCAGCGAACAACCAGTCGGTGTGGGAGATGTTCTGCTCGTCGCCGCCAACGCCGACCGCTGCGCCGATGAGCCAGGCACCCGCCCGCCATGACTTCGTGAAATCGATCTCCGGTCGCGCTCCGCGATCCACGGTGACACCCGCTTCGACAAGTCGATCGGCAACGCCGTTGAGCACTGAAATCATCTCGTCGTCCATCGCACAATCCGGCTCGTCGAACCAGGTGGCGACACGCAGCGACCGCAGATCGGCGACATCTGGGCGCGGCAGTTCAAGCCGCCAACCGACCGCGCGGTCGGGTGTCGGTCCGGCGAGCAGCCGCAGTAGCAGTTCGAGGTCGTCGGCACTCCTGGCGATCGGCCCGAACACGTTCACATCGCTCTCGGTCACACCACCGTTCGGCTCGTCGAGGTACCCAAGCGTGGGAATCACGCCGAACGACGGCTTGTGGCCGTAGACCCCGCAGAATGCGGCGGGTACACGCACCGAACCACCGATGTCGGTGCCGATCTCGAAGCTCGACATGCCGCAAGCGACCGCCGCGGCAGCGCCACCTGACGATCCACCGGGCACGCGGTCGACAGCCCATGGATTGTTCGTCGTGCCGAACATCTCGTTGAACGTCTGGAAGTCGCCCGACCACAACGGCACATTGGTCTTGCCCAAGATGATCGCACCGGCACGCCTGACAATGGCAACGGCCTCGGCGTCGTGCTGAGGAACGTGATCGAGCAATTTCGGCGAGCCGCCAGTCGAGCGGATTCCTTCCGTTGCAATCGCGTCCTTCACCGTATGCGACACACCGTGCAGCGGGCCCCACGACTGGCCATTCGCGGTCGCCTCGTCGGCGGCTACGGCTTGAGCACGAGCGTTGTCGACCGACAACGTGCAGACCGCGTTCACAGCCGGGTTGAGTCGTTCGATCCTGGCCAGATGGGCGTCGAGCAGCTCGACGCTGCCGAGCTCGCGGCTGCGAATCGCTGCCACTTGCCGTGTCGTGGTCCACAATGCGGGATCAGTTGCGCTCATCGGCGAAGCGTAGCGACACGCGTTCTCGCTATCGTCGGAACATGACCACACTGCACTGGGCCGACAGCCGTCTCGAGATCCATCGCATCGTCGTCGGGCCATACGAGAACAACGTGTTCGTGCTGCGCTGCCGCGAGACGGGCGATGCAGTGTTGATCGACGCTGCCAACGAACACGAGCAGCTCCTCGAGCTCTGCCAGCGACTCGGAGTGCGCAGGGTCTTGGAGACTCATGGTCATTGGGATCACATCCAGGCGGTGCCTGCAATGCGCGAAGCCGGATACGAGGTTGGTGTCATGGCCGCCGATGCACCTCGCCTCAAAGACGTTGGCTACGACGTGTTCATCGACGACGCCGAGATCATCGAAGTCGGAAAGCTACGGCTCGAGGCGATCCACAACCCGGGCCACACGGCCGGCTCGGTGAGCTTCAAGGTTCAAGGCGCGCCGTTGCTGTTCAGTGGAGACACCCTGTTTCCGGGTGGACCTGGCAACACCAAGCTCGACGGTGGCGACTTCGCGACAATCATCCACTCGATCGATACGTCGCTGTTCACGCTGCCGCCGGAGACAATCGTGATGCCCGGCCACGGGGTCAGCACGACGATCGGTCGCGAGCGCCCGCAGCTCGCCGCTTGGGTCGCACGTGGCTGGTGACCTACCTGCATCGCCGCACCCACGTCGCGCACGGCGCTGACGCTCGGGGATGTCCTCGATGCTCGCTCGTCGGACGAGCCGCGGTCTTGCCTGTCAAGTTCCCACACGGAATCGCCGACGTAATCGTCGCTGACAGGCCGTATGTTGCTATCTCGTGATCGGGCTCGTCGCCGCGTGGGCACACAAGATGGCGCTCCTTCGGCGACGATGACCGAGCACGACGACCACACGCCGGCGTTGCGCTATGACCAACGCCCGCCCGATCACACCCCGATTCACACCAAAGATCTTCCGGCCACCCCGACCCGCGACCGCAACATCGTCGCCTCGGCGTGGATCGAGGCACCCACAGAGCTGCTGACGTTGGGTTCGGACCTGCCCAACCAACCTGAGGGCGAGTACAAACGCAGGATCGCTGACTGGCTGCTGTGGCGTGCCGGCCCCGCTGCTGGCGGCGACGCTCGTTACTGGGCGTGCCGCGCCGACGACGTGAGGGTTCAGCACACGTTTCGGCTGTACCCCGATGCAACCGGCGATGGCACCGGGCCGAGCGGCCAGCGACACGCCAAGTTCCGGCCCTGGAAGGAAGATCTACTGGGCAGGTGAGACACGCGGTCGTAGCATGGAAGCAATGGTGACCATGGTTCCCGCCACGTTGCCTACCGCTCGCGACACCGACGAGGTGCGCGGCGACGGCAGGCCGAGCCCTGCGTTGCGCGAAGAGCTGCGCCGCATCGCCTCGTGGC
>JANMQX010000264.1:0-7334 GCA_031370745.1 Ilumatobacteraceae bacterium
CACCGTTCGCGGTGGACCGACGATCGATGCATGGGCGCGGTGGCAGGCGCCGAACGCATCGTCGACGTAGGCGTCGATTCCGTCGAGCAGCGTGGCGACGAATTGTGGATCGTTGCGCTCTTCGCCCGGGTTGAAGCGCAGGTTCTCCAGCAAGTCGACGTCGGGCGCCAATTCAGCAAGTCGCTGCCTGACCGGTTGCATCGAATACTTCGGATCGGGCTGACCCTTCGGTCGACCGAGGTGCGAGGCACACACGACGTGTGCCCGACGACTTGTGAGCCATTCGATCGTCGGTAGGGCGGCGCGGATGCGGAAGTCGTCGACGATCTCGCCGTTGTCGATCGGCACGTTGAAGTCGGTTCGAACCAACACGTGCTTGCCGCTCACGTCGCCGAGGTCGGTGAGCGTGGGGATGTGGCTCATTTCCTTTTCTTGGGAATCTTGCTGCCGACGTACAACGCCGTGTCGACAAGGCGATTGGAGTAGCCCCACTCGTTGTCGTACCACGCCAAGACCTTCACCATGGTGCCCATGCTCATTGTCAGGCCGGCATCGAAGATGCTGCTGTGCGGATCGGTGACGATGTCGCTCGAGACGATGGGATCGTCGCAGTAGCGGAGGATGCCCTTGAGCGGGCCGCTCGCTGCCGCCTTCTTGAACGCCGCGTTGAGCTGGTCGACAGTGGCGGCCTTCTTGAGGTTGGCGGTGAAGTCGACGATCGATCCGGTGGCCACGGGGACCCGCAGCGACGTGCCGTCGAGCCTGCCCTTCATCGCGGTCAGCACCAGGCTGGTAGCGCGGGCGGCGCCGGTCGAGGTCGGGATCACGTTGATGGCTGCGGCACGAGCGCGGCGCAGATCTTTGTGCGGACCATCGACCAGCATCTGGTCGCCGGTGTAGGCATGAACGGTCTGCATGAGTCCCTGCTCGACACCGAAGTTGTCGTCGAGCACTTTGACCAAAGGCACGAAGCAGTTGGTGGTGCAACTGGCGTTGGAGATCACCTTGTGGGTCTTGAAGTCGAAGTCTTTGTGGTTGACGCCGTAGACGAACGTCGCGTCCGCGCCGTCGCACGGAGCCGAGACCATCACCAACGGCGCGCCACCCTCCAGATGGTACGCAGCCGTCTCGCGCCTGGTGAAGATGCCAGTCGACTCGATGACCAAGTCGACGCCGAGCTCTCCCCACGGAAGAGCTTTGGGGTCACGCTCCGACAGCACCCTCAGCACATCGCCGTCGACAGAGATGCCGTCCTTGTGCGCTTTGATGGTATTGGGGAGCACGCCGAGCACCGAGTCGTACTTCAACAAGTGCGCCATCGTGTCGAGCGAACCGAGGTCGTTGACGGCGACGAAATCGATGTCGACGCCGCGCTTTTTGGCGGCACGGAAGAAGTTGCGGCCGATTCGACCAAAGCCATTGATACCGACACGGACGGTCATGCGCGGTGGGTCCTTTCACATACAGCGGAATCAAGGAGGATAGTTGTTCAGCGAGCGATGTCGCGATGCCCCGTGGTAACGGCGATACCACGAGCACGAAGGCGCGCTGCCAGATCTTCGGCGACGGCAACGCTGCGATGTCGGCCTCCGGTGCAGCCCATGGCGATGGTCAGATAGGTCTTGCCCTCAGCCTCGTATGCGGGCACGACACTGACCATCATCGCCTCGAACTCGTCGAGAAACTTCGAGGCGTGAGAGCGCTCCAAGACGAAGTCGCGAACAGCAGGATCGTGGCCTGTCAACGGCCGCAAGGCCTCCTCCCAGTGAGGGTTCGGGAGGAACCGGACGTCCATCACGATGTCGGCATCGAGCGGCAAGCCGTATTTGTAGCCGAAGCTCTCGACGGCAATCTGCAGCCGTTGCCCGTCGCCCGTCTGATCGAACGCAGCGATCAACTTGGTCTTCAACTGGTGGATGTTCAACTCGGTCGTGTCGATCACCAGATCCGCAGCGCTGTGCACAGGATCGAGCAGGGAGCGTTCCAACTCGATCGCCTCGACGAGGCCGTCGGCCTCGGCATCGAGCGGGTGCTTGCGTCGCGACGAGTCGTATCGCTTCACCAATTCAGCTGTCGTCGCGTCGAGGAACACGATGCGCACCCTGTGCCCGTCGCCGCGTAGCGCGGCGACCTTCGGGAGCACGTCGATGTGTTGGCGACCTGACACCAGTGCCAACCGCTCGATGTCGCTGCCGGGCTTGCTCGCCAATTCGACGATCGTGTCGACCAGCGAGGTCGGCAGGTTGTCGATCACGTACCAGCCGAGGTCCTCGAGCACCGCAGCGGCGCCCGAACGCCCAGCGCCGGACAGTCCGGTGATCAGCACGATGTCGGCCACTGGCAACGAGCGTATTGCCTACAGCTTGCGAGTTCGCAGATATAGAAGTCGTGGGATCGTGGCCGCATCGAGGTATTCGCTCGCCAGTTTCAGGAAACCGTCGGGTGGCGCTGGCTCCAGCATCCGCTCGATCAGCAGGCCGTTCTCGGCGAGGGTGTTCACGTAACGACTGAGCGGGCGGTGGATGAATGGAATGAGGACGTCCTTCTCCACTTCCTCTTCGTTCTCGTGCTCGACGAGGTATGCGCCGATTCGCCAGTACTGCTCGGGAGGATCCAACACGTGGTCATCGATCCATCCGCTGTTGGGCGTCTGGAGCAGCGGATGGTTCAAGAAGAAGCAGAATCGTCCGCCAGGTTCCAGCACCCTGGCGACCTCAGCGATTGCCGCGTCGACCTCGCGGATGTGCTCGAACACCAGGCATGCCACAACGGCGTCGAAGCTGGCGTCCGCGAACGGCAACGCCGCGGCCTCGCCGCGGGCGAACGACGCACCGCCGCGTTGTACTGCGATGCTGACGCAGTTCCATGTCGGGTCGATCCCGACAACCTCGGCGCCGAGCCTTGCGGCGAGCCTGCTGATTTGTCCGTCGCCACATCCGACGTCGAGCACCCGTGTGGCGCCATCCAACTCGGCAGCCGCCAGAGGAAGGATCTGCTCCTCGTACTCCGGGTCTGCGCCATCGGTGAACCCCTCGATCCACCAGGCGGCGTGGGTCTCCCACAAGCTCTCGTCGGTCACGCAACGATCGTACGGTCGAATTCAGGCGGAGGTCAGGCGTCAGACGAAGACGCGGTGGCTTGGTGAAACTTCGCGTAGACGGCTTCGGCGACGGCGTCGGGCAGGAAGGACTGGGACTTCAACTCGTCGAGCGAGGCCTTCTTGACGGAGGTCACCCCGCCCATCACTTGCACGAGTTTCTTCTTGCGGGCTTCGCCGAGGCCGGGGATGCCGTCGAGCGAACTGGCGGTCATCCGCTTGCCCCTGAGCTCGCGATGAAAGGTGTTGGCGAAGCGGTGAGCCTCGTCGCGTATTCGCTGCAGCATGAACAACGCCTCGCTGCCGCGCGGAACTTCGACCGGTTCGCTGCGGCCCGGCGTGTAGACCTCTTCGAAGCGCTTGGCCAACGAGGCGATCGGGATCTCGTCAAAGAGGCCGAGCGATCGAACGACTCGTTCGGCGACCGCGAGCTGGCCCTTGCCACCGTCGACCAGTAAAAGCTGCGGTGGATAGGAGAACTTGCCTGGCCGCTGGCCCAACTCGGTCAGCGGCCGGTCGCGCTCGTCGAGGTATGCGGTGAGTCGGCGAGTCAACACTTCCTCCATCGCTGCGTAATCGTCGTTGCCGGGGACGTCCTTGATCTTGAAGCGGCGGTACTCGCGCTTGTTCGGCAGCCCGTCTTCGACGACGACCATCGAACCGACGTAGTCGCTGCCCTGCAGATGTGCCATGTCGTAGCACTCGATGCGCAACGGTGCTTCGGGCAGCGCCAGTAGATCCTGTAGTTCAGTCAGCGCTCGACTGCGCGCATTGTGATCGCCGGCGCGACGAAGGCGGTGGCGCATGAACTCCTCCTTGGCGTTGCGCGTCACCGTCTCGTGCAGGTTGCGCTTGTCGCCGCGCATCGGCACACGGATCTGCACCCGCGATCCGCGCATCAGCGTCAACCACTCCTCGTAGGTTTTCAGGTCCTCCGGGTCGACCGGGACGAGCACTTGCTTTGGCACCCCGAGCGGCGGCTCGTCGCCGTACAACTCCTCCAGTATCCGATCGATCAACCCGCCACGACTGACGTCTTCGACCTTGTCGACCACGAATCCCTTGCGACCGACGACGCGTCCCTTTCGAACGTAGAAGATCTGCACAGCGGCCTCGAGGTCGTCGTCAGCAAGGCCGATGACGTCGATGTCTTCGCTGCGCTCGGCAACCATTTGCTGCTTCTCGATCGCCCGGCGCACCGCCACCAAGCGGTCACGCACACGCGCCGCGCGCTCGTATTCCATCGCCACGGATGCCGACTTCATTTCGGCATCGAGGCGCTTGACGATGTCGTCGGTGTCACCTTCGAGGAAGTCACACAACTCGTCGACCAGCTGTCGATAACCGGCTTCGTCGATCTCACCGACGCACGGGCCGCTGCACTTCTCGATGTGGAACAGCAGACATGGCCGCCCCAACCGCTGATGCTCATTGAACTTGCCGGGGCTGCAGGTGCGAATCGGAAAGCTGCGTAACAGGAGGTCGAGCGTGTCGCGAATGGCGTATGCGTGGGCGTACGGTCCGAAGTACTTGGTGCCCTTGCGCTTGCGACCACGCATCACCAACGCCCGCGGGTATTGCTCGTCGAGCGTGACCGCCAGGAACGGGTAGCTCTTGTCGTCGCGGAGGCGAATGTTGAACCGCGGCCGGTGCTGCTTGATGAGGCTGTACTCCAGCATCAGCGCCTCGACCTCGTTGCGGACCTCGATCCACTCGACCGACTCGGCCGTCGCGACCATCTGCGCGGTCCGCGGGTGCATGTTGCGTGGATCCTGGAAGTAGTTGGAAAGTCGTTGCCGAAGGCTGGACGCCTTTCCTACGTAGATCACACGACCGAGGGCGTCCTTGAACTGGTACGACCCTGGCGAGTCGGGAATCGTGCCGGTTGGCGGGCGTTGCACCATCAACTTGGAGGCTATGGCGATATCGAGGCTAGGCCTCTCGCACGGTGCGCCGCGGTAGGGTTTGGTCCGTGGCCGGTCGATTCGCCTACTCCAAGCCCAGCCGACGGGGACCGAACGATCCCTGGTTCCGCATCGGCAAGTTGGACATCGGTTCCGCAGCGTTCCTCGGCCTGTTGTGCGCCGTGTCGGTGTTCATCTACGCGCTGGAGCCGGTCGACAAGCCGATTTTGCTCAAGCTGGCCCTGATTCCCAGCGAGATCAAGTCGGGTCAGGTCTGGCGAATCTTCACCTGGCCGCTGGCCAACGGCCTGGATCAACAGCTGCTGTGGGTCATCATCTCGATCGCCGTGCTGTGGTACTTCGGCAGCAGGCTCGAAGAACAAGTGGGACGCACGAAGATTGCCTGGTTCCTGGCGATGATCATCGTCATTCCCGGTCTGGTCGGCACTGCCCTCGACCTGCCACAGGCCGGCGTGCACACGGTGCAACTTGTCGTGCTGCTGACGTACATCGCCGAGTACCCAAACGTGCGGTTCTTCTTCGGCATCCCGGCGTGGGTGCTCGGTGCCGTCTATGTGGCAGCCGAAGTACTGCAACTGTCAGGTGATCGCGCTGGTCGACGCTTGTTGTTCTTCGTCGTCTCGCTGCTTGTCGGCGCGCTCGCTGCCCGCGCCGTCGGCATGCTCGAAGGAATCCCGTGGCTTCCGAAGATCGCGATACCCCACCGGCGGCGCACTCCTAAGCAGAGCCGCCGACCCGCGGTGGTCGCCGGACCCTGGGCCGGATCCAACACGGTCTCGGCGGCACAGAGCGAGCTCGACGAACTGCTCGACAAGATCAGTGCCACGGGCATGAACTCGCTCAGCAAGTCGGAGAAAGAACGGCTCAACGAGTTGAGCAAACGCTTACGCGGCATGTGAATCACGAGACGAAGTGAGGCTTGCCGGGTCGTGTGACCATCCATCCCGCAAACACGGCCAGAGTCAGGGCCACGAGGCTGGTCCCATTCGCCAACAGGTGAAAGCCCCAAGCTCGCTTGACGAATCCCGAGCCGAACGCCGCGCAACCACCACAGAAGCTCATCATCAGATCCGCCGTGCCTTGTAGCTCGACGCGTTCGTCGAACGCCACCGAGCTGGTCACCAGCGAACTGCCGGCGATCAGACCGATGTTCCATCCCAGCCCGAGCAGGAACAGGCCGACGAAGATCAGGGGACGGTGGTAGCCGGCCAGCACCGCGCCAGCCGTGCCGCAGGCGAGCACGACACCTGCCACAATCACGGCGCGATCCGGCCGGATGCGCTGCACGAACCGACCGACGAACGGGGCGAGTCCGTACATACCGGCGATGTGGACGGCGATGACGTAGTTCGAGGAGCCGGCCTGATGATGATCGCGCATGTGCGGTGGCGTCATTGTCATCACCGCGACCATTCCCGACTGCGCGGTGATCATCGATGCCAATCCGAGCTGCACCATCGGCTCGCGTCGAATCACCACCCACGACCGCTTGACCGATTTGATCGGCTGGGCGCGGCTTGCCGTCGGATCGATTCCGCCGGTGACTGCGAGTGGATCGGGACGAAGTCGGACCCAGATGACGGCAGCGGCGGCTAGTGACAGGATCGCGGCGAAGGCGATCGGACCGACATTTGGGGCGAGGCCCAAGCGAGGGGCCAGCCGCTTCCATTGGGGGGTGAGAACCGGTCCGAAGACGGCACCGAGGGTGCCGAGCCACACCACGGCCGCGATCGCTCGGGGGCCCTCGCCGGGCTCGGCAAGATCGGCCGCGACGAATCGACCCTGCAGCGATGCGGCCTGCGCGCCGCCGAACATCACCATGCCGACGAGCAGCAACCACACCCACCGCATCTGCCCGCCGAAGGCGGCTACCGCGGCGCCGCATGCGCCAATGACGAACGCTGTCACCAACGCTGGGCGCCGGCCGCGTCTCCGGCTGAACGCTGCGAACGACGGTGCCATCAGGGCCGAGCCGAGCGTGAACGCGGCATTGCCCGACCCCGCAAGCCTGTCGTCGCCCAACAGATCACCCATGAAGAGGGCGAGCACAGCCACGACTCCTGCGATCGCGGCCTGACCCGGCACCTGGGCTAGCCGCAAGGTGGTGATGGTGCGCCGTTGTAGGGCAGCGCGATCAACCGTTGCGTCGGTCAGCATCACCCGTCTGGTCTAGCGCATCGCGCAGGCCCGACAGGCGTCTATACCAGAAGTGGTCGCAGGAAGCGTCCGGTGTGACTGGCATCGATGGCCGCAACATCTTCCGGGGTGCCCTCGGCAACCACGAGACCTCCTCCGCTGCCACCTTCGGGGCC
>JANMQX010000298.1:0-5038 GCA_031370745.1 Ilumatobacteraceae bacterium
CGTCGCTGCTGCGCACCACGCTCGTGCGTGCCGCCGACACCGCCCGCAAACAAGACCCCCAACTCGCTCGGATCTATCACGTGCAGATGGTCGAGCGCGGCAAGAACCATCTCGGCGCGCTGTGCGTCGTTGCCGCTGCGCTTGCCGATCGCGCCTGGATCGTGATGAACCGCCAGACCCCCTACATCATCTGCGACATCGACGGAACCGAAGTCACCGTCGAACGGGCCGTCGCGATCATCGCCGAGCACTGGACAGTCACCGAAGACGTGCGCGGCAGACGACGGAACAAGAAAGGGAAGGCCCCCCAAACCGGCGAGAAACGACGGCATCGACGGAGCGACCTTCCCCAATCAGCATCGTCGACCAGAGAGCCCGAGCACGTCAACCCCCACCGCCGACAAACCCGTCAAATGACCGCTTGACAACAACAAGCGGCATAGGGAATCAGATTGCCCCGGTCAGGCGCGCCGGCGCAAGTGCGAGTTGGAGCGCAGAACCGCGGATACACGGGTGATCGTCGAAGGTACGGAATATCCACAGTTCGGCGCTCCCCTGATTCACAATCGCACAGTCCCTGGGGAGTCGGGCGAGTGCGCGAGACGGCAGTTCTGAGCTACCGCAGCGCAGTGAGCCATTGGTGGTCTGGGAGCGTGGTCGCCAGAGCGTCAGCGAGCCACGACGCTGCATAGCGATCCAGTCTTGGTCGGGCCACGTCGAAGTCCTGAACGTTCTTGGCTTCCATCGCCTTAGCCATATAGAGAAGCTGGATCTCCGGACGAACGACCGGGATCCCCGATGCAGGTCTCGTGGTTACCTCGGACAATGGACGAGTGACCCGGCGGTCACGCCGGAAGTACCACACCGTCTGATCGGCCGACTCGGTGAAGATGTCGAACTCGATCGCCGGTGAGCGAAGCTGGAGCTGGAAAGCCGGAGCGACGAGAGCGCCGCTCCACGGCCTCCAAGCACTGCCGGGCGGATCGAGGCAGAAGAGCTCCCAGCGATCGCCAAGCGCGGAGCGAACCTCGGCTTGATCGCGTCCGCATACGACAACCTCGATGTCGTGATGCTCGCGGGTCTGCTCTCCCAGCCAAAGATCGATCGCCCAGCCGCCGGCAACGGCCCACCAGACGCCGACATCGTTCATGACTTCGGCGACCAACGAAACCGTGTCCAAGTCCGTCATGTTGCTAACCCAAACCAAACAGGAGCATCCGAGCAGACTGCCTGACCACGCGCGGACTGTCCACCCATCCGAGCGGCAGATCTGGCGCGCCGCCTGAGCGCGAGAGCCGCGTACCGAGGTCAGGCAGGCCAGTCGATGAGGACTGCCGGAGGCGGCCCCCCCGGCGGAGTTGCCATGTCGACCCCCGTCACGTCGAGAACCTGAGCACGGAACCACACTGCGTAATCGGAGGTGTCGGTGGCGAGCCAGGTAAAGGCCTTCTCCACGTCTCCGTCGAACCAAACGAGCATGAAGCTGCCCATGGGAGTCTCCTGCAACGTCCAAGTCTCCCGAGTGATGCTGTCGCGCTCCATGTGCGCCTCGAAGTCCGGGCGCCGAGCGCCAAACGTCTCCGCCGCAAACGCTCGAGCGTCGTCTTCCTTACCTGGCCTGATCGGGTAGACACCGTTGAACACACCCACGTCCATCTCCTCTGACATTGGCTGAACCAATGCATATGCCCGATATCGAGCTGTCGCGCAACGTTGTCAACGGTCGGCCAGCTCGTCGCGCTGCGACGTCTCCGCGTCGCCACCAGCAACGCGATCAGCATCACGGGAGGTGCACTGAGCGGGGTCCCAATGGTGAACGCCTGTGTTCGAGGCGTTCCCGGCAATTGCAAACCGGCGAACCGGACCTCGCGCTTTGTCCGGACGGCCCAGACGGCACCGACAACGCTGATCGCAACGTAGGTGCCCGAGAGGACCTGTGCCGAGCCGACTCGGCCATTTCGCAGTGGTTGCAATCTGCGTCGCAACAAACTCGTCGACACGACGATGAAACCAACCGACACCAACCGCGGTCGCAGCACAACTGGCGACCTCGACTCAACCCCAGTCGGGAACGTAGATGTTGTGAGGCTCGAGCACGGGCTTGCCCGCGTGACGGCGCAGCTCGAGCGCTCCGAGCTGGTTGCGGTGGACCTCATCGGGTCCATCAGCGAGACGAAGCAGCCGCGCTGTCGCGTATGCCGCGGCAAGGCCGAAGTCGTTGTTCGTGCCGGCTCCTCCGAACGCTTGGATGGCCCAGTCCACGACTGTGCACGCCATGTTGGGGGCGGCGATCTTGATCATCGCGATCTCGCGCCGGGCTTCGCGGTTCCCGACTGTGTCCATCATGTAGGCAGTTTTCAACGTGAGGAGGCGGGTCTGCTCGATCGCGATGCGCGACTCGGCGATCCGTTCCAATGTCACGGTCTGTTCAGAGATGGGCCGGCCGAAGGTGACGCGCTGCGAGGTTCTCCGACACATCATCTCGAGGGCTCGTTCAGCGAGTCCGATGAGTCGCATGCAATGGTGGATGCGCCCCGGCCCCAGGCGGCCCTGAGCGATCTCGAAGCCGCGCCCCTCGCCGAGCAACATGTTCGACGCCGGGACGCGAACCTCGTCGAACTCGACCTCCGATGCGCGGTCGGGCATGCCATAGAAGTTGAAGACCGGGAGCGGCCTGATGACAGTCACCCCTGGCGTGTCCTTCGGGACCAGGATCATGGACTGTTGACGATGTCGATCCGGGTTGGTCGGATCAGACTTTCCCATGAAGATGATGATCTTGCACCGGGGGTCGGTCGCGTTCGTTGTGTACCACTTCCGACCGCTGACCACGTAGTCGTCGCCGTCGCGCGCGATCGAGCTCTCGATGTTCGTTGCGTCGCTCGACGCGACAGACGGCTCGGTCATCGCAAAGGCCGAGCGGATCTCACCGGCGAGAAGTGGACGGAGCCACTGCTGCTGTTGCTCAGGGGTGCCGTACCGTGCCAAGACCTCCATGTTGCCGGTATCGGGTGCCGAGCAGTTGAACACCTCCGGGGCGAGGTGCGATCTGCCCATCACCTCGCACAGCGGCGCGTACTCCACATTGCTCAAACCCGCGCCCAGCTCACTGGCGGGGAGGAACAGATTCCAGAGACCGGCCTTTCGAGCGAGTGGTTTCAGCTCCTCCACCACCGGCCAGATCGCCCACGGCCCGAGCTCCATCGACTCGCGAAAGAAGCGCGATTCGCTCGGATAGATGTGCTCGTCCATGAATGACTCGAGCCGCTCGACGAGCTCGAGGGTCTGTGCGGAAGGATCGAAGTTCATGTTCTCTCGATGTGCGTTGATGATCGACACGGCGCCAGACGATTGCATCGTGGCACGATCAAGGGTGAATGAATGGCGGTCACCGCATCGGGTGACTACCGGAGAAAGGTAGGACTTGTCGTGGCGGAATGTGAACTTCTGTCGCGGTTGCTGGGTGCGCAATCGTTGCGAAAATTCGACAACCGAGTGGCGAAACATCGAATGTTTGTGGTCAAATGACGCTCACCTGCGACCGGGGGGTCGCAGCTCACACACCGTGAACTCGTTCATGGTCGACCAGGGGGAACAGATGACAACACACGTCTCACACTCGAAGCCCACACCCAATCGACATGTTCGTCGCTACGGGGTCGCCCTGCTGGCCGCGTGCGCGATGTTCGCCGCCGCGTGCGGCAGCGACAAGAACGCCTCGAGCGGCACGGCTGCCTCGAACGGCACGGCTGCCTCGAACGGAACCGGTGCCCCAACAGCGACCGCCGCCCCAACAGCAACCGCCGCCCCGACGGGCAGCGCGGCGGCCGCGACTGGTGATCCGATCAAGGTGATGACGGTCACGACGCTGAACGCAGCCGGACCCACGTATCAGAATATTGCGAACACCGCGAAGGCCTACGAGAAGTACATCAACGCCCGCGGCGGTATTGCTGGCCGACCGCTCAACGTCACCGTGTGTGACGAGCAGTTCGACCCCGCCGTCGCCACGACATGCGCCCGGAAGGCCGTCGAGGAGAAGATGGTTTCGGTTGTGGGTTCGTTCACCTTCTTCGCCGAAAGCATCGTTCCCGTGATCGCCGAGTCCAAGATCACGTGGTTCGGACCGTGCTGCCCGATCACACCGTCCGAGCTGACCAGCCCCGACTCGTTTCCCATCGGTAACCAGCCGATGTACGCAGTGGGTGCCGTGTCTCAAGCTGTGAAAGACGGCTGCAAGGCAATCAACGCTGTGATCATCGATGGTGCCCAGATCTTCATCCCGCCCATGGAGAACGCGATGAAGGCGCTGGGTATGAAGTTCGGCGCCGAGGTCATTCTGCCGCCGACCTCGCAGGACTATTCGGCCGAGGTCGCCCAGGCCACCGGTGGAGGTGCCGACTGTGTGATCGGCGTCATCTCAGAGACGCCATACACCACATGGAACACCGCGTGGGCGCAGTCGGGTACCAAGGCCCGCCAATACGGCCCCCAGGGCAACCTCAACGAGGTATCAGCCAAGGGCGCTGTCGAGGCGACGAACGGCGACGTCATCGCCGGCATGTATCCCGACATCTCCACTCCCCCGTGGGCGGAGTACCGCAAGGCACTCGACGAGGCCGGGCTCGACACCACCAAGCTTGACTACAACAGCCTCGGTGGCATGGGCACATGGGCGGCGTTCGTCGCATTCACCCAGATCGCCGAAACGATCAAGGGCGACATCGATGCGGCGTCATTTTATGAGGCTGCATCGAAGACGTCGAAGCTCGATCTGAAGGGGATGGTTCCCGTACTCGATTTCACCAAGGAATGGACCGACGGGCTGAAGGGGTATCAGCGACTGTTCAACCGCAGCGTGGTGTTCAGCAAGCTCGACAACGGCAAGGTTGTGCCGCTGACGACCGACTTCCAGGACGTGAGCAATCAGGCTACCGGCAAGGCCGGCTGACAGCAACGCCAAACGGCGTCTCGACTCGCGACGACCTTCGGGTGTAGCGGGTCGAGACGCCCAAATTCGGGAGAATCCCCGGCTCGT
>JANMQX010000276.1:0-4588 GCA_031370745.1 Ilumatobacteraceae bacterium
CAGCAGCGGCGTGCGCCGCCTTGCCGTGGTATTGCACGTGAAGCTCCTGCAGGGCGATGCAGTCCATCGCAATCAGGTCGGCATCGGCAGGATGAACCATCATCGCTGCGCCGACCTTGTCGAAGGCCCCACGCCGGGCCATGTCGATCTTGCCGCCTCCGCCTTCTTCTGCCGGAGTGCCCATGATCCGCAACATGCCTCCCGCCTGCTCGGCAACGACAGCCGCTGCAAGACCCGCGCCCAGCCCGGCAGTGGCGATGACGTTGTGCCCACATGCATGACCGATGGCCGGCAGCGCGTCGTATTCGCACAGCACCGCGACGTTGAAGCCGGTCTCGCCGACGGATGCCTCGAACGCGGTATCGATTCCGTAGGCGTGGGCCGTGGTGTCGAGACCGGCGGACCGCAGCTGGTCCACCAGCAGGTCGTGGGCAAAGTGTTCCTCGAAGTTCAACTCGGGGTGAGCGTGGATCTCGTGGCTGGCGTGAACCAGTTGATCAGTGAGCCGGTCTACTTCGGCACACACCGTGGCCTTCAGCGCTTCGACATCCATGTCAGCTCCCTCCGTGGTTCAACACGATCTTGCCCAGTTGCTCACCTTGCTCCAGGCGAGCGAGCGCCTCTTCGTAGCCCTGTAGCGGATATTCGTGGTCGATGGTGATGGGCAATCCTCTCTCCACGAGTGCAAGGACCGCGTCGAACTCTTCGTAGCTGCCCATCGTCGAGCCAATGATCTCGAACTGCTTGAAGAACAGCCTCGGCAACGTCAGTTCGACTTTCGGTCCCGACGTGCTTCCGCATACGACCATACGCCCGCCTGGCTTCAGCGAGCGGACAGATTGGTCCCACGTCGCCGGGCCGACGCTTTCGACCACGACGTCGGCCTCGACCGACCATTTGGGCGCAGCGCTGTCGTGCGCCGCAGCCGCGCCCATGGCAACTGCCTGGGACCGCTTCTGTTCGCTGCGGCTCGTCACTTCCACCCGAGCACCCATCGCCGTGCCGAGCGCCAACGCAGCGCATGACACACCCGAGCCGATCCCAACGACCAGCAGGGTGTCACCAGACTGCAGCCGGGCACGACGAAGCATCCGGTACGCGGTGAGGTACGCCAGCGGGAACGCGGCGCACTCTGCCCACGTCCGCGTCGCCGGACGCTTGCGCACGTTGCGTTCCGGCGCGATCGCCGTCTGCGCATGGCCTCCCCAGCAGTGCTCGCCGTAGATCATGAAGCCCGGCCCCATCGGGCTGTCGTTGCCCCATTTCTCGATGTCGTCGACCGGCGAAACCCCCGGATTGACAACGACCTCGTCGCCCGCCGCGACTGAGGTGACCGCCGCTCCGACGGCAGTGACGATGCCGGCAACGTCGCACCCGGGGATATGCGGCAACGGCGGCTTCGGCGCGCCTCGAGTGACCCACAAATCCATGTGGTTCAGCGCGCTGGTCACAACCTCGATCGCAACGTCATCGGCCGCTAACTCGGGAAGGTCGATCGATCCCCATCGATAGGCACCGGGAGATTCGTCGAGGATCCAAGCCTGCATGGCGCTCGACCATACTCCGACCTCGGAGCTTTCGACGGAAAGTGGGACGGCACGCGACCAGCCGCCCTGGCTGGTCAGACGTAGGCGTTGAACGCGTCGGGCTCAGCAGTGACGGTCAGCCGACTTGCTGTGCCGCAGCGAACCCCGTCGATCCACACCACCATCGGCCGCTCGAAGTGCAGATCGATGTCAGAGACAGAACGCAGCGACAGGTGACGATGTGGCAGGTGGGTACCCGTGCGCGCCCGTTGGCGGGCCTGCAGCCGCTGACGCCAACCCATCGATGCATCGACACGCAAAACATCGATCTTCCCGTCGTTCGGATGCGATCGCGGTGCAACCTCGAACGGTCCGTAGAACTCTGCGTTCATCACGATCGCCAACTCGTCGCGCCACCACTGACGGCGCGCGACCACATGGGCCACACCCCAGGTCGGCTCGCCGTCGTCCAACGTCACCCGCATGGCATCGACGCTCACCTTCGCTGCGCGGGGATGAGCGCCGGTCGCGCCACCACACGTCCGCGCCAGGTCTCCCCCGGCAACTCCGAGATCACGAATTGGTTGTCCGCGCGTGCGGTGCCAGATGACCCAATCACGAAGTTCGCGGTCGGTGGAAACGACCCTCAGATCCGACGGGCACACAGCGGGCTCGCCCCACGCCTCACCCTTGCGGATCGTCATCACTTCGCTCGTCGCGCAGCCCGTCTTGGTCCACTTCGACAGCGACAGCATCGAGATCCTCGACAACTTCGATCGCGCTCGAAGCCGCGACCACCCCGCGAAAGAGCTGGTCGGCTGCCTGCTCCGCGCTGCGCCGTGTCTCCCGAACGGGCGCAACGAGGGCCAACTGACGAAGCACATCGATCAGCTGCTTCATCGTGCGCACGAAGTCGCCTCCAGACAACTCTTCCGCTTCGACGACCTCGGCGAAACCCTCGCCTGCCGCCCACGCAAACGCAACCGCAACGAAGGTCGCATCGGGCGGACGGTGCACCGATAGGCCGGCTTCCTCCTCGATCTCCTCGAGTTCATAACTGATCTCGGCAATCCTCTGCCAGCGCTTGCGTACGGTCGGCGACGGGAACCATGCGGTTGGAGGCGCCTCGGGGCTGCGGTGCTCGTACACGAACACAGATACCAGACCAGCCAGCGCCGCCGGATCGACGTCGTCGAGGAGACCTTGGCGCAGACACTCGACGATCAGCAGATCGCATTCGTGAAACGTCTTCGCCAAGATCTTGCCGGCGTCGGTGAGACTCCAGCCGTCGACATAGCCCCAGTTCTCGAGCACCCGCAACACCCGGTCGAAGTCACGAGCCACGGACTGGCTGCGAGTTCGCACCCGAGTGCGCAACTCCTCCACCTCACGCGCCACCCGTTCGGCCTGCGCGGCAGCCTTCAAGCGATCATCGAGATCCGGATCGTCCTCGACTGGATGCGATCCGTTCGCGGAAACCTCGACAGCTCGACGCGCCCGCTTCGAGTGCGGCACGAGCGTTGCCAGCTCGAGGCGGTGGACGACCTCCTTTTGGAAGTCATGACGGTTGGGCGCGTAGTCGGTGGGTAGCTCGATCCTGCCGAGCGCGCGCGGTGGCTCCTCGAAATCGAGCGCCGTCAACATCACCAGATCACGACGCGCCGTCAGTCCAGTCACGCGCATGCCGCCCTTGCGGTGAGCGCTGGCCAGCACTGCGACGCGTCCGGCGTAGCGAGCCTTCTCCGCGTAGATCACGTCGCCCGGCCGCAGCTTCATCAATGCCAGCGTCACCAGGTCGTCGCGGCCAACTGCACCACCGACGACCGGCTGGGCGACGCCCTTCATTTCCGTGCGGTACTCGTCGATGTCGCCGAATGGGCTGTGGGCCCGCACCAGCAGGTCGGCGAGATGGGTTTGACGACGATCGAGGCGAGCCTCGATGCGCACCACGTCGCCATCAGCCTGATACTGGGCGAACGACAGGTTGAGGAGGTGATGGGCGCGCTCGCTGGTGTACGACCGCACCAAGTTGGCGGCCATGTTGTACGTCGGGCGAAACGCCGAGTTGAGATGGAACGTGCGGCTGCTTGCCAGCGCGGCGACCTGGTCAAAGGGCACGAACGGGCTCCACAACACGACCGCGTATCCGAGGTCGTCCATGCCGCGGCGGCCGGCACGACCGGTCAGTTGCGTGTACTCGCCCGGCGTCAAGAAGGCGTGATGATCGCCGGTGAACTTGGTGAGCTTCTCGATCACCACTGTCTTGGCCGGCATGTTGATGCCGACCGCCAACGTCTCAGTGGCAAACACAACCTTCACGAGACCCTCGACGAAGCACGCCTCCACTACTTCCTTGAAGGGTGGGACCATCCCTGCGTGGTGTGCGGCAACGCCCGCCTCGAGCTGCCCGAGAAAGCTGTTGTACCCGAGTACAGCCAGATCCGCTGGATCGATGGCACCCAATCGGGTATCGACGATCTCCCTGATGCGATCGCGTTCCGCACCGCTGGTCAGGCGGGTTCCTGCCGCCAGTAGCGCCTTGGCCGCCTCGTCGCACTGATTGCGGCTGAAGATGAAGTGGATGGCCGGCAACATTCGGTGTTGCTCCAGCAGATCGACGACCTCGAGCCGCGATGGTGTGAACAGACGTCGCCGGGCCTGCGCCGCTCCGCGTCTTGGTCGAGTTCCCTTCGCATTGCGCGCCGCCTCTTCGTCGAGCCGGGCCGCGTCGCTGTTCATCCGGCCGTTGACCAACGTCGGCAACAGGTGCAGCCGCTCATGGGTCTTGTCACCGATCAGATACAGGTTGTCGAGCTTCACCGGACGGCGGTCCTCGACGATCGCAGTCGTCGGTCCGCGCACGGTCGAGATCCACTCGGCCAACTCAGCCGCGTTGCTGACTGTGGCGGACAGACACACCAGTCGCACCCGGGTCGGCAGGTGGATGATCACCTCTTCCCAGACCGGCCCGCGGTAGGTGTCCTGCAGAAAGTGCACCTCGTCCAGCACGACGACCGTCAGTTGATCAAGTGCCGAACTGCGGGCATAGATCATGTTCCGCA
>JANMQX010000339.1:0-2431 GCA_031370745.1 Ilumatobacteraceae bacterium
TCGGGGTGTATATGGCGGCGACGCCTGCGGCGATCAACGCCGCTCGATCCTCTTCCGGAATGATGCCGCCGACGATCACGGGAGCGTCGACACCTTCGTCGCGCAGCGATTTGACGATGGCGGGCACGAGTTCGAGGTGTGAGCCACTGAGGATCGACAGTCCGATCACATCGGGATCTTCATCGCGCGCCGAGGCGACAATCTGAGCCGGGGTGAGGCGTATCCCGGAATACACCACCTCCATGCCGGCGTCACGCGCCGCAACGGCGATCTGTTCGGCACCGTTCGAGTGTCCGTCGAGGCCCGGCTTGGCCACCAACAATCGCGGTGGACCGCCAGCGATCAACTTCACACGGGCCGCCACCTCCACCAGTTCGCCGCCCGGCCGACCAGCAGCCGAGACGACGCCGGTCGAGGCCCGGTACTCGCCGAACACCATGCGCAACGCAGTGGCCCATTCGCCGGTCGTACCTCCGACACGAGCCAGCTCGATCGACGGGTCCATGATGTTCGTCCCGTCGGCCGCGGCTGCCGTCAGCGCGGCCAACGCAGCAGTCACAGCAGACGATTCGCGCCCCTCGCGCCATGTGCGAACGTCGGCTATCGTCTCGGCCTCGAGCAACGGATCGACCGTCAAGATGTTGCCGGTGGTGCCCAATGGCGACGACGCCGTCTCGGTGAAGACGTTAACGCCGACCACCTGTTGCTCGCCCGACTCGACGCGCCGTGTCCGATCGACCATCGAACCCACCAGCCGGTTCTTCATCTCATCGATTGCCTCGAAGGCGCCGCCAAGGGCGAGCACCTCGTTCAATTCCGCCAACGCAGCGTCGTGCAACTCGGAGGTTCGCGCCTCGATCACCACCGACCCATCGAAGATGTCGTCGTACTCCAGGAGATCGCTCTCGAACGCGAGTACTTGTTGCATCCGCAGCGACCACTGTTGATCCCATGGGCGCGGCAATCCCAGCGCTTCGTTCCAAGCCGGTAGCTGAATCGAGCGCGCCCTGGCCCGCTTCGACAACGTCACGGCGAGCATCTCCAGCACGATTCGTTGCACGTTGTTCTCGGGTTGAGCCTCGGTGAGGCCAAGGGAGTTGACCTGGACGCCGTACCGGAACCGGCGGGCACGTTCGTCCGTGACGCCGTAGCGCTCGAGGCCGATCTGATCCCACATCTCGGTCATCGCCCGCAGCTTGCAGACCTCCTCCACGAAGCGGATGCCGGCGTTGACGAAGAACGAGATCGAGGCGTACACCTGGGCGAACTGGGCCGGCTCGACTTGGCCGGAGTCGCGGACCGCGTCGAGCACGCCGATGGCCGTGGCAAGGGCGTAAGCGATCTCTTGCACAGGCGTCGCACCTGCTTCTTGCAGGTGATAGCTGCAGACATTGATCGGATTCCACTTCGGGGCATGGTTCGCACACCACGCGACCATGTCGACGATCAATCGTCGTGAGGCGGCCGGTGGGAAGATGTACGTGCCGCGCGAGAGATACTCCTTGACGATGTCGTTCTGCGTGGTGCCACGAAGTGCGGCGGCATCGACGCCCTGCGACTCGGCGTTGGCGACGTAGAGCGCGAGCATCCAAGCAGCGGTGGCATTGATCGTCATCGAGGTGTTCATCTCGTCGGGTGGGATGCCTTCGAGCAGCGTCTCCATGTGCCCGAGATGGGCGACAGGCACACCAACCTTGCCGACTTCGCCACGAGACATCACATCGTCGGGGTCGTAGCCGGTCTGCGTCGGGAGATCGAAGGCGATCGACAACCCGGTCTGGCCTTTGGCGAGATTGGCCCGGTACAGATCGTTGGACGCTGCGGCCGTCGAGTGACCCGAGTACGTCCGCATCAGCCACGGCGGATCGCGGTTCGGGTGCTCGACTGGGTTCGGCATATCGCCAAAGTGTTGCACGCTGAAATTTCCTTCAAGAAACGCTCAAGTCGACCACGCAGCGTTCCGATCATTCAACCGCACGGTGCGAAGGGCTTGGCGGACTTTCTTAGCGGGCAGAGTCAATCGGTGGTGTCAGGGACGGCGGCGAACCTCGGCACAGCGATTGGGCGCCGGTGCCGGTGGGGCAACCCACCGGCACCGATGCACCGTGCACGCACCCGGCCGACGTCCCTCAGCGCTCGGCCACTGCGTGCGCGAGTTGCCGGAGATACGTCTGGCGCGGCATGTCGATCGCCCCGACCGACGCCAGATGCGGCGTCGTCCACTGCACATCGAGCAGCGTCGCGCCCTACTCGACGAGCCAATCGACCAGGCTGACGAGCGCGACCTTCGAGGCGTCGGTCGCGTCGCTGAACATCGACTCTCCGGCGAACAGCCCGCCGATCCGTACCCCATACAGCCCGCCGACGAGATGGCCGTCGAGGTACGACTCGACGCTGTGGGCCCAGCCGAGCCGGTGCAGCTCCTCGTAGG
>JANMQX010000285.1:0-2111 GCA_031370745.1 Ilumatobacteraceae bacterium
CCATGCGGCTCACCCGCTGCCCAACAACCGCGAGGACGGTCAATGCGTCGAGTCCGCCGGTCGGATGCTCGGCCAGCCAGTAGCTGGCGAAACCGTCAGCTTCCGCCGCCAGCGCATGATCGACGAACGCGTCGACCGATGCCCGTTGGACGAGACCTGTGGCGTTGATTCCTATGCGCATGGCCCGGACCGTATCCGCAATGCGGAGAAAGGGTCGACTGCCGATCGTCGCTCCCCCCGACACTGCTCATCCGCGCATCGGGGCCGATTGGAGCGAACGGTCCGAGATGTTCGGCTTCCACGCGACGGGGCCGTCGAGCCGAAGGTCGGGAAAGCGCCGGATCAGAGCCGGGATGGCGATTCGGGCTTCCATCCTGGCTAGCGACGCGCCCAGGCAGAAATGATGGCCGAAACCGAAGGTGAGATGCGGGTTCGGATCCCGGGTGAGGTCGAGGTCGTCGCCGTGCTCGTAGACGCGCGCATCGCGATTGGCTGCGAGGATGTTGAGGAACACGCTCTCGCCGGCCCGAAGCCCATGGCCCGCGAACTCGTGATCCTGTGTCACCTGGCGCATCATCGCCTTCGGTGCTCCTTCGGCTCGGAGCAGTTCCTCGACCGCACACTCGACGACAGCAGGATCATCAGCGCGCTGATTGTCAGCGCGCAGCAGATCGGCCTGCTCTCGGTCATTGGAGAGGGCGACGGCGGCCGAACCGAGAAGGGTGGACGTCGTGTCATGACCAGCGAACAAGATCAGCGAGCAGGCACCCAGAACCTCGATGGTCGAAAGCCCATCGTCGCTACCCTCGTAGGTGAGGAGCGCGGTGAGGAGGTCGTCGGCCGGCTCCTCGCGGCGCGCCCGCAGCAGCTCGCCGAGGTGCTCGTGGAACTCGGCGCCGGCCGCTCGTGCCAGTTCCTCGTAATCCGACCGCCGAGTCGCGCCGAACACCACCACGCCAAACCGAGCGGACCACTCCTTGAGCCAATCGCCGAGCTCGGGCGGCACGCCGAAGAGCCGCGCGATTACCGCAGCCGGGAGCGGGTGCGCGAACTGCTCGACGATGTCGAAACCCGAACGGTTCACCTCCATCGCATCGAGCAGCCGATCGCAGATCGCGCGGACATCATCCTCTAGTCCGCGGACCGTCCGCGGCGTGAACGCCCTGCCGAATGGGGCCCGTAGACGGGTATGCATCGGCGGCTCATGGAACAGCATCCATCCGTCGAGCAGTTCGACGGCTTGCGCGAGCGCGTCCTTACGTTCGCCGCTCAGCCGTTCTTTGAATGCGCCCATGCGCTCCGTGGTCAGCAGCGGATTATGGAATGCCTCGGCCAGCTCGGGATGCCCCGTGATCACCCAGGCCCTGTGTCTCTCGCTCCACGCCACGGGATCACGGCCGCGAACTTCGCGAAAGTACGCGTGCGTATCGTTGATCGCATCGGGACAGAGGAAATCGATGTCCATGGCCGCGGGTCTAGCGCGCGAGCGGGCGGGGAAACCAGAACAGCGCACCGACACCCACGAGTCACTCGCTGATCACGGTGCGAAGGCGACGCCGTCGCGCAGGAGTTGTGCGATCCCGTCCGCACTGACTCCCAGCTCGGCCAGCACCTCGCAGGTGTGCTCCCCCGTTCGACCCATCGACGTGGTGATCTGCGCCGGTGTGGCGCTGAAGTGCCACATCGGATGGGGCTGACGCACCGTCCCCACGAAGCCGGTGTCGTGCTCCGACAGCAGCCCGAGATGGCGGATCTGTGCATCCTCATGGATCGCCGATCGGCTCCGGACGGGGCCGCAGGCCACACCGTTCTCCTCCAACCGAGCGAGCAGTTCCGCAGCCGTGAAGCGCAGCGCGGCTGCGTCCATCTCGCCCACGAACTCGGGAAGGTGCAGTGCGCGCGTCATGGCGTCAGCGAAGCGGTCGTCCACGATCCAGTCTGGACGGTCGAATGCGATGCAGAACCCATCGAAGGGCGGCAGCGCCGGGCTGCACACGATCTCGCCCCCATCACCGGCCACGACCACGACAAGCGCAGCGGCGGGCAGTTGCTGGATGTGCCGCGGTAGTGAGCCCGGCGCGACACTCGGTGTGACCTCGGTGAAGTTCGGG
>JANMQX010000361.1:0-5609 GCA_031370745.1 Ilumatobacteraceae bacterium
ACGGGGTGCATACACGAAGATCACTTCACCGGTGGCTTGCTCGCCGTCCTCGACCGCGCAGATCGGAGCGAACCACGTGCCGTGCGGCGAACCGCTTCCAAATGGCCACCGTCCCCTCACGGAATATCCGCCCGGCACGCGAACCGCGCGTCCGACCGCACCCGTCGACGAGACCACGAACGCCAAGGGATCGTCGAAGATCTCTCGTGCGCTCACTGCCGGGAGGTATCCGCCCGCGCGCGCCATGCCACCCCCATTGCCCACGAGCCAGCCGATCGTGCCGTCAAGTGCGGCGGCTGCTTCGACGACATCCATGAACTCGAGAGCTGACAGACCGGGTCCACCGAGCGATGTCGGCAAGAGGAGGCGGAACAGACCGAGCGCGGCGAGTTGCTCAAAGAGGTGATCAGGCAAACGACCTTCCGAGTCGAACTTGCTGCGATGCTCCGCCACCGCAGCGGCGAGTTCGTGGACTCCTGCTGCCAACTCGAGAGCCCCAACCGAGCTCCGACTCTCTGCGAGCGATGTCAATGCTGTCCTCCTCGTCATCGTGCGGCTCACATTAGAACCGTGGAAAGCCCCGTCCCGCCCCTCGGCGCTGTCTGGTCTAAACCTTTCGTCATGCAGGGCTCGATGCGCGAACGATCGCCCGGCCGGGCATCTCTCCGTTTGCTCCGTCGACCGCGGCGGACGTAGGGGTTTCCAGCTCGACTACACTTCCGCATGTCGAGGGAAGATCGAATGTCGACTGATTGGGAACTCTGGGGGACCTTCTCCGTCTCTGACCATCTTCGACCTGACCCGTTCGCCGCCGATGTTCTGCTCTTCGACCGCCTCGCCATTCCGGCGGCTATGCCTGACGATGTCGATCGTTGGCGCACTATTGGTCGGAGGCCGGAGCTGCAGTCAGAGGTCCTCAGCGTCTTGCGTGACCTGCCTGGTGGGGCTCTTTACAAGATCCCCTGGGACGACGAGAAGCGCCGCTACTTTCATGACAACTACGCCGATCCTGACCTTTCCGTCAGCACACAGGCGTTGACAACTGCCGTCAGGTTCGACGTCACGAATGTCCAGGAGGCGAAGCGGGAGAATCCAGACTCCGATGGACAGTTCCAGACCCGTCTCTACCTCAGGGATGTTCTTGACGCTGAGAACGACCGGAAGCTCTTCGCAGGGGTGCCGGCGGCCAAAGTTGATGTCGTTGCGGCCTACGGTTCGACCGGCGAGATGTCGAGTGATATCGATCTAGACGACGACGGCAGTGGGGTTTCACCGGATGACTCGGGACTTCTCGGTGCCTTCGCATGGCCGTTCTTGGTCCCGGCGGTGGAGGGGAGCGGTCTCGACAACCTGAAACGATGTGTGGAGCTGGCCAACACGCAGCATGTCATCGATTATCGCGCGGCATTCCACGAGTGGCGCGGCCGTGTTCTCCGAGCGGATCAGACTCCCGCTCAGGCAACCGCGGACGTCAGGGAGCGCATCGACCGATATGCGGCGATGATGCGGGAGCAGCACCGACGGACCCTGGTGAAGCGGGCGTTCGTCTTCACGGGCCTCACCGCTGGTCTCGCAATCCCGATCCTGGGCCTGGCCGGCTTGGCGACGACGGGGGGTATCGCTGGCATCGTTGGCGCAGGCTCTGCTGCATTCGAACCGGTCTTCGGAGGAATACTTCGTCGGCGTTCAAAAGTCGGCATCCCCAGCGGGGACATCGGTGCACAATTCTGGCAGCTGCAGCAAGCGCTCGCGTCCACGCGTTGACTGATCGGCGGGCGTGCGCGCCTCGGGCGGGTCGGCCACATTTTTGACCCGCCGAGTGCCACCGGTCGCCCAGGTATCCGGCTGACCACCCGAAGAGAGTCCGACGCCTCCAGGGGTTGGTCTTCCTGCACTGGGGTCCCGACGTCTCACTACGAGCGCTGTCCTTGGGAGGACGATGGTGAGGCAAATGAACAGACGCCGAGCAGTTCCAAGCGAACCATCACCTGTCCGCCAGTGAGCGCCGATGGATCGGTGACTGCTTCTGGGGTGGCGAAGGCTGAGTCGCTCGCGCGCGCACCGGAAGAGCAGATACAGAACGTTCACGGCCCGCCGGCGCAGAACGCGCGAGCGGCAACCGAGAGGCGATCAGGGAACCGGCGATCTGTGCGGTCACATGCGAGCGACACACTCCCCCCGATGTCGCGCACGAGGCCTTCGGTCATCCCATATTTCACCCCATCTATGGGCGCGACAGTCGGGGACGGTCAGAAACGGCTCTGAGGAGACTCCTAATCCGCGGGTTCTGAGTAAGTGGTCGTCACTCCGCCGACACGGCAGGGACAACGAACCCACGGCCACGGGGCCGAGCAACATGGTCCCGTGGCCCGCACAGCAAATGACCTCCCTCGCGATCGTCGACGTCGTCGCTGACGGGCCTGACCGAAGACGAGATCGCGGCTCGATTCGAGGCTTGGCTGTCCGACGTCGGCTCCCTGCCGACGGTTGACCTCAATCTGGCCCTTGCCGGCGGCGCTGCCGTGCTCGCGGTGATCGCTATCGCATCCGACGACGTGACCTCGGCACCGACGAGGACGGCACCGGTCGTGACGGTCGCCGGGCCGGCACATCCTCTCGGGGTTGCGACTTTCGGCATACCTTGTGATCAGCTCATTTACACTAGGTGCTGACCGTGATCGGCTTGTGGCAAGCCTAGGGTCGGCAGATATGGCGTGTTTGACGGGCGCGCAGTCGATCTGTGTGAGCACACACAGGCGCGGATCGTTTGTGCGCTCACACAGAACCGATGGCGAGATCCACCGCTCGCGCCGTGCGTGGGGCGAGTGGGATGGTAACGGTCTTGCCGCTCTTGCGGTGCACGATCAACGTCAATCGACAAGTGGGTGTCGGCTACACCCTCACATCCGCCTCGACCGGACTGACCACCACCGTGAGCACCACCTTCACCGTGGCACTCGGCCCTGCCAGCAAGGTCGCCTACACTCAGCCAGCCCACCGCGACGGTTGCCGGGGTGACGATCTCGCCGTCGGTGACGGTCACGGTGCAAGACGACGGCAGCCGTGACGCGGGTGATCTCCATTGGTGTTCGGCCCCGGCTTTGCCCGACCCACGACCGTCGACAGCGTTAGGGTTGATGACCGAGATGGTTGCCAATCCTGACGTTCGATCCGGCCCGCAGGATGTTCGTGAGCAGCGGTGGTGGGCGACAGCTTCCCCGGCCTCCCCGAGCGCAGGGCCGTTGCCGTGGTAGCCCGTCGCGAAGACGCGTGATGAGCGACGAACTCGTTCTCCTCGACGGAAGCACCTTCTTCGTATCCGACCGCGCAGGCGACACTGCCCACGGCGGTGTGACCGGGTTCTTCTTCGCCGATGTCCGCCATCTCGCCGAATGGCGGTTGTTGATCGATGGCCAACCGCTGCGGGTACTGACGGTGCATCAGCCCGACTACTACTCGGCACGCATCTTCGGCACCCTTGCTTCCGCACGAGTCGGTGTGAACCCCGACGTCTCCGTGCAGCGCGATCGCATCGTCGCCGACGGACTCCACGAAGATGTCACCCTCGAGAACAACAGCGACAACATCCAGTTCCTGCATGTGGAACTCCATTTCGGTTCGGACTTCGCCGACATCTTCGAGGTCAAAGACGGGCTCGACAAAGCTTCCGGGGCCCACATCGCGATCGCCACCGACGAGGTCACCCTGGCGTACGAACACGATGGCTTTCAGCGTTCGACGCGATTCACCTTCACCGAGCCGGCCACGGTGAGCTGCGGTGTCGCCAGCTTCGACGTCGAGCTTGCGCCGCGGGAGGTGTGGAACGTCTGCATCGACGTGTACTGCACCGCCGACGCCGTCGAACGTGGCCCACGCACGGGCCACGGTGGCTTCGGCCTCTTGCATCCGCACATGGCGCTCAGTCTCGAGGAATGGCTCGACGATGCGCCTCGGCTCGAGACCGACGACGAGCACCTTCGCCACACCTATCGCCAGAGTCTCGTCGACCTAGCCGCGCTTCGCTTCCGGCCTCTCCCCGACCTGCCCTCGTCACTCCCTGCAGCAGGTCTGCCATGGTTCATGGCGCTCTTCGGGCGCGACAGCCTGATCACCGCCTACCAGGCCTTGCCGTTCCAGTCCCGCCTTGCAGCAGCGACGCTCGAGGCGCTCGCCGCCTACCAGGCGACTGAGGATGACCCGTTTCGCGACGCAGAACCCGGCAAGATTCTTCACGAGTTGCGTCGCGGTGAGCTCGTCGCGCGCGGCATCGTCCCGCACTCGCCGTACTACGGGTCGCACGACTCGACACCGCTCTTTCTCGTGCTGCTCGACGAGTACGAACGTTGGACCGGCGATGTCGAACTCGTGCGTCGGCTCGAGCCAGCAGCCCGCGCCGCACTTGTGTGGATCGATGCATGGGGCGATCGCGACGGCGACGGGTTCCTCGAATACCAGACTCGTTCACCGCGCGGGCTCGACAACCAGTGCTGGAAGGACTCTCCGAACTCGATCCTGTTCGCCGATGGAACGATGTCGGATCTGCCACGAGCGACGTGCGAGATCCAAGGCTATGCCTACGATGCCAAGCGGCGGGCCGCTCGTCTCGCTCGAGAAGTGTGGAACGACAAGGGCTTGTCCGATCGGTTGGACGAGGAGGCCGCGACCCTACGTCGTCGTTTCCGGGAAGCGTTCTGGATGGAGGAGCGCGGGCATCTCGCGTTGGCGCTCGACGGAAGCAAGCGGCAGGTCGATGCCCTGACGTCGAACATCGGTCACCTCTTGTGGAGTGGCATTCTCGACAGCGATCATGGGTCGGCGACACGCACGCTGTTGATGAGTGAGGAGCTTTTCACCGGATGGGGAGTTCGGACGATGTCGACGCGTGATTGCGGCTACAACCCGATCGAGTATCACAACGGCACCGTGTGGCCCCACGACACATCGCTTGTTGCCGAGGGGCTTCGTCGCTACGGCTACCGACACGACGCATCGCGCCTCGTCGCGTCGATGCTCGACGCAGCGACATACTTCGATCATCGCCTGCCGGAAGTCTTCGCCGGCTATCCCCGCGCCGCCACATCAGTCCCCGTCGAGTATCCCACCGCCTCGAAGCCCCAAGCGTGGGCAGCGGGTACACCGCTGCTCGGATTGCGAACGCTGCTCGGGCTCGACGTCGTCGACGGCACCCTTTCAGTCGACCCCAACGTGCCCGAAACCTACGGCCGACTCCGGTTGCGCGACATCAAAGTCCGCGGCATGCGGTTCGACGCCTAGCCACAGCAGCATCGTGTTCGTCGATGCAGATCGCCAGGCACTCGAGCTTCGACGCCCGACCGGGCACCTGTTGGGTCGAGCGTCGAGGCCATGGCTCCGGCGGTGGGAGAATAGGCGGTGCGTTGGCGATGTCCTCTGGGCGGCTCGCACCTCGGCTATTCCCGGACGCGTGTGAAGCGGCGAGGAATCGGCGTAGCGGCATCCTCTCACAATTCGACAGACGATCGTTCGAATGCGGTTCGCACGGAACTAGGAGCGCTGCGCGGCATCGTTCATCGCTGGTTCTGTGTCGTTGGGATCACCACCGTCGGCGCAAAGATTCTGGAGCCGGTCAG
>JANMQX010000100.1:0-2657 GCA_031370745.1 Ilumatobacteraceae bacterium
TACCGTCGTTGGCCCTCTGCGTAGATGGTGTCAAAGGCCAGACTGCTCTTGCCGGAGCCCGACAGCCCGGTGAATACGATCATCTTGTCGCGCGGCAGTTCGACATTGACATTTCGAAGGTTGTGCTCGCGCGCACCGCGAACAATGATCTTTCCGGAATCGACTGCAGGCATTGTGGCGAGGCTACCCAGATGAGTGTGATCGGCCGCTGTGGTACATGTCGCCGAATCTAGCAGGAAACGAACACATGTTCTGCTCTAGTTTCGCCCGCTCCGTGCCGATAGACCAGGCATGAACGGCGGACTGACAACTCATGCAACCCTGGGGCGGACGGCACGCGCCGCGCTCGAGCACTTGCGGCGACATTCGGGGTATGCGACTTGGCTACTGACTCGTACCAACGACTACGAGCAGATCGTGATCGCCTCGGTCGATCCGCAGTTCTCGATCGTCTCCAACAGCGTGTTGCCGAACGATCTTTCGACAGATCGGTTTCTCGCCAACGTGACCAAGATGGTCGTTGCCGTAACGCTGCCCAACGGCGTCGAATATGGATCGCTGGTGGGGCTCAGCCGCGAACGACCGGGAGCGATGCCCACCGACATCGAGTCGTTGATCCCTTTGCTCGCCAACACCCTTGGTGCGCTCGCTGGGGCGGAGGAAGCACTCGCCTCGAGCACGCGCCGATACGAACAGGCTTCGGCATCCTTCGACGCACTGACCGGCACCGCCACCCGGCAGTCGTGGGAAACGCAGTTGCACCGTGACGACGAGCGCTGCAACGCCAGCGGTGAGCAAGCGTGGATCTTCATGATCTGCCTCGACGAGCTCCACGAGCTCAACAAGCGCGAAGGCCACGACGCCGGCGACGAGTTGCTCGCCGACTTCGGGAAGCTGCTCAACGCGACGATCGATGGTCGCCACTTCTGCGCACGGATCACCGGTTTGCAATTCGGCATCCTCGCTGTCGGTCTCAACGCGCCGGAGGCGATGGCCTTGGAGACCCTTCTTCGCCAGACGCTGAGTGCTGCCGGGATCGCAGCGTGGGTCGGCGTGGGTCGGCGCCTGCCGGGCGTCGGCCTCGGCGCGGCACTCGACGCAGCCGAGGCATCGATTGGCGCAGCACGCTCCGCCGTGAGCATCGCCACGACGAGCTTCGACGCGGCAACCACCGAACTGGTTCAGGCCCTGGACCGCGGCCACATCCGCGCCTACTTCCAGCCGATCGTCGACATGCGCACGGGTGATGTCGTGGCGATCGAGGCACTGGCCCGGTGGCAGACCGATACCGGCATTCGCGAGCCCTACGAGTTCCTGCCTGGCATCGAGCGAGCCGGCCTGAACGCCGCATTGTTCCATCGCATGCTCGATGACGGTCTCACGCACCTCGCGACGTTCCGCAACGTGTCACCGAATCTGCGCCTGGCTGTCAACTTCGACTTCGACTCGATTCCCGCATCGGGTCTCCGCAAGACGGTGACCGATCTCGCCGAGAAGCACAACATTCCCCTGGAGCTGATCTCACTCGAGCTCAGCGAGCGGCAGTCGTTCGATCTGTCGCCGTCGACGCTGAGCGAGCTCACGGATGTCGCCAATGCCGGCGTGAAGCTGGTTCTCGACGACTTCGGCGTCGGGTTCGCGAGCCTCGAAACGCTGACTTCTCTGCCAATCAGCGGGGTCAAGCTCGATCGCCGCTTCACCGGACAGGTGATCGACGGTGAGCGCGAGCCCGCGGTCGTGAAAGCGATGATCTCGATGGCTGCCGATGCCGGGCTCGAAGTGATCGCCGAGGGCGTGGAGACGCAGACGCAGTGCGACCGATTGGTGCGACTGGGCTGTCGCCTCGGGCAGGGCTATTTGTTTGCCCTGCCGCTCCCTCCCGATTCGATGACCACCGTTCTGTCAGCGCCCCTCGTCTCGGCCTGGTAGCCCGGCATTGGTCACCCGGCGTCGCGTAGTTCGCGGCGCAGGTCGTTGACTTCGTCGCGGAGGCGAGCGGCGTACTCGAACTTGAGCTCGGCCGCTGCTTCGTGCATCTCCTCTTCGAGGGTCATGATCAGCCGATTGAGCTCCTGCTGCGGCAGCGTCTTCAGCTCGCGCTGAACCTTGTCGCGTTCGCGCTGGCGGCGACGGTCCTTGCCCGGCACCGGAGAAGAATCATCGGGTCGCAGCAGCGACAAGATGTCGCCGACCGCCTTGCGGATGGTCTGCGGATCGATCCCGTTCTCGAGGTTGTACTCGATCTGGCGAAGCCGGCGTTGCTGGGTGATGTCGATCGCTTTCTGCATCGAGGCAGTCACCTTGTCGGCGTACATCACCACCTGACCGTCGACGTTTCGCGCAGCGCGTCCGATCATCTGGATCAACGACGTCTCGCTGCGCAAGAAGCCCTCTTTGTCGGCGTCGAGGATGGTGACCAACGAGACCTCGGGAAGATCGAGGCCCTCACGCAACAGGTTGATGCCGACCAAGACGTCGAACTCGCCGAGGCGCAGGGCGCGCAGGATCTCGATGCGCTGAATCGTGTCGATGTTGCTGTGCAGGTAGCGCACCCGCAGGCCCTGTTCGAGCAGATACTCGGTGAGGTCTTCCGCCATCTTCTTGGTCAGCGTGGTGACCAGGATTCGATCGCCCTTCACCACGCGGTCGTTGACCAT
>JANMQX010000120.1:0-31235 GCA_031370745.1 Ilumatobacteraceae bacterium
CGATGCAGGTCGAGTTGGTGTCACCCGAGAAGGTCGTCTTCTCGGGTGAGGCAACACAGGTGATCACGCGCACCCTTGGCGGCGGCGAGATCGCTTTCCTACCTGGTCATGCCCCGTTTCTCGGCGCGCTCACGGAGAACCACACCCGAATCTCGCTGGCCGATGGCACACAGCTCGACGTCGCTGTTCATGGTGGATTCGTGCAGGTCGCCAACAACAAGGTCAGCATCCTCAGCGACATTGCCGAGCTCGGCGATGACATCGACCGTGGACGGGCGATGGCTGCCAAGGACAGGGCAGAGGCCATCTTGCGGAACGACGACGATGCAGAGGCAGAGGCCGCATTGAGTCGGGCCCACGCTCGCCTCAACGCATCCGGCGGCATCTCGACCGCGGCCCATTGACCCGGATGAGCACTTCCTATCCATTCAGGTCGGCACTGATCACCGGTGCATCGAGCGGGATCGGCGAGGCGATGGTGCAACTGCTCGGCGAGGCCGGCATACCTCAGGTGATCGTCGCCCGACGGGGCGACAGGCTCGACGAGTTGGCTGCGCGTTACAAGGGTGTCGAGGTGTTGGCCGCGGACCTGACGACCGCAGAAGGGGTCGATTCGGTCGTCGGTCGCATCACCGACCCCGAGCATTCAATCGACCTTGTCGTCAACAACGCCGGGTTCGGCACGTCGGGCGATTTCCATCTGCTGGATTCCGAACGAATGAGCGCCGAAATCGCCCTCAACGTCTTGGCACTGACGCTGATCAGCCGCGCAGCGCTCGGCGTGATGGTGCCTTCGGGTCGTGGGTACCTGCTCAACGTGAGCAGCGTTGCCGGCTTCCAGCCGGCGCCAAAGCTCGCTGTGTACGCGGCCACCAAGGCCTACGTGACCTCGTTGTCGGAGAGCCTTCACGAGGAAGTTCGCCGTACCGGTGTCCATGTCACAGCACTGTGCCCTGGCCTGACCCGCACCGAGTTTCAGAGTGTCAGCCGAACCGAGTCCTACACCATGCAGATGCCATCGATGGCTTGGATGTCGGCGACCGAGGTGGCCGCGGCGGGTCTGCATGATGTCGCCAGAGGTCACGCCCTGTGCGTACCGGGCGCGATCAACAAGGTGTTGGCTGCGGCATCAGGTGTTGCTCCGCGGGCTTTGGCGAGACGCATCTCCAGCCTCGTCCAGCGCAACTGACGACCAGTTTGGTGGCGGTACGGCCGAGCCGGGCCGACGATCCTCAGTTCTTGCGCGGGTCGCTCCACGGCCAGGTCCTGCTCAGCCTGGGCCACTTACGAAGCGGCGGGAGCGAGGACCGATTGTTCGAGAGCGGTGAGCCAGGTCGTGGAGTCCGAGACCCATCCGACCAGCAGCTGGATCACCAGGAGCGTGGCGTCATGGTTGCTTCGAGGCAGGGCTGCGCCGATCGCTTCCGCCGTGCAGTCTTCGAGCAGGAGACAGTGATAGTCGCGGAACATCGCGTCCTTGATCGTTGATTCAACGCACACGCTCGTGGTGCACCCGGTGAACACAAGATTGCGGATTCCCGATTCCTTCAAAATCGCGTCGAGATCCGTCTCGAAGAAGCCGCTGTACCGGTGTTTGTAGATGACTACGTCGCCGGGCTCGGGCGAGAGTTCCTCCACGATCTCGGTGTTCCACGTGTCTCTGATGAGGACCCGGCTCGGCCTGCCGTCCGGCGCAGTGACGCTCTCACCAGCCTTCATCGGCACGTGTTTCAACCAGTTCGGGGCATCGGGCGCGCCTGCATCTGAGAGGTCAGAACGGAACGCCATCTTCAGGTAGACGACCATCATTCCGACCCGTCGGGCAGCCGTCAACACGTTCCGGGTCGGTTCGATCGTTGCTCGGATGCCGGACAGATCAATGCCCGCTTGTCCGAACATGCCGTCCGGAGAACCGAAGTCGTTCTGCATGTCGACCACGATCACGGCCGTTTGTGCCGCATCGAAGCTCACGGGCGCAGGCCGGGCCTCGATCGTGAAGAGGGATCTATCAGTGGCCATTTCCGGTCTCCGTCGTGGTGGTTGGGTTCAGCCGTAGTCGACGGCGGCGAACGCAGACAGCTTGTCGATGCGGTGGCGGGCATCGATCATCCGCACAGTGCCACTCTTCGAACGCATCACGAGGCTCTGCGTGCGTGCTCCGTTTCGCTCGTAGCGCACGCCGCGCAGCAACTCGCCGTCGGTGATGCCGGTTGCGGCGAAGAAGCAATTGTTCCCTCTGACCAGGTCGTCGGTTGTCAACACGGCCGACAGATCGAAGCCCATGTCGATTGCTTCTTGACGCTCGGCTTCGTTGCGCGGAGCCAACAGTCCCTGAATCTCGCCACCCATGCACTTCAGCGCTGCAGCGGCAGTGACGCCTTCGGGTGTGCCTCCGGTGCCGAGGAGAACGTCGACGCCGGCATCCGGCCACCCGGTTGCGATCGCGCCGAAGATGTCGCCGTCGGTGATCAACTTGACTCGGGCGCCACTAGCGCGAACTTCGGCGATCAGGCTGGTGTGCCGGTCGCGGTCGAGGATCACGACGGTGAGGTCTCGAACCGACTCGCCTTTGGCCTTGGCGATCCAACGAAGGTTCTGCGTCGGCGTGGCAGTGATGTCGATCGAGCCGGCAGCTTCTGGGCCGACGGCGATCTTGTGCATGTACACGCACGGGCCGGGATCGAACATCGTGCCGCGCTCGCTGACAGCGATCACCGCAATGGCATTCGCGCGCCCGTACGCCGTCAAGGTCGTGCCGTCGATCGGGTCGACTGCGACATCGGTCTGCGGAGCGGTGCCGTCGCCGACGTGTTCGCCGTTGAAAAGCATCGGGGCTTCATCCTTCTCGCCTTCGCCGATCACGACGATGCCGTCCATCGGCACGGTGGACAGAACGGTGCGCATGGCATCGACGGCGGCCTTGTCGGCGCCGTTCTTGTCGCCACGGCCGACCCAGCGCGACGCGGACAGCGCAGCCGATTCGGTGACTCGCACCAGCTCGAGTGCCAGGTTGCGGTCCGGCTGCTGAGGAGACTGATTCGGGGCCATCGCCCGTCCACCGTACATCGTCGTGGTGGGCGGGCGAAGCCCGATGGTTCTACGTCTTGATGTGTTGTTGTCGCCTGATGCGTCTGGCCTCGCGGCGCAGGTGCGTTTGCTGACTGATTTGGCGCAGGCGATCTTGCCGGTCGCGGATCAGTTGTTGGGCGACGTAGGGGTGGGTTGACAACATGGGATTGCTCCTTGGGTTGGTGACGTGCATGGGGATAGAGCGAGCGCGCAACAGGGCTCGAGGGTTCGCTGGCGTGGTCCGCTACTTGCGATGAAGCGGGCGTCAGGCCGTGCGGGACCCCAAGCCGGCGAGGCGCGCGGCAACTTCGAGCTGTGTGGTGGTTGTCATTCTCAGCATTGCGGCACCTCCTTCCGTCTCGGGTGAATGGAGATTGTCAGAGCCTTCGAGAGTTGTCCAACGAATTACGCGGGTACAGTCCGCGCCGTGGCGATACCTGTGGAGCGGTGCATCGTCTCGCGGGATCTGACCGAGCCGAGGTTGAGCCCCGACGGCCGATGCATCGTTTACGTGCTGTCTGCCGGGGGTTCGGCGGCGCTGATGATCGACACGCTCGACGGCTCGCCCGTGCGACAGTTGACTGCGTACCCGCCCCCACGACCGGGCCGCGGCTTCGGCGGCGGATGTTGGTGTTGGAGCGCAGATGGAAGCGCGGTGATCTACGTCGCGATCGACGGCGATCTGTGGCTGCAACCCGCGCCGACAGGGCCCGTTCGTCGGCTGACACATCACGGGCCCGCACGGACCGCAGCTGCGCCGTGGGCCGTTGCCGGCGGTGACCAGGTCGTGTACGTCGTCGACGAGGCCGCGGTCTGGGCGGCGCGGTTGGACGACGCGTCGACCACACGTCTGGACAAAGGCTCTGCCGACTTCGTGTTCGATCCCAGTACGACGCCTGATGGTGAGACAGTGATGTGGCAGGCGTGGAACGTCCCCGACATGCCATGGGATCGTGCCCGACTTCAACGAACGAACTTTCCGTGCGGCGAGATTGTCGACGAGATTCCGACCGCGTCGATCCAACAGATCCGGTCGATGCCCGATGGAACAATTGTGTGCCTTCGCGATGACAACGGCTGGCTCAACGTCTGGCTCGGTGAAGCGCCGCTGCTCGATGAACCAATCGAACACGGCGGGCCGAGTTGGGGCATGGGCCAACGATCCTTCGCTGTCTCCCCCGCCGGAAACCAGATCGCCTTCACGCGCAATGGAAGCGGCTTCGGCAGCTTGTGTGTTGTAGATCTCGCGGGTCGCAGTGTTCGCCAGGTTGCGCGGGGCGTGCACGGCCAACTGTCGTGGCACGGCAACCGGCTGGCCGCGTTGCGATCGGGGGCGCGCACGCCCACTCAAGTCGTCGTGTACGACGATGCCACCTGGGAACGAACCGTCGTGGCCATCGGACCGCTCAGCGGCTGGGAGGATCTCTCGCTGGCCGAGCCCGATCTCGTCGAGATCGCAGCCGCCGATGGCGAGACATTGCGCGCCCGCATGTATCGGGCCGATGCAGTGACTGACCGGTTGTTGTGCTGGTTGCACGGTGGCCCGACCGATCAGTGGCAGGTCACGTTCATGCCTCGAATCGCCTATTGGCGTGCCGCGGGATGGAACGTGCTGGTGCCTGATCACCGCGGCTCGACAGGCCACGGTCGGCCGTATCAACAGGCGTTGCGCGGTCGCTGGGGGGACCTCGACGTCAGTGACACGATCGACGCCATCGGTCATGCTCATCGAGAGGGCTGGGGTTCGCCTGCGCGCACCGCCATCGTGGGGTCGTCAGCCGGGGGCTTCACAGCGCTGGGTGTCATCTCCGCCGACCCGACACTGGTCGCTGCCGGCATCGTCGCCTATCCCGTCACCGATCTCTCGGATCTCGCCGAACGCAGCCACCGATTCGAGCGGCACTACACGGATTCGCTGGTCGGCGCGCAGGCCGACTCTGTGCAGCTGTACCACGACCGGTCCCCTGTCAACTTTGCCGATCGATTGGCGACGACACCGCTGCTGGTCATGCATGGCGACACTGATCCTGTCGTTCCGGTTGATCAGAGCAGAGCCTTCGTCGAGCGTTGCCGCGATGCGGGCGGAGACGTCGAACTGGTGGTATACGAGGGCGAGGGTCACGGCTTTCGCAAGCCGGAAAATCAGCTCGACGAGTACGGACGAATGCACGCCTTCCTCGCCACACACGTTCTTGGCGGATAGCGTCAGGGCGTGACCGACGAATGGAATCCGAACGACCCCGACGCCACTCGGGTGCACTACGACCTCGCCAATTGGTCATTCGAGCAGATGGCCGAACTCGCCGCCGCTCTTGCCGATGCCACGGTTCCTCACGCGTGGGATGGCAATGAGTTGATCGTGCCCGAGACCGCCGAAGAGGAGACCGACGACATCGTCGCCCAGGTCGAAGTACGACTCGGCATCGCAACTGACGACGATGGCGAGACGCCGCAACCCCAGGCCATCGCGCTGGCCGAAGAGGCTGCGTCGACCGAATACGACCTGGCCGAATGGGAGTCCGGCGAGCGCGACCTGGTCACTTCTCATTTGGTCGCCAGAGGCCTGCCATTCCGATGGGAAGAGGACGTTTTGTTGGTGAGGACCGAGGACGAAGAACTGGTCGACGTGATCCTCGACGATGTCGAGAACGACGAGGGCGTCGATCTACCCGAGGATGTCGACGATGACGACGACACGGATCGGTTGCCGTTCGAGACGTTGACGACGTTCTTCTTGGCGGGTGAGCGGTTGCAGCGCAACCCACTCGACGCGGATGGGCTCGAGCAACTGCTGGCCGCCATCGATGTCGCCGATCCCGAGCGGGCCCCGTATGGAGTCGACAAGCGACTGTGGGTGCGCACGTGTCAGCTCGCTGATGACCTCGCCGCAGCCCTCGTCGACGGCGACGAGCCTGATGCAGTGGAGACGCAGGCGGTCGCCGGCGATCTCCACGACCTGCTTCGACCGTACGTGTAACGAGATCGTCGTGTTGCTGGCCGAGTTGGAAGTGTGGCATTCGCGTCCCGTTACTCCGACGCGACGTGTGTCACTGGGCCACCTCGTGTTGCCGGTCGATCCGACTCCCGGCTTCGGTGGGCTGCTGCTCGGCGCCGTCATAGCGGCGCATCTCCCCGATGTCGACGACGACCTCATTCCCGATGTACATCGGCTGCTCGACCAGGTCAGTCGCGGCGAACGTGTCGTGCAACCGCGGCTCAAGCATCGGTATCAGGTCGACCGTCACGGGCTTGCCGTCAGCGTGCACCGGTTGGAGGGCGAAGGCGACAGCGTGCGGTTCAGCCTGAATCCTCAGGGCTCGCCGCTGGCGCAGGTGCTCGGGGCGATCTACGCGGTCGAGCGCCTCAGCCTCGAGGCGCGGCGAGCATTGAACCCTTCGCTCCACAAGGCCATGCGTTGGCACGGCTCGATCGGGCCATCGTTCATCGCCAACCTCGCCGGGGCAGCAGGTTCGACTCTGGCCACCATGGCCGATCCGAAAGCGTGGGCGTTGGAGTTGCTCGGCTTTCCGATGGGGACGGGCAAGGTCACCAAGAAGGAAGTGATGACTCAATTCAGATCGAGGTTGCGCGAGGTTCATCCCGACTTCGGTGGCGACGAACAAGTCGCTGGCCAGGAGATCGAACGCCTCGGCGAAGCGCGCCGCATCCTGCTCGCATGAACCTGTTGCTGTTCCCAGGCGCGGGCTCCAGCAGAACTCATTCAAGCCTGTTGGCCATCGAAGCCGCTGTCGCACCGATGCGATGCGTGCGCGCCGATTTCGCCTATCGCAAGGCAGGCCGCAAGGCACCCGACCGTGCGCCTGTTCTGATGCAGACCGTTCGCGACGCGGCGGCGCCACTACTGAAGGGTGGTCTCGTACTGGGTGGACGATCGATGGGTGGACGGATTTGCTCGATGGTTGTCGGCGATGCCGACGACCCGCTCCCATCGAAGGGACTCGTGCTCGTCTCCTATCCGTTGCACCCGCCGGGCAAGCCCGACTCGCTGCGTGTCGAGCATTTGTCGCGCCTCACCGTTCCATGCCTGTTCATCCACGGCACTCGTGACCCATTCGCCTCGCCCGCGGAGTTGGAGCAGTGGACCGCGACGATTCCTGGCAAGGTGACGCACCATTGGGTCGAAGGACGCGGCCACGACCTCAAGGGTTGCGATGCGATCATTGCCTCGAGCGTTGCATCGTGGATCTCAGATCTCGGTTAAGGCGTCCTGAGGATTGATCTGCTCGAGCTCCAGATGAGCGGTTTCGGGATAGAAGATGTAGGCGATCACCGCTGCGAGCACCTGTCCGAATCCCACCACGAGCATCGACTGTCCGTAGCTCCAGCCGCGATGCACCAGTGCACCGACGAGCAGCAGACCGATACTGCTACCCGCGAGCGAGAGCGCGGTGATGTATCCGTTCACGCGGCCACGGTTGCCGGTGGGGAACATCTCGGTGCGATACACGGTGAACGCCGGGTAGGCGGCGCCGGCGAACAGGCCACCGGTCAGCGCCAGCAGCCACATGGTTCCCCCGCCGTATGTGAACGTGCCGACCACCAGGAGGGTCGACAGCGGCATGCAGATCGCCAAAACCGCACGGCGACCGACCATTTCGGCGATCCGTCCGCCGGCGATCAACCCGAGCGAGGCTGGCGTGGCCGTGCACAACGTGAACAAGGCGATGCCGCCGCCGGTGTATCCGCGGACGTGGTCGAGATAACGGTTTTGGAAGAACGAGGCCGGGGCGACGAACAGGTTGGCGCAGATCGCGACAATTGAGATGATCGCGAACCGTCGGCGGTCGAGCGTCGGTGCCACGGGGTGACGTTGTTGAAATCGGTGCGTCTCGGGCAGGTGTCGCATCAGGCTGTACGCGGGCACCAGCCACATGAGCGAGAGCAGATAGACGAGCCGCCAACCATCTCGTCCGAGATCGGCAAGACGGAGCGCAGCCACTGCCACACCAGCGCCGAGACCGCCGGCCAGCGCCAGAACGCTGAGCGCGTATGCGCGGCTGCTGCGCGGCATCTCCTCTGCTGCGACAACACCGATCAGCAGGGCCAGGGCCAGGCCAACCGGACGCCCGATCGTCTGGGTGCCGACCAGCACCCAGAAGTTGGGGGCGATGGCACCGAGCGCGCACCACAAGGGAGCAAGCCAGGCGGTGGGGCTGATCATCGGGCGCCGGCCGCGGCGGGCGGCGCGCCTCGCGAAGGGGATCGCGATGACCACGCCCAGGCGCACGATCACGCCGCCGACGCCTTGGGCTCGCTCGTCGATGCCGAATCCATCGGCCGCGAAGCTGGCGGTCTGGGTGAACAGCGTGTTGGCGAACGCGGCCGCCATCGAGGCAGCTGCGAGCAGCCCCAACGTGGCGGCGTGTCGCGGCGTCAGGCGATCTGGTGGCGACCACCATGGCATCGCCCTGTCGTGCGGACGGCGGCGTAGTGTGCCACGCACCGGAAGGGCAAACAGCCATCCGAAGTAGGGGATCACGATGAGGTAGCGGATCGTTTCGTCGACCGTCTCCGGCCCCGCGACGACCCTGCGCTCATAGGCAGTGAAAGGGCCCTCGTGCTGCGCGAACGTCGTCGACGCCAGATCGGTCGCGGTCACGACTTCTTCGAGGAGGTCGACGCGCGGCGTCAGGGCGTGCTGCGCCTCAGGTGTGCCGGCCGGCCACGAGTGGTGCAACGTCCGTTCGCGGCGGGACACGCAACGAGGCTACTGGCGGCCGACCGGCAACGGTCTCGCTGCGAGGTTCTCCGGTTCGCCATGGGTGGGGTGCGGGTTGAGCCATACTGGAGGCGATGGATTCCGACCGGATTGTTATTCGACGCGCCGCGCCCCTGCACGGCCAGGTCGTGGTGCCCGGTGCCAAGAACTCGGTACTCAAGCTGATGGCCGCGACCTTGCTCGCCGACGGCGAGTATCACCTGTCGAATGTGCCGGCAATCGCCGACGTGGCCATCATGAGCGATCTGCTTGCGGCCATCGGGGTGTCGACGTCGTTCGAAGGCGGCGGGTCGATCACAATGACGAACCGTGGCGACATCACACCAGTCGCACCGTATGAGCTCGTCGAACGGATTCGCGCTTCTATCAACGTGCTCGGTCCGCTGCTCGGTCGCTGTGGCAAGGTCACGCTGTCGCTTCCCGGCGGCGACGATTTCGGCAGCCGCCCCATTGACATGCATCTCAAGGGTCTCGAAGCAATGGGTGCCACGTTCGAGCTGCAGCATGGATATGTCGAGGCGACAGCAGATCGGCTGCGCGGCGCCGACATCACGCTGGAGTTCCCCAGCGTTGGAGCGACGGAGAACATCCTCACCGCGGCAGTTCATGCGAAGGGAACAACGGTCATCGACAACGCTGCGCGCGAGCCGGAGATCGCCGATCTGTGCGCGATGTTGACGTCGATGGGCGCCGATGTGGAGGGCGCCGGATCGTCGACCCTCGTCGTGCACGGCGTCGAGCCGGGTTCGCTGCATGCCACCGATCACGCGGTTGTCGCAGATCGGATTCAGGCGGCGACGTACCTTGCCGCTGTCGCCGTTTGTGGCGGTGAGGTGGTGTTGCGCGGTGCGCGGTTCGACCACATGGAGATGTTGTTGCGCCGGTTTGCCGACATGGGAGTGACGGTCACATCGGTCGGCGACGGGCTGGCGGTGTGGGCGCACGAACGTTTGCGCTCGATCGACGTCGCCACGTTGCCGTATCCCGGAATCGCCACCGACTACAAGCCGCTTATCGTCACGATGTTGTCGGTCGCCGACGGGGTCGGCATCGTCACCGAGAACTTGTATCCGGGCCGGTTCCGCTACGTCGAGGAACTGCAACGACTAGGAGCCGACATCCGAACCGACGGCCATCATGCCGTTGTCCGCGGCGTTGCCCGCCTCAGTGGTGCTCCTGTGCGCGCCCCCGACATTCGTGCCGGAGCGGCGCTCGTTGTGGCTGGGCTCGCCGCCGAAGGCGAGACGATCGTCAGTGGCGTGCATCACGTCGATCGGGGCTACGACGACTTGGTTGGCCGCCTTGTGGGCATCGGTGCCGATATCGAGCGCGTCTAAGGCCTGACGTCGGGCGGCGGCGGCTTCCGACCGTTGGCGCCAGGCTGGGCTTGCTCCGCGGCCTCGACGCGTTTGCGGGCCAGCATCAACAAGCCGACGATGACGGCTATCGGCCCGAGCACCAACAGGATCTCGTCCCACCCTCCCTGGTGAGCGATCAACGCCCGGCCCGATTCGATCTGGCACTCGGGGGAATGAGGAGTGACCAACGAGACGTTGACATAAGTCGCAATCCTACGGTCGGTCCTGCTTCAATGACAGGCGGCCTCCATCGAAAGAAACGTCGACACCATGCGCGCCCAAGTCGAAGAAACCATCGAAGTCATCCGGCCGGCGTTGCAAGCCGACGGCGGTGACATCGTTCTGCGCGACGTCAACGAGGAAACCGGTGTGGTCTCAGTGACCCTCGTCGGGGCATGTGGCACCTGTCCGGCTAGCACCGGCACGTTGAAGGCAGGGATCGAGCGCATCATGCGCGATCGAATCGATGGTGTGACCGAAGTCGTCAACATCGACTAGTGGCAGGCCGCACGCGTCCCGTTGCCGAACTGTTCGGCGCTGCGTGCGATGGGGACCGCGCCGCGCTGGCTCGCCTGCTCTCGCTGATCGAACGTGGCGGTGACGAGGCCAAGGAGATTGCCCGCCTGGCACACCCACTCAGTGGCAACGGCTATCTCGTCGGCCTTACCGGCGCCCCAGGCTCCGGCAAGAGCACGCTGACCAGTGCGACGATCGGCCACCTTCGGGCTCAGGATGTGCAGGTTGCGGTTTTGGCGATCGACCCATCGTCGCCGTTCACTGGTGGCGCCATTCTCGGCGACCGGGTCCGCATGCAAGACCACGCCACTGATCCGGGCGTTTTCATTCGTTCGATGGCGACCCGCGGTCATCTCGGCGGGCTCTCGCTGGCCACGCCGGAAGCGGCTCGATTGCTCGATGCCATCGGTCGGCCGTGGACACTGATCGAGACGGTCGGTGTCGGCCAGGTCGAAGTCGAGATCGCCGGCAAGGCCGATACAACGGTCGTCGTCGTCAATCCCGGCTGGGGCGATTCGGTGCAAGCCAACAAGGCTGGCTTGATGGAGATCGCGGACATCTTCGTGATCAACAAGGCCGACCGCAAGGGCGTTGCCGACACTCGGCGCGACCTCGAGCAGATGCTCGAACTCTCCGATCTCGACGACCGCGCCTGGCATCCTCCGATCCTGCCGGTGATCGCCATCACCAACGAGGGCGTCACCGACTACTGGGACGCGGTCCTCGCCCACCGCGCAGCGATCGAGGCATCCGGCGAACTGGCCCGTCGCCGGCAGTTCCGTGTCGGCGAAGAACTGCGCGAGATCGTCGCCCGTCGCCTCGAACAACGCGCCCGCGAACTGACTACTGGCGAGCGATGGGACGAGTTGCAACTCGACGTCGCCCGACGCCGAGTCGATCCCTGGACAGCCGCCGACGAGATGCTCAAAGGAATCGACGGCTGACGGCTCCGCTGGGCAAGATGCGTATGGTGGCGGGATGGCAGAACTGGTACTGGTCGAGCGTCGGGATGATGGCGTCGCCATCGTCACGCTGAACAATCCGAAGGTCAACGCACTCTCGCAGGCGCTGCTGGTCGAGTTGCGGGCTGCAGCGGAGTCGATGATTGCCGATCCACCGGGTGCTGTGGTGATCACTGGCGGAGAACGAATCTTTGCCGCCGGTGCCGACATCAACGAGTTCGGTCAGGCCGAACAAGGCAGGGCGATCACCGCCGGATTTCACGCCGCGTTGAATGCGATATCCGATATTCCGAGGTTCGTCGTCGCCGCCGTCAGCGGCTACGCCCTCGGTGGCGGCTGCGAGCTCGCCCTGGCGTGCGACTACAGAATCGCCGGCGAGCGGGCCGTGTTCGGCCAACCGGAGATCTTGCTCGGAGTCATACCGGGAGGTGGCGGCACTCAACGGTTGCCGCGGCTGATCGGACGTAGCAGAGCCAAAGAGATGATGATCACCGGTCGTCAAGTGCAGGCCGAAGAGGCACTGCGGATCGGGCTCGCAGACGAAGTGGTCTCATCGGAATCGCTGCACGAGCGTGCTACGGCACTGGCTGCCGAAGTGTGTAGGGGCCCACTGCGGGCTCAGGCGTTGATCAAGCGGGCGGTCGACGTCGGGATGGATGTGCCGCTTGCTGACGGGCTGCACCTCGAACGCAACCTGTTCGAAGAGATCTTCCACACCGCAGACAGCCAGATCGGCGTCTACAGCTTCTTGAAACACGGCCCTGGCAAGGCCGAGTTCACCGGATCGTAAGAGCTACGTCGCCCAGGCGACGAGCCCCATCTCCATTGCGCTGATCAAGTCGCGGTGGTGTGGAATGGCGCGCACCGTGACTCCATACGGTCCGGCCTCGCCCACCGGGTAGTTGCCCTCGAACGCGCTGTTGCCGGTGGGCAGCAGCGTCACGGTTGCCGGCGGCGCGATGAACGAGCCGGCTGAGTCGATCGGGCCGTGGAGTGCTTGCACCGTCACCTCGCCGTCGTTGAGGGCTCCGAGCTCGACTCGGGCGTGCACGACTCGCTGGTCGCCCTCGTGAGCGGCCGACGTGTCGAGGTCGAGGTCGACAACCTTGACCTCGGGCCACGATCGGTGGACGTGTTGCTTCCAGTGAGCTAACGCGCGGCCGCGTGCCGAGTGGTTGTCGAGCATCGTCGTAGCGCTGGCGGCCGCCGGTTCGTACAGCGTGGAGGTGTACTCCCGCACCATGCGCGCAGCCGTGACGAATGGCCCGAGCGAGCACCAATTGGCCTTCATCCTGTTGATCCATTCGACGGGGACTCCATCGGCGCCGCGGTCGTAGAACAACGGGATGATCTCGCGTTCGAGCAAGCCGAACAGGCTCGTGGCCTCGCGCTGATCGCGGCGGTCGATGTCGGCATCGTCGTCGGCGGAGGCGATGGCCCATCCGTTGTGACCGTCGAAGCACTCGTCCCACCAACCATCGAGGATGCTGCAGTTCAACACGCCGTTCAGGGCGGCCTTCATCCCGCTGGTGCCGCAGGCCTCCAGCGGGCGACGCGGGTTGTTGAGCCACACGTCGCAGCCGTGCAACATCGTGCGGGCCACGGCCATGTCGTAGTCCTGCAAAAACACGACGTGACTGCCGACGTCGTATTCCCGGGCGAAGATCTCGATCTCGCGGATCATGTCTTTGCCGGGCTGATCGGCGGGATGCGCCTTCCCGGCGAACACGAACTGCAGCGGACGATTGGCGTCGAGCAGGAGACGGCGGAGTCGTTCGGGTTGGGACAGAAGCAGCGTCGCCCGCTTGTATGTGGCGAACCGCCGGGCGAATCCAATTGTCAGCGCGTTCGGATCGAGCAGGGCCTCGCCGAACTTGGAGCGAACGAACGAAACCAGATCAGCGCGTCCTTTGGCTCTGGTTTCCCAGACGTTGTTCGGCGCCAGCTTCTCCACGCCGGCCCATGAGGCAGTGTCAGCGCCGTCCCACACTGGGCCAACGCTGCTGGACAGCAGTTCGGCAACACCGTCGCTGACCCACGTATGGGCGTGCACGCCGTTGGTGATGGCGCCGATCGGCACCTCCTCGACCGTGACGTCGGGCCACATGCCCTGGAACATCTCGCGGCTGACAGCGCCGTGCAGTTGGGCGACTCCGTTGCTGCGGCCGGCAAGGCGCAGCCCCATCACCGCCATGTTGAACCGGTCGTCGTCGGGCTCGTCGGGTCGTTGCCCTACCGCCATCAGTTCATCGAGCTCGATCCCCAACGACGACGCAAACGAGGTGAAGTACTTCTCCATGAGCTCGCGGGGGAATCGGTCGATGCCGGCGGGAACGGGAGTGTGCGTGGTGAAGACTCCGCCTGCTCGCACGACTTCGATCGCCTCGGCGAACGTCAAGCCGGACTCGACCAGCTCGCGGGTGCGTTCGAGCGACAAGAAGCCGGCATGACCTTCGTTGGTGTGGAAGACCTGTGGGTGCAGCCCGAGTGCACGCAACGCTCGGACACCGCCGATGCCGAGGACGATCTCCTGACGTATCCGATGTTCGATGTCGCCGCCGTAGAGGCGATTGGTGATGGCAGCGATCTCAGGTGTGTTGGTATCGGCAGCGGCATCGAGGAGATACAGGTTGACGCGACCGACCTTGACCTGCCAGACGTTGAGCCTGGCGATGTCGTCGCCCATCTCGACCGACACCTGCACGCCTGTCGGCGTCAACGCCAGGCCGTGGGTGTCGAGCCGAGGAAAGCGCTCCTCCTGGAAGCCATCGGCGTTGAGACGTTGGCGAAAGTAGCCCTCGGCATACAGCAGCCCGATGGCAACGAGGGGCAGCCCGAGATCGGAGGCCGCTTTGAGGTGGTCGCCGGCGAGTATGCCCAGGCCGCCGCTGTACTGGGGCAGCGTCTCGGTCAGCCCGAACTCCGGAGAGAAGTAGGCAACCAGCTCGAGCGGGCTCTGTGGCCTGTTCTGGAACCATCGTGGCTCCGTCGTTGCCTGCGCCAAGCGAGCCGCTGCAGCATCGGTTAGGGCAACGATCTCGGGATCAGTCGAGAGCTCCGCCCACCGGGAAGCGGTGACGCCCGCGATAAGACGCAACGGGTCGTGACCGCTGGACTCCCACAGCGCCGGCTCGAGTTGGGCGAACAATGCCTGCGTCTGGCGGTCCCACGTCCAGTAGATGTTGGTCGCCAGGGCGGCGAGCGCTTCGAGACGCGCGGGGATGGCTGGAACGACATTGAACTGGCGGACAGCGCGCATTCGGGCGAGTTTACTCGGGGGACGGCCGGGCCTAACCCGCCGCTCGGTCAGCCGCGCTTGGCCTTGCCGTACACACCCAGCGTGGCGGCAGCAATTGCATCCCACGTGTACCGACTTGCCAGCAACGACGCGGCCTTCGTCCGCATGACGTCGGCGATCTCGGGATGGCCCAACACGTCGGCAATGCAATTCGCGAGGGCGATGTGGTTCCCGGGCTCGAACAGCACCCCTGCGCCCGTGCCCTCGACGATCTCGGCGAGCCCACCGGTGCGAGCAACGATGGTCGGTGCACCGGCCGCCATGCCTTCCAGGGCGACGATGCCGAACGGCTCGTACAGCGACGGGATCACGACGCAACTGGTGCGCTGCAGAAGCCGCCGCAATTCATCGTCGGGCACGAAACCGGCGAGTTGCACGATGTCGCCGACACCTTCCATGTCGATCTGGGTCTGCAGTTCGGCGAGATACGTGCCGCGCCCGGCGATCACGCAGCGGATCTCGGGAATTCGATGGCGCAGACGGCCGATTGCACGAGTGAGGACCTGGAAACCCTTCTCGTACTGGATTCGTCCCCACGCCACGACGAGCGGTTCTCGCCCACTCTGCGGGGGCGGTGCCGGCGACAGCCACTGCCCGATGTCGATGCCGTTGGGCACCAGGTTGACCTTCTCCGAGGGCAGCTCGAAACCGTCGGTGACCTCGCGCACCATGAACCGCGAGCAGGCGATCACCTGATGGGCCTGGAACGTGAGCCACCATTCCACGGCGTTGATTGCCGCAGGCGTGCCCTGGGGGACATATCCGCCGTGCCGACCGCGCTCGGTCCCATGAATCGTGGCGACCAGGGGCACGCTCCACAGCGCCTTCAGGGTGTCGGCCGTCCACGCGACCAGCCAGTCGTGGGCGTGAATGATCTGCGGCCTCCACGAGCCAAGCCGCGATGCGAGTTGGGTCAGCTGGTGATTCGCCGAGGCCGTTCGGGCCACCAGGTAGTCGTCCGGCAGCCAGGGCAGATCGGCGTTGACCCGTAGAACTCGGACCCCTTCAATCATCTCGTCGTCGCCGACCTTCGGATGATCGAGGCTGAACACCACCACGTCGTGCCCCGATCGCGCCATTGCCCGGGCGAGACCGTCGACATGCGCAGCGATGCCACCAACAACCCTCGGCGGATACTCCCACGACAGCATCAGGATGCGCATCAACGGTTGACCGTAGTCGCCGGTGCCGTCACGTACGCTTCCCTCGTGCTGCTCGGTGAACACGATCTCCACTTCTTCGGCGAGGGCACGCATCGACGGTTGTGGGAGTGGCTCGGGGCCCATCCATTGCCAGAAGGCGGTGTGCAGTTCGCGGTGTGGGCACCCAATGCCAGGTCCGTGCGCGTGGTCGGCGATTGGGATGGCTGGGTAGACGGTGACGCCCTGGCGCCGCAAGGCGAGTCCGGTGTCTGGGCCGGCGTTTCCCGGTCGGCTGCGATCGGATATCGATACAAGTTCGCGATCGAATCGGCAAACGGAAGCGTGATGATGAAAGCGGATCCGATGGCGTATGCCACCGAGTGCCCGCCGGCCAACGCCAGCGTGGTGGCCGCGCCCACCGCCCACGCCTGGGCGGACGAATCATGGATGTCGATGCGGGGTCACGGACCCGGTCATCCGTTGCGGATCTACGAGATGCACCTCGCGTCGTGGCGTCACGGTGTCTACTCGTACCGTGAGCTTGCCCACCAGGTCGCCGACCACGTCAGCGCCCTCGGATTCACCCACGTCGAACTGCTTCCCGTTGCCGAGCATCCCTTTGGGGGCTCATGGGGTTACCAGGTCACCGGTTACTACGCCCCGACAGCCCGATTCGGGTCACCCGACGAGTTCCGGGCATTCGTCGACGAGCTTCACCGGCGGGGGATCGGCGTGATCCTCGATTGGGTACCGGCCCACTTCCCACGCGACGAGTGGAGCTTGGCCCTGTTCGATGGAACCAAGCTCTACGAGCACAGCGACCCGCGCCAAGGCGAGCACCCCGACTGGGGCACGCTGGTCTTCAACTACGGCCGTCACGAGGTGCGCAACTTCTTGATCGCCAACGCCCTGTACTGGCTGCACGAGTTCCACATCGACGGCCTGCGCGTGGATGCAGTCGCCAGCATGTTGTACCTCGACTATTCGCGTGGTCCTGGTGGCTGGGTTCCCAACAGACTCGGCGGCCGCGAAAACCTCGACGCCATCGACTTTTTGCGGCAGCTCAACGCGACGATCATCGAAGATGTCCCAACGGCGATGGTGATCGCCGAGGAGAGCACCGCTTGGCCGAAGGTCACTCACCCGGTCGAGCACGGAGGTCTCGGGTTCACTCAAAAGTGGAACTTGGGATGGATGCACGACACGCTCGGGTACTTCAGCACCGATCCGGTCCATCGTCGCTGGCATCATCGCGAGTTGTCGTTCGGGTTGCTGTACGCCTTCAGCGAGCGATTCGTGCTGCCGATGAGCCACGACGAGGTCGTGCACGGCAAGGGAAGTCTGCTCGGCAAGATGCCGGGCGACGATTGGCAGAAGTTCGCCAACTTGCGGGCCATGTTCGCCTGGATGTGGGCCATGCCCGGCGCCCCGCTCGTCTTCATGGGCGCCGAAATGGCGCCATGGACTGAATGGAACGATGCCGGTGGCTTGCCGTGGCATCTGCTCGACCATGTGCCGCATCGTGGTGTGCGCGATCTTCTGACCGAGCTCAACCGCGCGGCTGCGCAGTGGCGGTCGCTGTGGGAGCGAGATCACGAACCGACGGGGTTCCAATGGCTCGATGCCGACGACGCTGTGCACTCCGTCTACGCCTTTCTGCGTTGGGGCCACGCCGGTGCGCAAGCCGTCGCCTGCGTGGCCAACTTCACGCCGGTACCGAGGCCTGGGCATCGAGTCGGCCTGCCGTGGCCCGGCGAGTGGCGCGTTCTGGTCGACTCCGACAGCGACCAGTTCGGCGGATCCGGGTATCGCGGCGGCGTCGCGACTGTGTCGGCGACCACTCAGTTCACGTGGCAGGGGCAGCCGGCATCCGCCGAGTTCGACCTGCCACCATTGGGGGTCGTGTGGCTCGGGGCGCAACGCCCGTGATCGAAGCCATGCGCGATCCGCGCATGCGCCCAGTCGTCACCGCCTGCATCACACTCGGACTGGCCATCGGTGTCTTCGGCGCGTCGTTCGGTGTAGGAGCTGTCACGGCCGGCGCCTCGGTACCACAGGCCTGCGTGATCTCGCTGCTGGTCTTCACGGGTGCGAGCCAGTTCTCGGCGGTCAGTGTGATTGGTGCCGGGGGCTCGACTGCGTCAGCGCTGGGAGGGGCTCTGTTGCTGGCGGCGCGCAACGGCGTGTACGGACTGGCGATGGCCCGGCGCCTCGACGGATCGCTTGGTCGGCGATTGCTCGCCGCGCAGTTGACGATCGACGAATCGACGGCCATGTCTGCGGCACAGACCGATCCTGTCACCCAACGTCTCGCATTTTGGATCACGGGCGTGAGCCTGTACGTGTTCTGGAATCTCGGCACGTTGCTCGGTGCGCTGGCGGGGACAGCCATCGATCCAAAGACGTTCGGGCTCGACGCAGCCTTCCCTGCGGCCTACGTCGCGATGGTCTGGCCGCTACTGCGCGATCGGCGAGGACGGCTTGCCGCCGCGCTGGGCGCGCTGATCTGTGTTTCACTGATTCCATTCGTGCCGGTGGGCATCCCGATCCTGTGCGCTGCGCTTGCCGTTCTGGTTGGTGTGCGCCGGTGACGTGGACCCTCGTCTTCCTGCTTGCTGCCGGGGCCTACTTCTTCAAGGTCCTCGGTTTGGTGGTCATCGGCGATCGCCCGCTGCCGCCGATGCTCGAGCGATGTCTCGGCCTGATCCCGGCGGCGCTGATCGCCGCGCTGATCTTCAAGGACACGTTCAGCATCGGCCGGCACCTGCAGGTCGATGCGAGGGCGGCAGGAGTCGGTGTGGCCGCTGTGGCGGCATGGCGCAAGGCACCCCTGATCCTGGTCATCGTGATCGGCGCCGGCGTCACCGCCGCCGTTCGCGCCCTCGCCAACTAGCGGGTCTCTCGGCTGCTGCGTCGACGGCCGGGCGGGGCTAGGTCGTGGTCCGGGATTCGACGAGCTGTTTCAGTGTCTGCAGGTTGTGCTGCCAGATCCGGCGCAGCACCAGTCGTCCGCCAACCAGCGCGCCGACCGGACCGCCCAACCACCAGGGGAAGACCAACGATTCGTCCCAGCCGAAACGTGTGCGGCGGCCGTGGTCGATAGGCGCCAGCGTGAACCGACCCGTGCCGGTCACAAGGCCGACATGGCAAACGCCCATGGCCTCGCTCGGCATCCATTCCGTGATCTCCATCCGGTCGACGAGCTTGAACGGACCGACCTTCGTGTCACAGAGGAAGGCGGTGCCCACGCCACGATGTTGATCGGTTCGGAAACGGATCGCAACCGCGTCGTGCATCCACGCGACGTGCTCTTCGATCGGCTCGACGACCTGCCACACCTGCGCGGGTGTCGCCGAGATGTCGATGGCCACACAGAGCCGTGACACGGTCGAGCGGTCAGGCCTTGACGGACTGGCGTCGCAGCTGCGCGGTCGCTGCCTCGGGCGACACGATGTTGAGCATCACACCGGTGCCACGCTCGAAGCCTGCTGTGGTCACGAGCTTCGGCCACAGGTGAACGTGCCAGTGGAAGGCACCGTTGTAGTGATGTGGCGCGGTGTGAAAGCCGATGTTGTACGAGATGTCGCCATGGGTGTCGCGCAGGATCTCGATCGCGTCGCGGATCGACCTTCCGACGGAGCCCAACGAAGCGTCGCTTGCATCGGTGAGATGCAGTTCGTGGTTGCGTGGGATGATCAGCAACTCGTATGGCGAGCCGCTCCAGTACGGGCTGACGCAGACCACATCGTCGTTGGAGAACAGCACGCGCTCTCCCTCGCCGAGCTCGGCCTCGATGGTGGCGCACAGGATGCAGCCGCCTTCGAAACGACTGAATGCGCGCTGCTCTTCGAGCAGTTCACCCGGCACGAACGGCAGGCCCAAGAGCTGACCGTGCGGGTGGGCGATCGAAGCACCGGCCTCGCGACCATGGTTGATGATCGCCTGCGTGTAGCGAACGTTCGACGTCGCCGCGTGCTCGAGAAACCGACGCTTGAGAACCAACATCATCTCGGCTGCATCGGCATCGGAGATGGCGTGAATGCCGGCGTTGTGATCGCGGGTCAACACGAACACCTCGTGCGTTCCGCTGGCCTCGGCCTCGACATGAACCGGGCCGCGATGGTGTACGGCGAAGGGCTGGTCGCCGTCGAACGCCGGGTACAGATTGGGGATCACCCGCATGCGCCACGTACCGCCCTTGTCGACCGTCTCGAGCGCCGGCAACGTCACTTCTTCATTGCCAGGGCAAAAAGGGCAGGGGCGATCAGGATCGGCTTCGACCTGGACGACACGGGGTGCGAAATCGGTCGGACGCTCAGCACGCTCGGCCACGATCGTTACCCACCGCCCGGTGAGGGGATTCAGACGCAGTTGACTCACAGCAACGTTCAGCTTAGGACGTTGAACCGCGCTCGGCACGGACAGGGCTGTGAATTGTGCGATAGACGGAGACGTGACGTGGACTGTCGGCGTTGAATTGCGTACGGTCCGCGTCTCCCCATCGTTGATCGAGACGAAATCCAGAGGCTCCGGCCATCGAGTCGATTTGTTCGACCGTCGCATAACGGATCGACCAAGGTCGCATTCGCACGCCAGCGTCGCTGAACGATATGTAATGACCTTGCGCGGTCTGCGAATCCACATCGTCTGTCGTGACGCTGAGGATGACGGAGTCGGCCGTCATCGATCGCACGCTCACCGATGAGCCGGCTCGCGGTTCGGGCACAAAGGCCTCGATGATGAAGGCTCCACCCGGGGCAAGCCGTTTGGCGACCGCTGTGAAACACGCCTGTTGGCGTTCCTCGCTGAGCAGACCGAAGAACGTGTTGAACGCGACGAAGACGAGTGCGAACGGGCCGGAAGGCTGGTCGTCGACCATGTCGCCAAGGACCGCACGCACCGATCGCGTCTGGTCATTGCCGACCAACCTGGCGAGCATCGCTGCACTGGAATCGAGCCCGACGACCCTCACGCCGCGAGCAGCAAGCGGAACGGCCAGCCGTCCCGTACCGACACCCAACTCGAGCACCGGCAGTTCGTCGAAGTCGGCAGCGAGATCGGCGAGCAGGTCGACGGTTGCGTCGACATCGCTGATGTCGTTGTACCAGTCGTCGTAAACGTCGGCGAAGGCGTCGCCATACGTCGAGTTGGTATAGCCATCCATCACACCATCTTCGACCACTGCGGCTGTCGACGACCAATGGGCGGACGTAGCCTGGGTGACGTGCCCGACAGCTACACCTATCTCGATCATGCAGCAACGACACCAATGCGTGCCGATGCTGTCGAGGCGATGCTGCCGTTTCTCACCGAACGGTTCGCCAATCCGTCGGGATCACATCGCTTCGCCCGCCAGGTCCGCAAGTCGATCGACGAGGCGCGCGACGATGTCGCCGATGTGCTCGGTTGCCGGCCGGGTGAGGTCATCTTCACCAGCGGCGGCACCGAGGCAGACAACACCGCGATCTTCGGCACACTCGATCGGCGCGGTGGCTGTGCCCTCTGCCCCGCGGTCGAGCACCACGCCGTGTTGCACGCGGTCGAGGCGCGCGGGGGCCGCGTGGTTGGCGTCGACGCGGCCGGACGAGTCGATCTCGATCGCCTCGCAACGGCGCTCACCGACGTGACGTTGGTCAGCGTGATGGCTGTCAACAACGAGGTTGGCACGATCACCGATCTAGCCGCTGTCGCCGCGGTGGTCAGCCGTGCCGCTCCCGACGCGGTGCTGCACACCGATGCGGTTCAGGCAGCATGTTGGCTCGACCTCCGAGAGATCACGCCGCACATTGATCTGATGTCGCTCTCCGCTCACAAGTTCGGCGGCCCAAAGGGTGTCGGCGTGCTGGTGGCACGCGGCCGTTCGGGATTCGCGCCGATGCTTGTCGGCGGCGGACAGGAACGCGAGCGCCGCAGTGGCACCCACAACGTCGCCGGGATCATCGCCATGGCAGCGGCGTTGCGCGCTACCGACAATGAGCGGGCGACCGAGCACGTCAGGGTTGGCGAGCTACGCGATGCACTGGTCGACGGTCTTCGCGCCGAGCTCGACGACGTCCACGAGACAGTCGACCGAGTGCACAAGGTCGCCGGCTCGGCGCACGTCTGCATCGACGGGATCGAGAACGAGGCGTTGCTGTACCTCCTCGACGAAGCAGGCGTGTGCGCCAGCGCTGCGTCTTCGTGTGCCAGTGGCGCAATGGAGCCGTCTCACGTTCTGGCGGCCATGGGCGTTCCCAACGAGCGGGCCCGTGGCGCGTTGCGACTGACCCTGGGCCGCACGACGACGGCGGACGACATCGCCGTCGCGACGACCGCGATCGTCGAATCGGTGCGCCGGCTGCGCAAGGGGCGTGCGGCATGAACGTCCTCGTCGCCCTCAGCGGCGGGGTCGATTCTTCGGTTGCCGCTGCAGAGTTGCTCGATGCCGGTCATCACGTCGTGGGCATCACAATGCGCCTATGGGGAGGCGAAAGCGACACAGGCTGCTGTTCGGTCGCCGATGTCGACGATGCTCGCCGCGTCGCCCAGCAACTCGATATCGACCATCTCGTGTTCAACTTTTCCGAGGAGTTCAACACTCACGTGGTCGATCCGTACGTGCAGGCCCACAGCCGAGGTCTCACGCCTAATCCGTGCATCGAATGCAATCGGCACCTGAAGTTCGATCGGCTCAGCGAGCGCGCCGACCTGCTGGGCTTCGACGCCATCGCCACCGGTCATCACGCCCGTGTGGAAGGCGTCGGTGCTCGACGTTTCGTCCATCGCGGCGCGGATTCGGCAAAGGACCAGAGCTACGTCGTGCACATGCTGACGCAACGCGAGTTGCGCCGCACGATGTTTCCAGTTGGTCACCTCACGAAGGCGCAGGTGCGCGATCGGGCAACGGTGCTCGGTCTGCGAACCGCTGAGAAGCCCGACAGTCAAGACGTGTGCTTCATCACGCAAACCGGCGGACGCGAGGCGTTTCTCGGCAACAGGATCCCGTTCCGCAAGGCGACGGTCGTCGACTCGGCCGGTGCGGTGCTCGGCGATGTGCCGGCGATCGAAATGGTGACGCTCGGGCAGCGCCGCGGTATCGGCCTTCCGGGTGGTGGGCCGAAGCGATATGTCACGCGCATCGATCAGGCCACGACGACAGTCGTGGTCGGCGACGAATCGGAACTCGACGACAGCGAGCTACACGTCGGCGATGTCGTGTGGGCAGACGAGCCCTACACCGGCGACGTGATGGTGCAATGCAGCGCTCATGGAACAGCGGTGCCAGCGTTGCTGGAGGGCGACGTCGTTCGCTGGTGCAGCCCGCAACGCCGCGTCGCTCCGGGCCAGAGCGTGGTCTTCTTCGACCCCACCGACTCGTACGTGCTCGGCGGCGGCATCGCCTGCTGAGCCCGTCCTCACCGGTCGCGCGATGTTCGAAGCACGAGGCCGGGTCGGGTCGGGGCGATGATGAACGATTGCACGTGGAGGGCGGTGCCCCTCGGTGCGGCCTTGGTCGGTGCCAGCAGCGCGTTTCCCATCGACCGCAGGCGGATCTCGACTGCGTGGCCTGAGGCCGGCCCAGTGAAGTCCGCTGCCTCGGTGCCCTCGAGTGCGAGATCGATGCTGGCGAACTCGACGCGTGGCACCATCAACGTTTCACCCAGCACTACAGGGTCGTGCACCACGACTCCTGCTGGCACGAACACCAGCCACCGACGCGCCAGCACGTTGAATCGGGGCAGCAGGAGCACGGTCAGCAGCGCGGCCGCGATGGCGGCAGCGATCCCCAGGATCCACCGTCCGCTCGCCAGCAACAGTGGAGCGGCAAGAACCGCAACGACCCAAGCAGCCCCGGCGACCGCGATCGGAGGCAAGAACGCGGCTGGCGGACGCAGGAGGAACCGCCGTTCGTCGCCGTACGCCGATGCCTGCACGCATTGTTGACCGAACCCGGCACCGCCGACCAGGAAGCCGCAGATCAAGGCACACGCGACGAACACGGCACCTCGTATTGGCGACGCGCCCTCGATCCAACTGAGCACCGCAGCTCCACAGGCCAGGGCGCTGGCCATCCGCATGACTGTCAGTGCGAGTGTCGAAGGCACGACGAGGGCAACGACGCCGACGCCCCAAACCAACCAGGCACCGATCATCACAGTCGTGCGCGCTGCAGCGGATCGACCGTCGAGTGCGGCGCCGATCGACCAAGCACCGCCGGCTCCGACGGCGAGCCACAAGGTTCGCGGGCCCCACGACCCGGTCAGCGCGGCCAGCAGTCGTGACTCGGCGGAGTGCATGCTCCAAGACTTGCCGATCGGTCAGTCGATTGGCCAAAGCGGGTGAGGTTCGGCTCGTGCACCGGCCGTCGCGAGTGGAACTATGTCGCCCAGGAAGTGACCGGGGTGAATCGTGCTCAACTACCAAGTGGCATTGCCACAGGGATCGGCAGCCTTCCTCATCGCGACGCAGCTGCCGCTGCCGAGTTTGCGCTGACCACCCTCGAGTTGCCCGCCATCCCGACGTTACCGAAGCGTTCGCCGGCCGAGGGCATGATTCCGCAGGCCCTCGTAGGACTCGCCGGAATCACTGTCGGCCAATACGGAAGCATCGCTTTCGACGCGTCGAGTTTCGATCCCGACGCTCCTGTCGTCACCGACCTTCAGCACGACGCATTCGCCGGTTGGCGGGCATTCCTCGCCGCCGCCGACGGCCGCAAGGCGCCGGTGAAATGGCAGTTCGTCGGCCCGGTCACGTTGGGGCTGGCGCTAGTGCGCGCCGGGCTCACGAGTGAGGTCGCCTTCGAGGTTTCGGTGCGCGCGGTGCGCTGTCGCGTTCGTCATCTGGCCGACCATGTCGCCAGGGTGTTGCCTGGGTGCCGTCAGGTGGTGTTCATCGATGAACCGAAGCTCGACGAGCTGATGGGCGCAAAGTTCCCCATAGCCCCCGAAACTGCGGTCGACCTCGTCTCTGCCGCGCTCGCCGCGATCGAGCCGGTGGCAGTGACGGGCTTGCACGTGTGCGCCACCGCCGACATCGCCTCGCTGGTGTCGATCGGGCCCGACGTGTTGTCGGTGCCCGCCGATATGCGTCTGCTCGAATCGGCCGGTTATCTGGCGAGGTTCCTCAGCGACGGCGGCACGATCGCGTGGGGCGCGGTATCGACCGAAGGCCCGATCGCAATGACTGCCGAGAGGCCGTGGCGCCAACTCAGCGAGCTGTGGTGCGAACTCGTTCAACGCGGTGCGGACCCCGCGCAACTGCGTCAGCAATCCATCATCACGCCTGAGTGCGGTCTGGGAACCCACACTCCTGCTGTGGCTGAGCGCGTGCACCGGTTGGCCGCCGACATCAGCGAGCGTGTCCGCGATCAGGCCACAGCAACGCGCTTCTCCCTCGGTGCGTAGCTGCTTACACTCGAACGCATGACAGCGTCTGGAGATCTTGCTGCCCGCGCTGCGGACCTTCGCCAGCAGATCGCCTACCACAACGAGCGGTATCACACGCTCGACAGCCCCGAGATCGCCGACGCCGACTACGACCTGCTGGTGCGCGAGCTGCTGAGACTGGAGACGGAGCATCCCGAATTGGCCTCGCCGGATTCGCCCACCGCGAAGGTTGGCGGTGCTCCGCTGTCGGCCACGTTTGCGCCCGTCGTGCATCGCGTACCGATGACGAGCCTCGACAACGCGATGGACGAAGCCGAGCTGACGCAATGGGGCGATCGCGTCGCTCGTGGACTCAACGGCCAGCCGGCCACGTTTGTATGTGAGTTGAAGATCGACGGCCTCGCTATGAGCCTGCGTTACGAGAACGGCAGGTTCGTGCAGGCCGCGACTCGTGGAGACGGCAGGATCGGTGAAGACGTCACTGCCAATGTGGCGACAATCGCCGCGCTGCCGAAGCGGCTTGCGAAAGGTGTGCCCAAGATCGTCGAGGTTCGTGGTGAGGTGTACATGCCGATCGTCAGCTTCCAGGCGCTGAACGAGCGTGCCGCGGTCGCCGGGCAGCCGTTGTTCGCCAACCCTCGAAATGCGGGCGCGGGCAGTCTGCGCCAGAAGGATCCGCGGATCACCGCCAGCCGCGAGTTGGGCTTCTGGTGCTATCAACTCGGTGAGGTGATCGGCGGTCCGGAGTTCACGAGCCATCACGAGACGCTCGAGTTCCTGGGCGAGCTCGGGTTTCCGGTCAACCCAGAGGTGCGCGTCGTCAACGACCTCGCCGGCGTGTACGCGTTCGCCGGGCATTGGCAGGAGCATCGTCACGGTCTCCCGTATGAAATCGACGGTGTCGTCGCCAAGGTCGACCATCTGGCGCAGCGCGACCTGCTTGGCTTCACCTCGCGGGCGCCGCGCTGGGCCATTGCCTTCAAATTTCCTCCAGAAGAACGCACCACCGTCTTGCGTGACATCCAGGTCTCGGTGGGTCGAACCGGGCGCACGACTCCGTTCGCGGTGTTGGATCCGGTGTTCGTCGGTGGGTCCACCGTGCGGATGGCGACACTGCACAACGAGGATCAGGTTCGCCTCAAGGATGTGCGGCCGGGCGATACGGTGACCGTGCGCAAGGCAGGCGATGTCATCCCCGAAGTCGTTGGCCCGGTCCTGTCGCTGCGGCCAAAGGACAGCAGGCCCTGGCAGTTCCCGAAGATCTGCCCGTGCCCGTTGGCGACCCAGCTCGTGCGCCCCGACGGTGAAGCCGATACGCGCTGTGTCGAGCCGGCGTGCCCGTTCCAGCGAGACCAGCGGGTGATCTATTTCGCCTCACGCGGCGCCATGGACATCGAAGGCCTTGGTGAGCGCACCGTCTTCCAGTTGAGCGACGCTGGACTCATCACCGATCCTGCGGACATCTATTCATTGTCGGCCGAGCAGCTTCTCGGGCTCGAGGGATTTGCCAAGATCAGCGTCGACAAGCTTCTCGCTGCGATCGAGGGATCGAAGTCAAGACCGCTGCCAAAGCTGTTGACGGCTCTCGGCATCAAGGGTCTCGGGCCTTCGGCCAGCGAGGCATTGAGCGTTGCATTCGGAACGCTCGGCTCGATACTCGCCGCCGACGAGGTCTCGCTGGCAATGACAGGCGGCGTCGGCCCGGTCATCGCCGGATCGATATGCAGATGGTACGCGATCGATGCCAACAAGGTCTTCGTCGAGAAGTTGCGCAATGCAGGTGTCGATTTCGGCAAGGTCGAGGTCAGCCGCCTGCCGCAGGTGCTCACCGGCAAGGCCGTGGTCGTCACGGGTACGCTCGAGCGTTATTCGCGTGAGGAAGCTGAGCTGGCGATCAAAGGGCGCGGTGGCAAGAGCCCCGGCAGCGTGAGTGCCAAGACGTTTGCCGTCGTTGTCGGCGATTCGCCGGGTGCGAGCAAGATCGCCAAGGCACACGAACTGGGGTTGCCGATCCTCGACGGCGAGGGCTTCGACCGGTTGCTGGCCACTGGAGACCTACCCGACTGATTGTTCTAGAAGACCGAGAACGTCCAGGTGTACGACTGCGATCGCTGCCGGGACTCGAGGATCTTCCAGAAGATCACGGTCGCTGTGTGTGTGCCCTGGGTGAACGATTGGATGAGCGCACCCTTTGTCGGCACGAACGTCAACGTTGCGTTGCCCCGTTCGTAGATCGTTGTGGCAGGCAGCGAGACCTGTCTCCCTGGAACCACTTGGGGCGGAGTGCTTGCGTCAGTCTGACCATTGAGATCGTTCGGATCGACGGTTTTCAGTTCGATACCGTCGATGACCAGCACTCCCGTGTATCCGGCGAGCAGATCGACGAACACCTCGGTCTGTGACGGTACGCGAACGGCGCCACGCACAGGATCGATGTCTTCGATCGTCGGTGGCAGTGCCAGCGCAGCTCGCCCGGTGACCGACGACCTGAAGCCGACGATCACCAGGACCAGACCTGCGGCAATGATCAAACTGCACACCAAGCGCAGCCGCTGCTGCGAGTCCAAGTGCGGCCGTCTCATACTGCTAGCCATTCTTGCGGCGCCGAGCCGATTTCGCACATGAACGCCCACCGCGCTTGTGTCGGGGTAGCGTTCAGTACCCCATGACAGTGATGGATACGCAGTTCAACGGTCGGGTCGTGGCGGGTCGCTATCAGTTAGGGCCTCGCCGCGGCAGTGGTGTCGATGCTGCCGTCTTCGATGCCTTCGACCTGGTCGATCAGTGTGTGGTGGCGATCAAGGTCGTCCATCCCGACCTCAGCGCCGGCGAGGGTTTCGAGCGTGCGTTCCGACTTGCTGCTGAGCGGGGTGCCTCGATCAAGCATCCAAACATCGCCGAGATCTACGACTGGGGTGCCGACTCGTGGAACCAGCGCAAGGCGATGTACGTCATCGTCGAACACCTCGGTGGCGGCAGCTTGCGCGAGTACCTCGATCGCGGCCGAACCCTCACGCCGTCGCAGGCGTTGATGGTCGGGCTCGAAGCTTGCAAGGCACTGGATGTCGTTCATCGCCACGGCCTGGTTCACGGCGACATTCGTCCGTCGACTTTGGTGTTCGGCGACGACGAGCGCCTGCGAATCACCGACGTCGGCCTTGCCAATGTCGTCGGCGAAGCGCTGTGGACCGATCGGGCTCATGTCAGCAACGCGCTGGCGATGTATGCCGCGCCGGAGCTCGCCGAATCCGGTCGGCGCGGCCCGAAGGGCGACGTGTATTCGCTGTGTCTGACGATGTTGGAATCGATGTCCGGCTCAGTTCCGTTTGCCGGCGACTCGACTGTTGCCACGCTGTCGAACCGCATCGGTCGGTTGATGCCGGTGTCAGCAGATCTGGGTCCGCTGGCGGCCGTGCTCGAACGCGCCGGTCGACCGCTACCGGAGGATCGTTACTCGGCCGCCGAGTTCGGTCGAGCGCTCGTGCAGGCAGCGGAGAAGCTGCCTCGTCCCGGGCCCATCAACTTGCCGAAGGTTGGTCTGTTCGGCGACGCGTCAGGGGCGATTGCACGGCCTTCCCTGCCGCCGCCAGTTCCCGCCTCCCGTCCGCCAGGAGCGTCACCGCTCGTCACGACGGAGTACGTGCCGACGATAGAAGAGATGACTGCGTCCTCGGCCAAACCTGCGATCGCGGACGACGTTCCGCCGATCACGAAGGGTCGGCGCGGCTGGACCAAGTTGATCGTGCCGATCGTGCTCGTGATCGCTGCTGCGGCCGGTGGCGTTGCCTACGTGCTGACCCGAAATCAAACGCACACCTACCAGGTGCCGCACCTTGCCGGCCTCGCCGAAGCCGAGGCGCTCAACCAGATCTCAGGGTTCGATTGGGAAACGGTGATCACCCGCGAAGCCAGCGATGCGGTGCCCGCCGGGACCGTCATCCGCACGCAGCCGGGCGAGGCTGCATCGCTGCCGCAGAAGAAGCAATTTCAACTTGTCGTCAGCACCGGCCCGGCGCCGCGGCCGCTGCCTGATCTGGTTGGCTTGACGCTCGAACAAGCGACCTCGCGTCTCCAGCAGCTCGGGTTGGTACTGCAGCAAGCAGATCCGGTGTTCGACGAAACCGTTCCGCTTGGCACCGTGATCAGTTGGATGGTTCCCGAGCAACCAGGGTTGAAAGCTGGCGCCACTGTCATGCCGGCGACCAGAGTCCAGGTCGTGTTGTCGGCCGGGCCGCAACCGCGGACGGTACCGAAGTTGACGGGTGTCACGGTCGACGAAGCCACCGCAACGCTCCAACCGCTCGGCCTCGTGCTCGCCCAGCTCCCGCCGGAGTTCAGCAACTCGATCGCCGTCGGACTGATCGCTCGCCAAGACCTGCCGGCCGGTACCAGTGTCGACCGTGGCGCGGTGATCAGCGTTGCTGTGTCGAAGGGTGCTGACCTCGTTTCCGTGCCGCCCCTCGGAGGGCTCACACTGCAACAGACGACGGACACGCTTACCGCCGCTGGTCTCGTTGTCGGCACCGTCAGCGGCGTGCCCGAGGGCGTGCTCGTTGCGGCGCAGTATCAAGGGGTCGACGTGGTGCCGGCTCAGCAACTGCCGCGCGGCTCGGCCATCGACGTTACGTTCGCGTAGAAATTCATCGTGGTCGACGGCGATGACTAGCGTGCCTTCGTCTAGGAGGATGGCATGGGATCGCTTGACGGCCGAGTTGCAATCATCACCGGAGCCGGCCGTGGAATTGGACGAGAACATGCGCTGTTTTTCGCCCGCGAAGGCGCCCGCGTCGTGGTCAACGATCTCGGCGGTGCCAACGACGGCACGGGTACCGATGTCACGCCGGCGCAAAACGTTGTCGACGAGATCACCGCGATCGGTGGGGAAGCGATCGTCAACGGCGACGACGTCGCCGAGTGGCAGGGTGCCCAACGGCTGATCAACTGCGCCATCGAAGCCTTCGGCGATCTTGACATCCTCGTGAACAACGCCGGCATCCTGCGCGACCGTGTGGTGGTCAACATGACGGAGGAGGAATGGGACGCGGTCATCACGGTGCATCTCAAGGGCCACTTTGCGCCGACACGGTGGGCCGCCGCGTACTGGCGCGAGCAACACAAGGCCGGCAACGGAAGGCCGCGAAATCTCGTGCACACATCGAGCACGTCCGGACTGTTCGCCAATCCCGGGCAGAGCAACTACGGGGCGGCCAAGACGGGCATCGCCACCTTCAGTCAGATCGTCGCGAAAGAACTGAGTCGCTACAACGTGAAGAGCAACACGGTTGCCCCCGGGGCGCGCACTCGTCTGACCCTTGCAACCCCAGGACTCGAAGAGATCATGAAGCCGGCAGAGGGCAGCTTTGATCAGTGGGATCCAGCCAACATCGCGCCGCTCGTCGCGTATCTCGCGAGCGCGGACTGCAAGTTCACCGGCGAGACATTTTTTGTGCAAGGGGGGAACGTCACCCTGATCGAAAGCTGGTCGCGTGGCGCATCCGTCGACCGCGATTCCATGTGGTCGGTCGACGAGTTGGCCGAAGCGCTGGCCCCTCTCGCCCGCACGTAGCGTTTCGATCTGCACCGATTCGGGTAAATCCTCACCATGCTCATCATCTTGTTGATCGTCGTAATCGTCCTGCTACTCACCGGAGGAATCGGCTTCAGTCGCCGACGCCGCCTATAACTGAGCAAGACGTCAGGTGACGCGTCCTCTTAGTCCGTGATGTCTTTGATCTCGGTCGCGATCGTCGTGGCGATGTCGTCTTGGGGCATGCCCGTCTGCATG
>JANMQX010000136.1:0-29725 GCA_031370745.1 Ilumatobacteraceae bacterium
GTCAGTCGGTGAGGTCGTCTCGACGGTCGGTGCAGTCGTCGCCGGCGACGAGCCTTGGATGGGCCTTGCCTCAGTGGAGACCACATCCGGCGCGGTCGCGCACGCCGGCACAAAGGTGACCAGACAGGCGACCAACAGCAAGCCCCCCGTCCGTCGATGCACGGCTAGCGACCTTACCGTCAACGGTGCAGCGAGTGGTCGCGCACCTCGGCACGGAGGCGCACTGTGTACACGGAATCGCCCGACAGGACACCACCGCGTCCGAACAATCGCCCCGCCTGCCAGTTCGACAGACCGAGCTCGGGTTGATCGAGCGCGAACTGGCCGTCGACCCAACGGGTGAACCCGTTCCCGACGAAGGGCGCATCGATCGCCGCGTAGAACCAGTCGTGCTCGGCACTGTCGTCGCTGACCAACGACGCCGCAAGCCGCGGGCTGTGCTGGTTGAACAGCTCGACGGCTTCCGCCAGTGAATCGACCTCGACAAGCCAGAACTCAGGTGCGCGCTCCCATTCCCACTCCTCGCCGAGCCGCTCGAACTCGCCCGCACCCACGAGGTGCACCTCCGCCTCGGTGTGTCGGCGAGCAGCGGCGCGACCCGCGGCTTCGGTGACCGCTAGACGAAACGGCGTCGATTTCGACCGGGGGATGCAGCAGACATTCATCGTGTTACACACCTTGCGGTCCAGCGAATGTTCGACGATGTCGCCAAGCACTGCGGGGTCGGCGTGCTCCGACACCACGACCCACGCTCCCCCTGTGCCGTGCAAGCTGACCGGCACACCGTGCTGGCGGGCAACCGCGCCCAACTGGGCAACGGCGGTTCCCGAGCCGCGAGCGACTGCAAGGCCGAGACGGGCATCGGCGAACAGGGCCCAGCCGGCGGCGTGCGCCGCCGACTCGACGAGCTGCACGGCGCCACCCGGCAGGCCCGACGCCGCGAGGGCAGGCGCCACACAGCAACCCATGATCGCCCGCGCGGTCCCCAGCGCGTCGCTGCCGATCCTGAACACCGCCGTGTTGCCGGTGCGCAGGACTCCGGTGGCATCGGCAAAGACATTGGGACGGCCCTCGAACACGAAGCCGACGACGCCGAGCGGGGCGCGCCAGGTCGACACCGACCAGTCGGTGTGGTCGATCGTCGACACGAGTTGTTGACGGCGGATCGATGACACGGCCCAGGCGCGCAGCCCGGCCGCCATATCGGCCCGCATTGCTGGCGTCAGCTGCAGCCGCGTGGTCGATCGGCCCTTCGACAACGCCGTATCGACGTCGGTTCGGTTGGCTTCCATCACGTCGGCGAACACCGCGTCGTCGTCGATCGCGCCCGCGAAGCGCTCGAAGAACTGCGTGATCTGCGCGTCGGAGCACGCGGCAAGCGCCGCGAATCCGTCCAGCGCGTTCGCAACCGAGTTCGAAACCAACGCGTGCTCGGCCTGCGGAACATGCAGCAGATCGCCGGTCTCCTGCACGATCACCAATTGATCACCAGCACTGAACGACAGGGCGAGGTCCGCGGGCACGACGGTGACCCGGTTCCCGCCATAGACCAACTGCTGGCCCTCTACGAGTTGAGTCAAGGTACTCCGTCCAGGCAAACCCATGGCTGGGTAGCGTACGACGGATGGAAGCGCACCACCCTGACGACCAGCTCTACTTCCGCCAGCTGCTGTCCGGTCGGGACTTCGCCGTCAACGATCCCATCGCCCAGCAGATGGTCAACTTCGTCTACGCCATCGGCGATCGATCCACCGGTGAGTGCTTGCTGGTCGACCCGGCGTATGCGGTCGCAGAACTGTTGGATGTCGTGGCCGCTGACGACATGCGGCTCACCGGAGTGCTCGCAACGCACTATCACGCCGACCACGTCGGTGGATCGCTGATGGGCTACGCCATCGAAGGCGTTGCCTCGCTGCTCGAACAGGTTGACTGCCCGATCCATGTGCAGCGCGACGAGGTGCCATGGGTACGCAGAACGACCGGGGTGAGCGACGATCATCTCGCCGCGCACGATGCCGGTGACACCGTGAAAGTGGGCTCGGTCGAGGTGTCGTTGATCCACACTCCCGGCCACACACCGGGTAGTCAGTGCTTCCACGTCGGTGGCCGCCTGATCAGCGGCGACACCCTCTTCCTCGATGGCTGCGGCCGCACCGACCTGCCCGGCAGCAACCCCGAAGACATGTACCACAGCCTGCAGAAGCTGGTGGGCATGCCGTCGTCCACGGTGGTCTATCCGGGACACCGGTACTCGCAGCCATCGAGTGCGACGATGGAGACCGTCCGCGACAACAACTACGTCTTGCGCCCGAAGTCCGCCGAGCAGTGGCTGCAGATGTTCGGCGGCTAGATCGCCAAGCTCAGGGCCAGCGACACGATCGCCACGTGGTAGGTGATCATGATGGCCACATGCATCCAGCGCCGTTCGGCCACGAACTGGTCCCAGCCGAGGATGGAATCGCTGACGATGAACGCCGTCGTGCCGAGCATGATCAGCCAGTTGCCTGTTGCCCAACCGAGCACGCACATCGACGAGATCACCACCAGATAGGCGCGCACCGGAACGCCGAGGCCCTTGGCTGCCGCACCGCGAACGATGGGCGCAGCAACGGTACCGAGCAGTGTCGCGACAGCGACGATTGCCACACCCGACAACGGCCAGCGGCCGAAGCCGCGCTGCGCGAACATCACGATGAAGGCGATGTGACCGAGCAGGAATGCTGCCAGACCGGCGATGAAACGGTCGACGGCAGGCAGCAGAGCGACATCGCCGATCAAGCACAGAACGAGCGCCACAACGGTCACGATCGTTGCCGAAGCCGGCCCGTCGACGAACACGGCAATCGCGATCGCACCTACCGTCGTGAGCGGCTTCGAGATCAGCTCGACGCGATCGATCAGCTCGACGCGCGAGTACCAGTTGGTGATTGCCGCGATCGCCGTTGCAATACAGGCGAGCGTCAGCAGAACCCTCATATGACAGCGTTCACGATGGCGCTGATCGCTGCGCCCACCAACAGGATCAGCACCAGCCAGCGGAACCGTTCACCATGCACATGCTTACGAATCGGAAAGCCCAGCAGTTGCCCGAGGAACATCGCCGGAATGGTGACAGCGGAGGCAATCAAGCCATTGCGGGTGATCTTGCCGGAGGCGACGAACAGGGTCAACCCGCCGATGTTGCTGAGCGCGAAGATCGTCGAGATCGTCGCTCGAAAGGTGGTTGCCGACAGCTGACGCGCCTGCAGTGCGAAGACCAGCGGCGGACCATTGGTCGACAGCGATGTGGCCAGCACGCCGGAGATGAAACCAGTGCCGTAGTCGAGACGCGGGCCGAAGTGGTGCAGATTGACGCGCAACGCCAGCAGTACGGCTGCTATCAGGACCGCGATGCCGAGCAGGAAGCGCAGGACGTTGTCGTCGACAGTGATGAACACCAGTAGCCCAAGTGGCATCCCGATGTACGACCCGATTGTCATTCGCTTCACCAGCACCTTGTCGGCTTCGGCTCGACCTCGGTACGCCTGCCCGCTGGTGACGAACACTCCCGTCAGCGAGCTGACCACCACCGCGATCTTCGGCTCGATAGCCAGCGTCATCAACGGCACCGAGAGCAAGGCAAACCCGAAGCCGGCCACGATCTGCATGAACGCTGCGACGAACACCGCTATCCCAACGACAATCAGTTGGGCGGTGGTCACGAACATCGATTCTGCCACGGTGAGCCGCCTACGCTGCGGAGCATGCTGCCCGTCATCGACCTCGCCTCGACGAGCGCACCAACGGAGATCGACGCAGCCTGTCGCCAGTTCGGTTTCTTCGCGATCCGCAACCACGGCGTCAGCAACGAGTTGCGTGAAGCGGTCTTGCGCGTGGCAATCGAGTTCTTTGCTCGAAGCGACGACGAGAAAGCAAACGTCGCCCTGGCGCGGGGAGGATCTGCATGGCGCGGATGGTTTCCTCTTGGCGGCGAATTGACGTCGGGTGTGCCGGATCTGAAGGAGGGCTACTACTTCGGTCGCGACTTGCCCGCCGAGACCAGGCCGATGCACGGTCCCAACATCTGGTCGGCCGAGCCGGCGTTGTTGCGCCCATTGGTCGCCCAGTGGATGGACACGATGGAGCCTCTGGCGCAGCGAGTGTTGTCGCTCATGGCCCGAGGATTGGGGTTGCCACCTCAGTTCTTCAGCGACGGTCTGACAGCTGATCCCACGCCGCTGTTTCGCATCTTCCGGTATCCGCCACATCCTCCTGACTCCGCCGACCGGTGGGGTGTCGCCGAGCACAGCGACTACGGCCTGCTGACACTGCTCGCCCACGACGGACGAGGCGGCCTGCAGGTCAAAGTCGGCGACCAGTGGATCGACGCCCCCCACGATCCGCAACTGATCATCTGCAACCTCGGCGACATGCTCGACCGGCTGACCGGCGGCCGATACCGCTCGACTCCGCACCGAGCGCGCAACGACTCCAAGAACGATCGATACTCGCTGCCCTACTTTCTCGATCCCGGGTGGGACGCCGTGATCGAGGCCATCGATCTCGACGACGAGTGGGTGACTCCGGAAGATGCGGATCGACGCTGGGATCGTGCCAACCTTCGCGAGCTCGACGGCACCTACGGGGATTGGCTGAAAGCCAAGGTCAGCAAGGTGTTTCCCGACCTCGCCGAAGCGGTGATCGAACGCCCGAAGCGGGTAGTCAGCGACTGAACGTGTAGGTGCGCGCCAAGCGATCGACGTCTGTAGCCCGCCAGCCATCGGCGAGCAGCGGAACTACCGCTTCGCGCAGCGCGATTCGAGCGTGCAACGCAGACGTCCCTGCTGCGGCAATCTCGTCGGCGCTGACTGCTGGCACGGCGACCGTGATCGATTCGGTGCCCTCGAAGCGGGGACCAACCAGATCCCATTCGACAACCATTCGATCACTCGGCAGACCGCCGTTGATACCGCCCATTGGTCCGTACAAGTTGGGGTGATACTGCACGCCGACCGCGCCGAGGGACCGCAGGTTGAGATGGGCGTTACCGAGCTGCAGCGGATCGAACGTCCAGCGCATGGCGTTGTGCCCGTTGGCCAGGCACCACTCGCGTTGCTGATGCTTGAGGGCAACCCCAAGTCCGGTTCGCCGATAGTCGGGGTCGACGGCGAGGTAGTGCGAGTGCAGCACGTCGGGTTGGCTGGTCGCGAAGCCGTACACAGATCCCACGAGACGATCGCCATCGAAGGCCCCGATCGCCATGCCACCTTCGCTGATCGTTGCGACGAGCATGTTGACTCGCACCAACTCGTCGGGAGTGCCCCACACACGAGATTCAAGAACTGGCATCGGGGCAAGCTCCTCTGCGGTGCGGAGCTCACGAAACTCGATGGTCACCGACGCACAACCTCGACGGACTGCGTCACCGTTTCGAGGAACGGCCGATCGAGTGTCACACCGATGCCGGGGCCAGGTGGCACCGGCATGATCCCGTCGGTGGCCTCCAATGCCTGCTCGGTGATGTCGCGGGCGTAGGTGCGGCTGGCCGATGCTGTGTCGCCCGGGTAGACGAAGCCAGGCATGGTGGCGACGTGGATGTTGTGAGCTCGGCCGATGCCTGTCTCGAGCATGCCACCGCACCACATCGGCGCCCCCCGATCGACGCACAGGTCGTGGATGCGTCTCGTCGCCGCCAATCCGCCGACCCTGCCCACCTTCACGTTGACCACCTTGCAGGCCGCCAGGTCGAGCGCAGCCTTGACGCGGGCCGGCGACGTCAGTGTTTCGTCGAGGCACAGCGGCGTCTCCATGTGCGGAGCGAGCGTGGCGTGATCGACGAGGTCGTCCCAGTGCAGTGGCTGCTCGATGTAGTGCAGACCGAACTGATCGATCTTCATGAGGACGTCGATGTCGTCGAGGGTGTAGGCCGAATTTGCATCGACGGTCAGTTCGATATCGGGGAACTCGGCTCGCACGGCGGCGAGGAGATCGACGTCCCACCCCGGTTCGATCTTCAACTTGATTCGCTTGTAGCCCTGCTCCACGTGCCGTCCGACCGACGCCACGGTTTCGGCAATGGGATTCATCCCCAGGCTGGCGCCGACGGGGATCTCGGTTCGTTCGCCCCCCAGCAACGTCTGCATGGGTACGCCGAGTTGGCGGGCGTGACAGTCCCACACCGCCAGTTCGAGCGCCGACTTGGCCATTGGGTTGCCGCGCCATCGCTTCCAGGTGTCGACCAACGTCATCGGGTCGTCGCAGTCACCGTTGAGCAACGACGGAATGAGCGCTTCTCGAAGTAGGTGCAACGCACCTGCGATCGATTCCTCGCGATAGGCGGGCAACGTGTCCATGACCCCCTCGCCATAGCCCTCGACTCCGTCGGATCTCACGGTGACGATGACAGCGTTCTTTTCCGTTTCAGCCGCGAACGATGTCTTGAACACTGATTTGTATGGCAGGTGTACGACCCGCAACTCGACCTCGTCTACATGCATGTCGTACTCCTACCAGGTATCGATGTTCGGGCGCTTCTTGCCGACGCGAAGTTGCGGCGACGGTGACGAGTTGAGAATGGCGCCCAGCCACCGGCGGGTGTCGGCGGGATCGATGACATCGTCGATCTCGAAGTGGGATGCGGCGTTCAGCGCCTTGCCATGTTGGTACATGCTGGCAACGCGCTCTTGGAAGTTCTGCTCTCGCAGCTCCGGGTCCTCGATGGCCTCGAGCTCGCGGCGGTAGCCCAAGCGCACCGCGCCCTCAAAGCCCATGCCGCCGAACTCGCCGGTCGGCCACGCAACGCACGCAGCGGGTGCCTTTGTGCTGCCACCCATCATTGCCTGTGCCCCCAGGCCGTAGCTCTTGCGCAGCACCACACTGATCATCGGGACCGTGACGTTGGCACCGGTGACGAACAGTCGCGAGCAGTGCCTCACCAACGCAGTCTCTTCGACGGCGGGACCAACCATCATCCCCGGTGTGTCGACCAAGGTGACAATGGGGATGTCGAACGCGTCGCACAGTTGCAAGAATCGCGCCGCTTTGTCGGAGCCGTCGCTGTCGATCGCGCCGGCGAGATGGCTGGGGTTGTTGGCAACGACCCCGACGGGCTGTCCCTCGACACGAGCGAGAGCGGTGAACATGCCCAGGCCGAAGTTGCCGCGCAACTCCAAAACGGTTCCCGTATCGAACAGTGTGGAGATCAACGTGCGAACGTCGTACCCGCGCTTGCGATCCTCGGGGATCGCGCCGCGCAACTCGCGCTGATCGGCACACGACCATTCGGCGAGCGGGCCTTGAAAGTACGAAAGGTATTGTTTGGCGACCTTCACTGCTTCGACCTCGTCGGCGACGGCAATATCAACCACGCCGTTGTTCTGCTGAACGCTCATCGGGCCGACCTCGGTGGGATGGAACACGCCGAGACCACCGCCCTCGATCATCGCCGGTCCGCCCATGCCGATGTTGGAGTCGGCGGTGGCTATCACCACGTCGCAGCACCCGAGCACGGCAGCGTTTCCGGCGAAGCAGTAGCCGGCGTTGATGCCAACCAGGGGCACCAGCGCGCTGAGTCGGGCAAGGTAGTTGAACGCCCAGCAGTCGAGGCCGCTGACACCAACGCCGTCGGTGTCTCCGGGTCGACCGCCGCCGCCCTCAGTGAAGAACACCACCGGCAGCCGCATCGATTCGGCCAGCGCAAACAGGCGATCCTTCTTGCGATGGTTCTGCTGACCCTGCGTTCCCGCCAGCACCGTGTAGTCGTACGACATCGCCACGATCCGGGCCGCATGCCCCGTGAACAGGTCTCCGTTCACAGTGCCGATCCCGCCGATCATCCCGTCGGCCGGGGTTCGTGCGATCAGATCAGCAACATTTCGGCGGCGGCGTTGGGCGGCGATCACCACCGGGCCGTACTCGACGAAGGATCCCTCGTCGACCAGGTCGGCGACGTTCTCGCGAGCTGTGCGCCGACCGACCGCGCGTCGCTGCTCGACCGCTTGCGGCCGGGCCGCGTCGAGGCCGGCGGCATGGCGGGCCTCCACCTCGGCGAGATCCGCACGAACGCTCGTCACGGGGCGAGCAACGGCCTCGACGGCAGCCTGTTGCACCACGACCCCCAGCGTGATCGACGCCACCGTCGCGCCGGCCATCACTGTCGCGCCGGCTTCGACGAGCACCTCGGCGACCGTGCCGGCGCACGGCGATTCGATGGCGTGATGCATCTTCATTGACTCGATCAACATCAGCTGCTGGCCGACGATCACGGAGTCGCCTTCCGACACATCGACAGAAACGATCGTGCCCTGCATCGGAGCCTCGACCGACGTCTCCCCCATGCGTCCGACGGTAGCTGGCGCGACGGAATACGGTTGCTCTTGTGAGCGATCCAGTCGAGATCCAGGTATCGGGACGCACCATCACCATCACCAGCCCCGACAAGATCTTCTTCACGACGCGAAATGACACCAAGCTCGATCTCGTCAACTACTACCTGTCGGTCGAGGCTGCGGTGATGCGCCAGATGTACGACCGTCCGGTGCTACTGCAACGCTTTCCAAGTGGCGCCCACGGTTCGAACTTCTTCCAGAAGCGCATACCCGACGGTGCACCCGAGTGGCTGCACACCACGATCGTGCAAACGCCGAATGGTACCGAGTCGCGGGCGCTCGTGATCGAGGATCTGGCGCACCTGCTGTGGGCCGTCAACCTTGGTTGCTTGGGTTTCCATTCATGGCCTGCGCACGCTGCCGACCTCGAGCATTGCGATGAACTGCGCATCGACCTCGACCCTGGTCCAGGCACGAATTACGCGATGGCCCAAGAGACCGCCGCCGCAACCAAGCAGCTGCTCGACGATCTGGGCGTGACCGGCTACATCAAGACCTCCGGCAACCGCGGCCTGCACGTCTACGTCCGGCTGCAACCCACTCACGACAGTGTGGTCGTGCGCAGCGCGGCGGTCGCCGTGGCCCGCGAGCTCGAGAGACGGCATCCCGACCTGATCACCGCATCGTGGTGGAAGGAGGAGCGTGGCGAGCGCATCTTCATCGACTTCAACCAGAACGCACCGCACAAGACGGTATTCGCGCCGTGGTCGGTGCGTGCCCTCGACCACGCTCCGGTGTCGTTCCCATTTCCGTGGGAGATGCTGGCCACGCTTCGACCGCACGACATGACCATCGCCACCGTCCCGGCGTGGGTAGCCGAGCACGGCGACGCGTGGGCGGCCACGGGCGATTCGCCGCAGTCACTCGAGCCTTTTCTGGAAATGGTCCGCGCCGACCAGGATGCCGGGCTGCTCGATGCTCCGTGGCCGCCGGTCTACCCGAAGATGGACGGTGAGCCGGCGCGTGTTGCCCCCAGCCGCGCCAAGAAGCCAAAGCCCGATAAGCCGGCGCGAGCCGAGATTGAGGAATCCTGATGACGACGCTGCCCATAGTGGACCACTGGTTCGAGCGCAAGACGGTCGATGACTCCATCACCTTGCTGTGGGAGCCGCACGTCATCCCACTCATGCGCTGCAACATCTGGCACGTCCGCGGCCGCGATCGTGATCTGGTCATCGACACCGGAATGGGGTTGATGAGCCTCAGCGACGAGTTGGCCGACCTCGTCGACAAGAACGTCACCGCTGTGGCCACCCACGGCCACGACGACCACATCGGCGGCCACCACGAGTTCGCCGACGTGGTCGCTCACCAAACGGAAGCACCTCTGTTGTTGAACCCGCCGATCTCCTCGCTCATCCCTCGCGAGGCATGGGGCGACGATGCCATCGACGCGCTCGAAGCCGCCGGTTACCAGATGTCAGAGCCATACTTCGTCACAGCGCTTCCGGCCGGCGTGGTGATCGACTCGTTCCACCAAGAGCCGGTGACGCACGTTCGACACATCACGGAGGGCGACGAGATCGACCTCGGCGACCGCTGCTTCGAGGTCATCCATCTGCCAGGGCATTCGCCGGGATCAATCGGATTGTGGGAGCACGACAGCGGCACTTTGTTCTCCGGCGACGCGATCTACGACGGTCCGCTGCTCGACGAACTTCAGGAATCATCGATCGAGGACTACTGCCTCACGATGGATCGTCTGATGACCCTGCCGGTCACCGTCGTGCATGCCGGCCATGATCCCAGCTTTGGGCACGATCGATTGCAGGAGCTGGCCCGGGCGTACCTGCTACGTCGCCGAGGATGAGCCAAATTGCCTGGCCAAACCGGCTTGCCAACGCCGAAATCGGATGTTTGAATATTGATCACCAGAGAGAGGAGGTGGTCCAAACGATGACAGGTTTAGATTGTGGGACTCTGGAGGTGGTTGGCCGCTAACGGCCTTCGGACTGGACCGTCTGGCGAAACCCCGCCAACCTCTGCTTGAACATCTCACCGAAGTTGGTCCCGTCGGTAATCACGAGAGATGTCAAGTCTTCTAACAGTTCAACGAACGAGGAGAGGTGCGCATGCGCCCTCTCCTCGTTCGCGTTCCGGACCCGCATCTGGCCGACCCCCGGTCGGTCTGAGAGCAAAACCGAACTTGGAAAGGGCTACAGGTTGAGTTCGGCGACCCGGGCGAGGACGCCCTCTCGTTCGGCACCGATGGTGGTGGTGTCGCCGTGACCGGTGTGGACGATCGTGTGATCGGGGAGCGTCAGCAGCACATCGCGAATCGAGCGCACGATGGTGGACTCATCGCTGTAGCTGCGACCCGTCGCGCCAGGGCCACCGCAGAACAGCGTGTCGCCACTGAACACGACGCCGCTGGTCGCGTCGTGGAAGCAGCAGCACCCTGGCGAGTGGCCAGGTGTGTGAAGCACACCCAGCTCGTGTCCGCCGGCCTTCAGCACCTCGCCGGGGACCACCGCGCCGTCGGGTTTCGCCGAGGGCCATACGACGTCCCACAGCATCCGATCGGCGGAATGCAGCAGAACAGGTGCGTCGACAGCGTCGCGCAACGGAACAGCGGCATTGATGTGATCGTTGTGGCCGTGGGTCAGCACGATCGCAGTCACCCGCCGACCGTGTACCGCCTCGACGATTGCCGCAGCGTCGTGCGCTGCGTCGAACACCACTACTTCGCGGTCGTCTCCCACCAACCAGATGTTGTTGGTGACCGCCCATTCGCCGCCGTCGAGGGCGAAGATGCCGTCGGTGGTGACCAGTTCGATCGTCACTGAGCCCTCCTCATAGAACGACGACGCTGCGCAGCACCTCACCACGCTCCATCTTGTGGAACGCCTCCTCGACGGCATCGAGCGAGATGGTCTCGCTGACGAACTTGTCGAGCGGCAGGCGTCCCTGCTGGTGCAAGGTGACCAGCATCGGAAAATCACGCGACGGCAGACAGTCGCCGTACCACGACGACTTCAACGACCCCCCGCGGCCGAAGACTTCGATGAATGGCAACTCGAGGACCATGTCGGGTCGCGGCACGCCGACCAACACGACCGTGCCGGCCAGATCTCGGGCCTCGAACGCCTGCTTGTAGACGGCGGGATGGCCGATCGCCTCGATGCACAAGTCGGCTCCATTGCCGCCGGTGACCGACCTGATGTACTCGACCGGGTCGGTATTGCGCGAGTTGCACGTGTGCGTCGCGCCGAACTCCTTTGCCCACTCGAGCTTGCGATCGTCGACGTCGACGGCGACGATCGTGTGTGCACCGGCCAACCGGGCGCCGGCAATGGCAGCATCGCCCACGCCGCCGCAGCCGAACACCGCGACCGAGTCACCGCGACCAACATTGCCGGTGTTGATCGCAGCGCCGATTCCGGCCATCACGCCGCAACCGAGCAGGCCGGCCGTCGTCGCCGGCACGTCGGGATCGACCTTCGTGCATTGACCCGCGGCGACGAGTGTCTTCTCGACAAACGCCCCGATGCCAAGCGCCGGCGAGAGCACGGTTCCATCTGTCAGAGTCATCTTCTGCTTGGCGTTGAAGGTGTTGAAGCAGATCCACGGTCGCCCGCGCAGGCAGCTTCGACAGGTGCCGCACACCGCCCGCCAGTTGAGGATGACGAAGTCGCCAGGCGCCACGTTCGTGACACCCTCGCCGACCGACTCGACGACACCCGCGGCCTCGTGCCCGAGCAGGAACGGGAAGTCGTCGTTGATGCCGCCCTCGCGATAGTGCAAGTCGGTGTGGCACACGCCGCAGGCCTGCACCTTGACCACGGCTTCGCCTGGCCCAGGATCCGGAACGACGATCGTCTCGATCGACACCGGTGCGCCCTTCGAGCGCGCCACGACTCCGCGAACCTGCTGTGCCATTCCAACCTCCCTATCAGCGACCCAAGGGTCGACCCGACCGGAGACTACCTAGGCCGAGCCACCCTCGGCGTATATTGCTCTGTCCACGCAGTGCCGTCCCAGTACCGGAACGGATCGAGTCGTAGGGTGCGTCGAAACAACCGGCCGGTGTATTCGTACGCGAGATGAAGGTCTGTTTGCAGTCAGGTTACGTTTGACGTTTACTCGCCGCGCCGCCCACGACGGCGCTCGCGCTCGCGCACAACACCAGACGGCGCGGAGTTGACCAACGGACCGACCGCCTGGATGATGTCGTCGATGGTCGGCTTGGCGATCAGCTCGTCGAGCGATCGCCGCATCGCCGCGAGATGCACTGGCGAGGTGCCGCAGCATCCACCCACAACTCGGGCGCCCGCCTTCACCGCCAGTTGGGTGTACTTCGCCATCAGCTCTGGCGTGCCGCTGTACACCGCTTCCGTGCCGGCGAAGTGCGGTACGCCGCAGTTGCCCTTGGAGATCAAATAGGTGTGCACATCGCGCTCGCTCATCGCCAACAACGAAACGAGGATGTCGCTGGCGCCCACGCCGCAGTTCGCGCCGATCGCAACAGGCGGGGCGGCGAGGCCATCGAACACGTGCGACAGGTCGCCAGGTAGCAAGCCCATCATCGTCCGACCGGCAGTGTCGAACGAACATGTGGCGGTGTACGCCAGGCCGGCGCGAAGGGCTCCGGTGGCGGCGGCGCGGATCTCTTCGGCAGCCGACATCGTCTCGATCCAGGCGACGTCTGCTCCGCCGGCCTTCAGGCCCTCGGCCAACTCGCCGAAGGATTCGGTCGCAGAGATCTCGGTCAGCGCGCCGAGTGGTTCGAACAGCTCGCCCGTCGGCCCAACGGAGCCGGCGACGACAATCGGTCGCGGCGCTGCGTCGGCAACCTCGCAGGCGATCTCCGCGGCGCGCTTGGCCAGCTCGTAGACCCGACCCTCTGCCTTGTGGAGCTTGAGGCGGTGACGGTTGCACCCGAACGTGTTGGTGAGGATGATGTCGGCACCGGCGTCGACGAACTGTTGATGCAGCGTGCGGACCTTGTCGGGATGATCCACGTTCCAGAACTCCGGCGGATCACCGGCGCCAAGCCCCCGCTCGAAATAGTTGGTGCCTGTCGCGCCGTCGGCCAGCAACGTGCGGCCGGATGACAACATTTCCGCTAGAGAAGCTCGCATGGTGGCAGCAAGGCTACCGCCGGCCTACGCTGCGATGCGGCGGTTCACGTGACGGGTGTCAGCGCTGGCTGTCCATTGAGCACTGCCACCGTGTTGCGGGCGGCCAACGTTGCCATAGCGGCACGGGTCTCGACAGTCGCCGAGCCGAGGTGGGGAATGAGGACAGCGTTGTCGAGCTCCTTGAGACCCGCCGCCAGCTGAGGTTCGTGTTCGTACACGTCGAGCCCGGCGCCGGCAATTTCGCCGTTGCGCAATGCCTGCACCAGCGCCGCCTCGTCGACAATCGGACCGCGCGCCGTGTTGACGAGGTATGCCGACGAGCGCATCAGTTCGAACTGCTCGGGACCGATCAAATGATGCGTCTCTGTCGAGTACGGACAATTGATGCTGACGATGTCGGATGTCGCCAACATCTCGTCGAGGTCCAGCCTTTCTGCGCCGAGCTCACTCTCGATATCGGCGGAAACCGCGCTGCGGTTGCTGTACGCCACGGTCATGCCGAACGCTTTGGCGCGGCGGGCCAGGGCTTGGCCGATGGCACCCATACCGACGATGCCGATTCGACGGCCTTGCAGGCCGGTGCCCAACAACATGAACATCCCCCACTGCCATGGGTTGTTCGAGCGAACGATGCGCTCGCCCTCCCCCAATCGCCGCGTGACCATCAGGATCAATGCCATCGCGATGTCAGCGGTCGCGTCGGTCAACACGCCCGGCGTGTTGGTGGCGATCACGCCGCGTTGGCGGCACACGGCTATGTCGATGTTGTTGTATCCGACCGCGACATTCGAGACGACCTTCAGCTGTGGTCCGGCTGCGTCGAGGAACGCGCCATCGACCTTGGTGGTCAGCAACGTCAGCACCGCATGGGCACCGGCGATCCGTTCGTACAGCTCGTTGATCGCGATGGGCTCGTCGTGCTTCCAGCCCCACACGTTGCCGTGCGGGCGGAGCACCTCGAGACCGGCGTCGGGGATTCGTCCAGCAACGACGATCCGCGGTTGGGTCATCAGGCAGCCTCGATCCATTCGCGCAGCTTGCCGATTCCCAGCTGAATGTCTTCGACCGAAATTCCCGAGTACGCGAAGCGCACGTATTGCTCGGTCTCACCGGGCAGTGGTCGACCGAAGTGACGGCGGGTGCAGAACGAGACGCCTGTCGCACGCAAGGCTGCGTCGGCGAATTCGGCGACCTCGGCGAATCCCAGGGCATCCATCGCATCGGTCACGTTGGGGAACAGGTAGAAGGTGCTGTCGGGCTTGGCAATGACGAAGCCGGTGACCTTCTGCAACTCCTCGACGGCTGCGTCGCGTCGCCGCTGCAACTCGGCAAGGATCGCCAGCGCCCCGGACTGCTCGCCTTGCAATGCCTCGATGCCTGCTGCCTGGACGAAATGGGTGGTGCAGCTCTCGTCGTTGGTGTTGATCTTGATGATCTGGCCGATCAGTTCGTCGGGCCCGACCGCCGCGCCGAGGCGCCAGCCGGTCATGGCGAACTTCTTCGAGAAGGTGTAGAGGATGACGGTGCGCTCGCGCATTCCAGGAAGCGAAGCGATCGATGTGCTGGTTCCCGAGTAGCGCATCTCGAAGTAGGCCTCGTCGCTGAGCACCCACAGGTTGTGCTGGATCGCCAGTTCGGCGAGCGACTTCATCTCGTCGAGTGAGCTCTCGCAGCCGAGCGGGTTCTGCAGGTTGTTGTAGATCAGCACCCTGGTGGCCGGGGTGATCTGGCTGCGCAGGTGATCGAGATCTATGGCGAAGCCCGTCGCGGTCTGGTTGTAGCGATACGGCTGGCCCACTCCGCCGAAGTACTCGACCTGGCTCTCGTAGATCGGATACCCGGGAGTGGGGAACAACACGCCGTCGCCGGGATTCATCACGACCTGCACGAACTTGCCGATCACCGGTTTCCCACCCGGCTGGACAGCGACGTTGGCCGAGCTGTAGCTGATCCCGCGACGCATCGACACGTCGTCGGCCAGCGCTTCGCGCAACGGGGCGATCCCGGCTGCCGCGCAGTAGCCGGTCTTGCCGTCGGCGATCGCCCGGTTCATCGCATCGACGATGTTGGGCGGAGTCGCCAAGTTGATGTCGCCGAGGTGGAACGGAAATATCTTGTTGCCCTTCGCACCCCACTCTGCCGCAGAGAGCGACACAGCGAAGGCCGTCTCCGTCCCAAGGTTGTTCAATCGTCCAGCGAGCACGGCTCTCCCTCACGTCGGCGTCGTTCGATTGTACAAAGCGTCGAGGCAGGGCCGAAACGCTAGGTCGTGGCCGACAACTTCTCGAGGAACGGTATGAAGCCGGGAGCGAGGTTGTTGGAGGCAATCTTGTAGCGCACCATCTCGTCGTCCCACGACCGGTACATCGCCAACAGATCCGCGGCCCGGTCGCGGCGATGCATCAACACCCGCGCCGGAGCGAGCTGCAGCTTGATAGTGAACAGGATCGCACCGCTCTGTGGCAAGAGCTGCAAGGTCTGCCATTCGCTGCGCAGCCAGAATGGTGACCCATCTTGCGTCGTGCTGAGGTCACCCACAGGTTGCGCTCGCTTCGGCAGTGGGACGAACAGCAGCGGATATGGCTTCACCGACAGATTGCGCCGCCACACGACCTGACCGGCGCGCATCCGATCGAAGAAACGGTCGACTTTCGGTGCCAGTTCTTCGTCGTAGTGAGCAACACCTTGGTGGACAGCGCTCGTCGGTCGACCGAACTTCTCGGTCAAGGACCAGAACGATGGAAAGCACAAGACAGCCCCGTCGAGATGCCACGACCCCTCGCGCTTGACCATCAGGCAGAGGTCTTCTTGAATCGATCTCCCGGCAGCCTCAAGCGGGTGAAACCCGGCCGGTGCCGGCGGCAGGTTGTTGCGTGCCAGCCATTGCTCGACCAGTTCCAACGTTTCCCGGGCGGCTTCCTGCGCGCTCGGGCTCATGGCAAAGACGAGGGGGTGCTGTTCGTCGAGCAACCGCCGGCGAAGGCCCACCTCCATCTCCCTGAACTCGTCGGCGATCAGCCAATCGCCTCCGAGGGACCTCGTCAGCATCTTGACGTGCGGCGGTGCCGGAGTCAGCTCCAGCTCGTCGAGCCACGAGGGCACTCCGGCAGCCTCGTATTGCGCAGTGTCCGGTACATACGACCACAGCAGGTCGCCGGTGATCTCGGTCGCGCTCGCGCTCACGCCGCAATCGTAGGAGCCAGCGACGGTAATGTCCTCGGCCGTGACGCGAGGTGAGGCGAACTCCGCCAATTGGATCGACCCGCCGCACAACCGGTGGGGATTCCTGCACGTGCGCGAACTCACCCACACAGCGCGCATCGGCGCATCCCCCGATGCCGTTGCTCCCCTGCCTCGACAGACACGCGACTTCAGCGACTTCTCGTTCGATCACGCTGATCGACGCTGGACCTTCGCTGAGATGCTCGACGCGACGTATACGGATGGACTGATGATCGTGCACGGCGGCGACTTGGCCTTCGAGCACTACGGCGGGTTGATGAAGCACACCGACACGCATCTGCTGATGTCGGTGTCCAAGTCGTTGACGTCGGCACTGGCAGGCGTGCTCGTCGCCAACGGCACAATCGATCCTGCCGGGTTGGTACCGGATTACATCGACAGCTTGCACGGCACCTCGTGGGAGGGCTGCACGCTTCAGCACCTTCTCGACATGCGCTCCGGCACGAAGTTCGACGAAGACGACTACGCCAACCCCGACAGCGACGGGCGGATCATCGAGCAGGTCTCCGGCTACACGACCCGGGTGCGGTCCGACATTCCCGCCCACACCTACGAGTGGATCGCGCAGCTGCCCAACGCCTCGCGGCACGGTGGACCGTTTCAATATCGATCGATCCTCCCCGATGTTCTGGCGTGGGTGATGTGTGAAGTCACCGGACAAACATTCGCTGAACTCTTCACCGAGCAGATCTGGTCGAAACTCGCGGCCCGAGACGCGGAGATCATCGTCGACCAGTCCGGCTTTCCAGTCGTCGAAGGGGGCATCTGCACCACGCTCGAAGACCTCGCCCGATTTGGCGTCATGTGCCTGCAGCGTGGTGAATTCGATGGCCGGCAGATCCTGTCGAACACGTGGACGCAGCGCCCGACCACACGCAACCCGGAGTTGATCGACGCATTCGTGCCGCCACCACAGTCCGGTCGCGCCGGCCCCAACGCGTGCTACCACGACTTCTGGTGGGTGTACGACGGCGTCGCCGGCGTGTACTGCGGCCTCGGAATCAACGGCCAGGTGCTGATGATCCACCATCCGTCGAACACGGTGATTGCCAAGTTCTCGACCTGGCCCGAGCGGATGGACCACGCACTTGCCGACCTGACCGACGCTGGCCTGCTGGCGTTGTGCGGCTCGCTCTAGTACTGCATCTCGGCAAGCGATGGTCGATCGTGCAGTTGTTGCAACGAAAAGCCCGCCATCTTGCGGTAGCCATCGGTGACCTCGAGGATCTCCTCGCTGCTGATCACGTCAGACAGCCGGGCGAATCCAGAGGGCGCCCGTTCCTCGACCAGCTGCATCGGTAGTTCGGGGCCGAGGCCGCGGTTGGCGAGAACGATTGCCGACGTGGCCGGTCGGCGCACCTCGTCGTAGCGCTGCAATGCGCGCTGGACGTCGTCCCCGTACGACAGCAGACACCCGGTGATGGTTCTGGCGTCGAGGATGGCCTGCGATGCACCGTTGGATCCGATCGGGTACATCGGGTGAGCAGCGTCACCCAGCAGCGTGATCCGTCCGAAGGACCAGCAGTCAACGGGATCACGATCGACCATCGGGAACAGAAATGTTCCCGGCGCGGCGGCGATGAGCGCAGGAACGTCGAGCCACGGAAAACTCCATTCCTCGAACTGCGGCAGAAAATCGACGAGCTCGCCTGGCTGGTTCCAATCCTCGCGCTGGAGCAGTTCGGTGTCGTCGGTGCGCAGCTCGGCAATGAAGTTGAGCTGCTGACGTCGATCGGGCAGGTCGAGCAATGGATACATCACGAACTTCTGCTGAGGATGACCGGCCCACACCATCGTGCGGCCATCGAAGACCGGTGCCCCAACGACGAGACCTCGCCACAGCAACGCGCCGTTCCATCGCGGCATGCCCTCGTCCGGGTAGAAGTGTCGCCGGGCGACCGAGTGGATGCCATCGCAGGCAATCAGCATCGAGCCCATCGCGGTGGCGCTGGTAACTCCGCTTCTTCGGTCGATGAACGTCGCCTCGACACCTGCGCTCGTTTCGACGAAGCGGTCGAGGTGACAACCGGTGTGGATCCGATCGGGGCCGATGTCGGCCACGACCGCGGCATGAAGGATCGTGTGGAGAATGCCGCGATGAATGGAGATCTGCGGCCATCGATAGCCGGCTGCCAGACCACGAGGCTCGTCCCAAATCGGTTCCCCGCGCTTGGTGAAGTACGCCAGCGTGGTGGGCGTCAGGCCGTTGGCCGCAAGATCGTCGGCGAGGCCGAGTGCGTCGAGCTCGCGAACCGCATGAGGCAACAGGTTGATGCCAACGCCGAGTGCCTGAATTCGATCGACGCTCTCGAACACCCTGACGGGAAAGCCTGCCCTGTGCAGGCTCAGCGCCGCGGTGAGACCACCGATCCCGCCTCCAGCGATGAGCACATCGTCCACCCCTCAGCCGACCAGTGTGTCGATCTCTGACTTGGCGGAGATGATCGCGTCGAGATGCTCGGCATGCGAGAGGCCCGGTTGGGCCATTCGGTTGAAGCCGACGCTGCAATCCGCGAACCCGAGCTCGATGGCATGCTCCAGTGCCGCTTGCCAGCCTGGGCCGATGTACACGCGGCCATGGATCGGCAGCGTCGCCGGATCGCGACCCACCTCCTCGCAGAACCGACGCAACTTGGCTACGGCCGTGCCGATATCGGTGGTGTCGAGACCGGGAATCAGCAACGGCATCCAACCGTCCGCCTTGCGAACCACTCGGCGCAGCACCGAATCCGCGGCACCGCTGCCGATCATGAGCGGGATGGTGTGGGTCGGAAGTGGGTTGATGCCGACCCCATTGAGCTTGTGAAAGCGACCCTGGAAGTCGACGATCGGTTCGGTCCACAACATCCGCAGCACGTCGATCTGCTCCTCGAGCAGCGCGGTGCGATCAGCGAAGTCGACGCCGAGGCCCTCGTATTCCGCAGCGTTCCAACCGACGCCGACGGCGAGGCGAATGCGTCCGCTGCTGAGCAGGTCGATCGTCGCGATCTGCTTGGCAACCACTGCCGTTTGACGTTGGGGCAGCACCAGCACGCTGGTGACAAAGCTCATGGTCGTGGTGAGCGCGGCGAGATGGCTGAACAGCACCATGATCTCGTGGAAGGTGTGCTCGGAGGTGTAGGGAGCGTTGCGGAAGCTTCCGAATGGTCCCGGTCCGAGGCGCTCGGTTGAGGCGCCGAGCACATGGTCATATGCCAGGAGATGTTCGTATCCGGCGGCTTCGGCGTCGATCGCCCACTGCCTGATCGCATCGGGATCGGTGCCGCTGTCGGCTTGCGAGAAGACGGCGCCAACTCTCATCGGCTCTCCATTCGATCGTTGAGGATCTGTCACATGTGCGCGACGGCCCATCATACGCAACGGCGTCATGTCGCTCGGCTTGACGCTGGGCGCTGGCTAGCGTGCTGCCGTGACTCGACCTCTACTCGTCGGAATTCAACTCCCTGAAGTCGAATGGGAGGTCCCGTTCCCAGAGCTGATCCGTATGGCGCAGACAGCCGAGGCAGTCGGCTTCGACTCGATCTGGCTAGGTGATCACCTGCTGTACGACCTCGAGATCGGTCCTCGCGGACCGTGGGAGGTGTGGACCTCGCTCGCTGCGCTCGCGGCGTGCACCGAGCGAGTCCAGCTGGGGCCTCTGGTGGCCTCCGCAGGATTTCACGAGCCGACGATGCTGGCCAAGCAGGCGGCAACGGTCGACGGGATCTCGGGCGGTCGTTTGATCCTCGGGCTCGGCTCCGGGTGGAACGAGCGTGAATATCGCGCCTTCGGGTTTGCGTACGACCGCCGGGTCAGCCGGTTTGCCGAGGCCTTCACCATCATCAGGACCTTGCTGGCAGACGGCGAGATCGATTATTCCGGCGAGTTCTACCAAGCCGAGAACTGTGTCTTGCATCCCCGCCCAATTCGACCCGGTGGCCCGCCCTTGATGGTCGGGTCAACGCGGCCACGGATGCTGTCGATCACGCTTCCCTACGTCGACGCATGGAACGTGTGGTGGAGCGACTACGGCAACTCACCTGCCGGCTTCGCCGAGTTGAAATCGAAGGTCGACGAGCAGGCGTTGCAGCAGGGTCGCCAGGCCGGCAGCGTGTCGGCGACCTGCGCCGTGTTCATCCAACTTCCTGGTGGCGGGGGTCGGCAGATGGGTGGATACAGCGGTTCACCGGTCGAGCCGGTGCGCGGTTCTCCCGCAGAAGTGGCCGAGCAGCTCAGGGCATTCGCCGACGCCGGAGCCGATCACATTCAGCTCGTGGTCGACCCGATCACGCGCGATTCGATCGAGTGGTTCCCGGCGATGTTCGCCGCCCTCGACGCTTGAACGAAGCCGCTCTACGTGTCAGCGAGCTGGTCGAAGAACCGCAGGAGCCGAGCCTCGGCATCGTCGAACGACGATGCAGCGAACAGCACTTCTTGGAACGTCGAGATCTCGTAGTCGGCGAACTTCCCCATTGCGTCGGTGTCGAATGGTCGAACCTCTGCGTTGCGGAAGTTGGTTATCTCACCGAACGAGCTCAGCAGACCAGCACCGTACGTGCGCAGTGCTCCAGCTTCCATCGCCACGCCGAACTCGAGCGTGAACCAGAACACCCGCCCCAGGAGGTCAGCGAGACGCGGATCTCGCAGGTTGCCCGCGACCTGCCCGGCCCGTTCGTAAAGTCCGGCGATTCGTGGCGATGCCAGAGAGTTGGCGTGGCCGATCAGCTCGTGCAAGACGTCGGGCTCTGGTGTGTAGAACGGCACCGACGCGTGACGCACGTACTGCGATGACGGAAAGCAGCGGTCTGCAAGGGTGCTGAAGAACTCGGCGGTAGACACGAGGCCAGGCACCGCGCACAACCGCCAGCCGGTCAGTTCCGTCAATCGATCCGAGACATCCGCAAGCTGCGGAACGCTGTCGGTCGCAAGGTCGAGTCGCGCGGCCGCCGAACGATATTCCTCGACGGCGTAGTCGGTGTGCAGCGTGGTCAGAGCCGAGTTCACCGTCGACCAGACATCGTTCTCGACCGGCGTGTACTCGACGATCGGAGGCCGGGCGCCAAGCTCGAGATTCACAGACAGGTCGGCGATGTGGTTGCGGCGGGCGACGTACACCGGGTCCGAAACTCCGGGATGGTCTGTGGGAAGGTCGAGAACCGAACCGCTCATCCGACAATCATCTCCCTTGATGTCACAAGTGTCGAGTAGCAGGACACAATCTCGACGAATTGTGCGATTAATGTTCAAACATGTCACGAATCGCTGAATCACCCCTGCCGGATCCGTCGATCACCCGACACATCGACAGCGTCGATCGCGCCCTGATCGCGGCGGTGGCGCTGGACGCGCGGATCTCGTTGACCGATCTCGCCGAGAAGATCAACGTGTCGAGGTCAACGGCGCACACCCGCCTGCAACGGCTACGCGACGACAACGTCATCACCGGCTTCACTGCGACCGTCGATCCACAGGCACTTGGGCTCGGTGTGGCCGCGTTGGTCTTCATCGACATCGAGCAGCACGACTGGCGAACGCTGCGCGCTGAGCTTGCGGCAATACCCGGCGTGGAGTACCTGGCGATGTGCGCCGGCCGTTTCGACCTGATGCTGATCGCCCGCGCCGAGAACATCCCAGCATTGCGCGACGTCCTGCTGGGACAGATCCAACGGATCCCCGGAGTTCGTTCGACGGAAAGTGTGGTGATCCTCGACGAAGTTCGGTCGAACACCAATCTCTAACGGAACGGTAGGTGCCACCCCGTGTGGGACCGAAAAACTCCGACGGGGATCGGCCGAGAGCCACGGCTCTCCCGGCTCTTCCACGCGTCGGTCCAGCCAAGCGAGGCAATGCCGGCAATCAAGCCGAGCACTAGGCCGACGGCGACGACGGCCGTGCGCGCTCGACGACTTGGAATGTGCGGGGTTGCGTGCAGCTCGGCAGTCGTCAGCCTCCACGTCTCGACGGCGTGGCCGATCAGATGAACTGCGACCAAGGAGGCCCAGGCGATGGCACTCCCCTGATGGATCGTGATCCAGGTGTCAGCGTGACGTGGACCGACGGCCAGGGCAATGATGCCGGCAGCGAGCAGAGAGATGGTCGACAGGACCAACAGTGGAGCAGTGATCCTCAGGATCGGATGTGGGCTTCCCTTGCGCCGGTACGAAACAGTGCCTTTGTAGTAGTGGAAGAAGCGATATCCGGTGGTCGCCAGTTTGGCGCATACCACCGGAACAATGAGGAGACCGATGAACACGTGCCAGGTGAACAACTGATTCACACTGAGCGCCGTGACGCCCTCGGCCAGAAACGCGATGAGCAAAACGACGCCGAGGAGGGCGGTCATCCGGGCATTGCCCTCGACCCCCTCCTCGGCGCGCACTCGATTTACGATATGTGGTTACAGGACGTGGTGACGGCGGCGCCCATTGGCCATGCGATACACCAACAGAGCAACTACGGAACCCACGATCGATCCAATGATTCCGGATGCTTGAAAGGCTCCGTCGGTGGCATCGTGGTGAGTCAGGACGTATCCGAGAAATCCGCCGATGAATGAGCCGACGATGCCCAGAAGAATCGTGCCGGGAACCGACATGGGATCTCTTCCCGGGACCAATGCCCTGGCGATGAAGCCGGCGACGAGGCCGATGACGATGAGGTAGACAATGAAACCAAGCATGGAGCGCATCTCCTTCGATACGGATGTGTGCCCGAACTGGGCATCTCACTCATTTCCGATCGACGAAGACTTCAAACGTCGCTCTTATTTGCGGCGGGCGCGTGCTCGTCGCTTGCCCTCGTGCATGGCCTGCACGCGTGCGACCGGGATGGCGTGTCCTTCGGCGACGAGGTCTTCACTGAGCTGCTGAGGGACAGGCATGCGTGCCGCCCATGGATCGCTTTCGCCGAGCAGCCGCAGCGCATTGTGAATGGTGAAGTCGCGTGGGGAAATGCCGTCGAGGTCGGCCCACGCAACAGGAAACGACACGGGTACACCTGGCCGGATGCGCGGGCTGTACGCCGCGACAACCGTGGCACCGCCGACGCGAGTCGAATCGACAAAGATCTTTCCTTCACGATCATCTTTGATGAACGCTGTCGTGGCGATGTCGGGATCGAGCCGCTCGGCCCGCGCCGCGATGGCGCGGGTGGCGGCGGCCGAGTCGTCCATCGGCACACCATCGTCGACCGGAACGAACACGTGCAACCCTTTGGCTCCGCTGGTCTTGACCGCGCCCTCCAGACCGACATCGGCAAGCGCCTGGCGAACCAGCTGAGCCACGCGGACGGCCGTGGAGAACGACTCCGCATCTGGCGGATCGAGGTCGAGCACGAGGTGAGTCGCATGGTCCAGCCGGTCGGCGCGCGCCAACGTCGGGTGGTACTCGACAGCACGTTGATTTGCAAACCACAGCAGCGTGCGCCGGTCGTTGCACAACGCATACGAGACTTCGCGCTTTGAAGCCTCGGCCCACAGCTGCACAGTGCGCACCCATTCCGGCGTGTACTTCGGAACGTTCTTCTGCATGAATGCGTCCTGGCCACGATGAACCCTGATTACCGACAACGGCCGGTTCTCGAGTAGCGGAATGATGCGGTCGCGCACCCCGTCCAAGTAGTCGATGAGGTCGCGCTTGGTCGCCTCGGCGCCATCGAACAACGGCTGATCGAGGTTGGTCAGCGACACCTCGGCGCGAGACTCTTCGTCGCTCACCACCGCGACGATAGTTGTCGAACAGACCTTCCCGAAGACCCTGCAGGGACTTGCGCTGCACTCCGGCGTCTGACTCACACAGGCGGTACCGTCGCGTCGTGGCAGCTTCGAAGTCGCCGGCAATCGAAGTATCCGTCGGTGACCGCTCCGTGCGAATCTCCAACCCCGACCGCGTTTACTTCGCAACGCGAGGCGAGACGAAGCTCGATCTGGTCAACTACTACCTCAGTGTTGGTCCGGGCATCGTCAACTCACTGCGCGAACGGCCGTGCATGCTGCACCGCTTTCCTTCCGGCACCAGCGGTGAGAAGGTGCATCAGAAGCGCGTGCCTTCAGGTGCGCCACCGTGGCTGGGTACCGTGCGGGTGCACTTCCCGCGCTACGGGCAGCACGCCGACGAGTTGTGCGTGACCGAGCTTGCCGAGGTGATCTGGGCGGTTCAGATGTCGACCGTCGAGTTCCACCCGTGGAACTCGCGCCGGGCAGACACCGAGAAGCCCGACGAGTGGCGGATCGACCTCGACCCGATGCCGAACTGCCCGTTCAGCACCGTGCAACGAGTTGCCTATGTGGCTGGCGAGGTCCTCGACGAGCTCGGCGCGATCGGATGGCCGAAGACGTCGGGAGGTACCGGCATGCACGTCTACGTGCGCATCGAACCGACGCATGGCTTCACTGACGTGCGCCGCGCTGCACTGGCCTTCGCTCGCGAAGTTGAACGCCGCGCCCCCGATCACGTCACCACGACGTGGTGGCGAAAGGATCGCGATCCCGCCAAGTTGTTCGTCGACTACAACCAGAACGCCCGCGACCACACAATGGCCTCCGCGTACTCTGTGCGAGGCGTACCGGATGCACGCGTCTCGACGCCGATCACCTGGGACGAGATTGCCGACGTCAATCCGGCCGACTTCACGATTGCGACCGTTCCACAGCGGTTTGCCGAGTTCGGCGACCTGCATTCCCAGATCGACGAGTCGGTCTTCGCAATCGACCGGCTGCTGGAGTGGGCCGATCGCGACGAGCGAGAAGGCGCCGTAGACCTCGCTGATCCCGACTCTGCGCAAGAGTGAGCGGCCGGTTGCCCGGGACGGGTTCCGACCAGCAGAACGTCTCCGTCGTCGTTCTAACATCAGCGTGTGGCCAGAGCGATCATTCTCACGGTCGACGACGACCCCGCCGTGTCGCAGGCGATCACTCGTGACCTCCGGTCCCGATACGGCGAGCGCTACAGGCTTGCCCGGGCGACCTCGGGAGCCGAGGCGCTGGGCTCATTGGAGGAGTTCGCCCGTCGCGACCAGGCCGTGGCCCTGATCGTCTCGGATCATCGAATGCCGGGAATGACCGGCATCGAGCTGCTGGAACACTCGAAGGTGCCAGCGCCATCCGCCAAACTCGTGCTCCTCACTGCATACGCCGACACCGATGTGGCGATCAAGGCGATCAATGACATCGGGCTCGACCACTACCTGATGAAGCCGTGGGCACCGCCGGAGGAACGACTGTTCCCCATCCTCGATGATCTGCTGGGCGATTGGGAGTTTGAGAACAGCCATCGATTCGAGGGCGTCCGGGTCGTGGGCAACCGTTGGTCGGAGCGCAGCCACGACACCAAGATGTTCCTGGCGCGCAACCACGTGCAGTATCAGTGGCTCGAGTTGGAACGAGATGCGGAGGCCGGTCGGCTCCAGGCCCTGTTCGGCGGCGAGGGCCACGACCTTCCACTGGTGGTGCTTGCCGATGGCACGGTCCTTCACGGAGCCGGGCCTCGCGAGATCGCCAACGCGCTCGGATTGCGAACCAGCGCAGAGTCGAATCTCTACGACCTCGTCGTGATCGGCGCCGGTCCCGCCGGCCTCGCGGCAGCCGTGTATGGGGCGTCGGAGGGGTTGCGAACCGCTGTCATCGAACGTGAGGCTCCGGGCGGGCAGGCGGCCCAGAGCGCTCGAATCGAGAACTACCTCGGCTTTCCCAATGGTCTCAGTGGCGCCGACCTATCGCATCGCGCAGCGACGCAAGCACGGCGGCTCGGTGCGGAAATGGTGCTGGCCCGCAACGTCGAAGCACTCGAGCCACGCGGTTGCGTGCACGCGGTCCGATTCGACGACGGCAGCGAAATCGAAGCACGAGCCGTTGTGGTGGCAACCGGAGTCTCGTACCAGCTTCTCGAGGCGCCAGGCCTTGCAGAGCTGACCGGTCGCGGTGTGTTCTACGGGGCTGCGTCGAGCGACGCGCCGGCTACCAAGGGCGACGATGTGTACATCGTGGGCGCAGCGAACTCGGCGGGGCAAGCCGCGCTCAACCTCGCCCGCTACGCCCAGCGGGTCGTGTTGTTGGTGAGGGGCGAGACACTGGAGAAGTCGATGTCGCGGTATCTCGTCGAACGCGTTCACGCCGCGGACAACATCGAGGTACGACTCCAGACCGAGATCCGCTGCGGCGGGGGCGGCGACCACCTGGAATGGCTTGTGCTCGCGAACCGGGCCTCCGGCGAGCAGGAGAAGGTCGCGACGAATTGGCTCTACGCGTTCATCGGTGCCTTTCCCCGCACCGACTGGCTGGGCGACTCGATCGCACGAGATGGCCGGGGCTTCATCCTCACCGGTCCAGACATCGCTTCGCGCGACAGGGCGGGGCCTCGCTGGACGCTCGAGCGCCCGCCGTTCCTTCTGGAAACGAGTCGGCCCGGCGTGTTCGCCGTCGGCGACGTTCGACTCTCATCGATGAAGCGGGTTGCTTCTGCGGTCGGCGAAGGATCGAGCGCCGTCAGCCTCGTCCACCTGTACCTGGAAACGGTGTGATGGTTCTCGACGACTTGCGCTCTGCATTCCTCACCGGCGGGCTCACAGACCAGCAGCGCGCCGAGCTCTTTGCCGTCGGCACGGAGACCTTCTTCAAACGCGGCGACGAGCTGTTCCGCGAGGGCGAGCCGGCCGACCTCCTGTGGATCCTTCTCGACGGCCAAATCGAACTCGTTCGTGGAAGTGTCAACGAACGGTTCGTGCTCGCGACGATGAACACACCTGGACAATGGGCGGGCGGCCTGCGCGCATGGGGCGACGCAAGCAGCAGTGCCGGATATCGCGCCACCGGGATCGCGGTGACGGACGGACGCACGTTCAATGTGCCATCCGACGATCTCGGGCGTCTCGTTGGCGAGTGGTTTCCATTCGGAAAGCACATGGTCGTCGGGGTGTACCAGACGGTGCGCGGAATCGAGGCGGCCGCCCGCCAACGCGAGTCATTGGTAGCTCTGGGCACGCTCGCCGCCGGGTTGGCCCACGAGATCAACAACCCCGCAGCAGCGTCGCTGCGCGCCGTAGACGGGTTGCGGCGGGCCGGAGAGGCGATGCTCTCGTCGCTCGTCAGCCTGGCCGAGAAGACGATCACCGCCGACCAGTACGTCGCCCTGGATCGCCTGCGTCGCGAGCTTGTCGAACGAACCGTCACCGATGACGGCGCCGTGGCGACGATGGATCGCGAGGAAGTCGTCGGCAACTGGCTGGAAACCCACGGCGTTGATCAACCGTGGCAAATGGCACCCCTCTTTGCAACTGCCGGCGCTGACCAGACATGGTTCGAGGCGTGCGAGTCCGTCGTTGCACCCGCAGCCCTCGGCGCAGCATTGCAATGGATATCTTCCACAATCAGTGCTTCCGTGTTGCTGGCCGAGTTGACCGACACGACGAACCGCATCACGCACCTCGTCGAGGCCGTGAAGTCGTATTCCCAGATGGACCGCGCCGCGATGCAACGCGTCGACATTCGCGACGGGATCGAGAGCACCCTGGTCATGATGGCCGCGAAGCTCGCCGGTGTGGAGATCGAACGAAATTTTGGTGCGGACGTCCCTCCCTTCGACGCCTTTGCAGCAGAGCTGAACCAGGTGTGGACCAATCTCATCGACAATGCCATCGACGCAATGGACGGTCATGGGACACTGCGCTTGTCGACACGTCTCGACGGGACCGATGTCATCGTCGACATCACCGACAGCGGCCACGGGATGTCTGGCGACGTCGAGGCACGGGTCTTCGAACCGTTCTTCACCACGAAAGACGTCGGCAAGGGCACCGGGCTCGGTCTCGACATCTCCCGAAGAATCATCGCCGAACGCCATCGTGGCGAGATCACATTCGAGTCAGTGCCGGGCCACACCACGGTCCACGTACGCCTCCCGATTTCGCGCTGATCCTGGAGGCACCGCGGTTGGTACTACACACCCACGCGTGCTTCGAGGTGTGAAGGTCTGCGCCGGATCTGAGCAGTTGCCTCTAGTTGCCCAATACGGCGCGCAGGATTCCTGCGGCCCGCGCCGCAGCGTCGATTCCAATGCGCGTCTCGTTGTGGCCAAACGCGCAGTAGACGTTCGACGCAACGGTCAGCACGCCGACACGATCCGCGTCGATCGAGATGGGAAATGCCGCGACGCTGCGCACGCCGCGGCGCTGGCAGGCGCGGCTGTATTCGGGCCACTCAGCGTCGTGCACCGTAGTTGGAATTCGGGCGACACCTCCTGACCACAGGGCATCGAGAGCCGGACCGCCAGTGCTGCGCTCGATCGCCCCCAGTGCCTCAGCATCGGGATGTGTGCAGACGGAGTCCCACGACTCGCCGGGTCGGACAATGGCCACCGTGACGTGCGCGGCGCCATCAATCTCGCGAGCGACCTCGTCGGCGACGCCACGAAGCTGCTCCAGAATTGCCGATGGTATCGCCGACGTGGTGGTCTCGGTCGGGTTCATTCGAGCGCTCCGAAGGCTAGGGAGTGACGCCCTGCCATGGTCCAGGGTGGGCACGTCGGGACAGTTGTTTACCCGAAGACAATGTAGATCAAACACGAACCAACAGGTGGACGACCGCTGCCACCATCCGGCGAGTTCCGTGGGCTTGGCGTGGGGCTGAGTGGCATGAATGAACGAGCGTGTTCGGTCAGAAACGACAAGAAGCGGGATGCCGGGACAAGCCTTTCACGATCATGATCCGTTGCGATGATCGCCTCCAGCGGCTTCGAACCAAGGCGATGTAGAACGAGTGCGGCGCGCAGAGACCTGACGCTGTTCGGTTCGTCGAGGTCGATGTCCGACCAACGGAGGCCGAGCCCTTCGCCGCGCCGTAGCCCGGTCTCGCCAGCAGCAGCCAGAGCGCGTCGGACGGGTCAACTATTTGCTGGGAAGTAGCCGGCGATGTCGGCGATGAGGTGGGTGGCGCTGTTCGCGTACAGGCAGATCTTGCCGTTGACACCGATCTTGGCGATCGCACCGTTGGGGATCGTCGAACCGGCAACGAAGTTGAGAGTCGACGCGGTCGGGCGCGGGCTTCCACACGGGAACACCGTCACA
>JANMQX010000166.1:0-11242 GCA_031370745.1 Ilumatobacteraceae bacterium
ATTTGTTGGCCGCGATGCTGGACAATCATATTTACTGGGGTAACGAGCTTGGGCTGGATGCGCGGCGGATCTACTGGCGCCGATCGCTGGATATGAACCGGCGTTGGCAGTGACGTCGCCTTCGAGACCGGTGATCTTGCCGTCCTTGGTGACGCCAAGTTTTGCGGTCATCACATAGTCCCTGCCGTGAACAAGCGAGACCATGTCTTCCGATCGCGTTTCGGCCCACTTGACCGGCACACCGAGGGCTCTGCACGCGGCCGCAGCAACCAGGTACTCGGGATAGACCGCGGCCTTCGGGCCGAATCCTCCGCCAACCCACGGACACACGACGCGCAGGTCAGCAGGTTCCATGCCGAGCATCGCGGCTATCGCGCCGTGCGCCGAGTGGGGCGCTTGGTGCGATATCCAGCACGTCAATGTCCCGGGATTGTCGCCGGGCTCGGCGAGAATGCCGTTGGTCTCCATCGGTGCGCCGGCCAACCGTTGGCTCACCATCGTCACCTCGGCGATCTCGTCGGCGCCTTCGAACGGATCCACATCAGCGCCGTGTTCTGTTCCGAAGCACACATTCGAGCCGTGCTCCGGAAACAGAATGGCGGCGTCGGGCATCAAGCCTTGAGCCGGCGTGATGACAGGCTGCAGCCGTTCGTAATCGACGACGACCGTGTCGGCGGCGTCGACTGCAGCTGCCTTCGACGTGGCGACGATGGCGACCACGATGTCGCCGACGAATCTGACCACGTCGTTGGCGAAGATCGGCCGGTTCAGTGTGGTCGGCATCATCGGGAAACCTTGGAACGACGGCATGCCCAGATCGTCTCCACGGGCGTGATACACGGCCTTCACGCCAGGCATCGCCTCTGCTTCGGAGACGTCGACACCCACGACTGTCGCATAGGCCTGCGACGAGCGGACGAATGCGAGGTGCAGCGTTCCCGCCGGCGCCAAGTCGTCGAGGTACTTCCCCGCACCCGTCAGCAACGTTGGGTCCTCCAGGCGCTGAACGGCGTTGCCCAAAATCGATCCTGCTACTGCCATGGCGAAACCTTTCGATGACGTGTCGATGAATGGTTGACACGAGTTCGTCGTGTCCCCTAGCGCGAACGTTACGCCAAACCAACGCTCCATCTCTTACGGCGCTCACACTCATCGCCGAAGGGATCGCTCAGCCGTTGCGGAGGCCCAGGACTCGCACGAGCAGATCGCGATAGGTGTGGAATGCGCGAGCGTCCTTCGAGGCGTCCTTGGCCGCCTCGTCGAGCCGCCGAAGGGCGACCGCATCGTGTGCGTAAGGCAGTTCTTCAAACTCACGTGCCTCTTGCACGGTCATCGCTCCGCCCTGCAATCGCAACGTGTGGACGGACGCCTCGGAGAGCTTGGCCGCATAGCCGGGTTCGATCGCCACGAGATAGCGCTTCGCGGCAACATGTAACCGAACTGGTTCGGTCACGTCCGGCCCGAACCAGCGCGAAAGCCAGCGGGCACCCGCAGAGTCGTGGTGCGCGTCGCGTTGAACGGCAAGTGCCGCGGATGCATCGAGCTCGCCTTCGTGGTGCCCGATCACATGCCCGATGTCGTGCAGTAGAGCCGCGACGACAACGGCGTCGCGGCATCCATCGGCCAGCGCGCCCGCCTGCAACTGGTGCTGGATCATGGTGACGTCTTCACCCAGATAGGCCATCCCCCCGGCGGAGTTGAAGGCCTGCTCGATCACCCGCAACGCCTCGTCGATGTCAGGCCCGTTCATCGGTACGCCGTTCGAGGACGGCCACAGTCGAGGCCAATCCGTCGAGATCGGCATAGCAGCCCTGGAGATGACGCGCCCCGCCGCTTGCTTGGAACGCTGTGCGCGCATGGAGAACGCTGGTGTTGTCGAAGATGATGCAGTCGCCAGGTTGGAGCTTCACGTGCAGGTGCAACTCCGACCGCGCCAGCGTCGCTGCGAACACACGCAGCGCGCGGTAGACCTCGGCGACGTTCTGCGGCGGCACAGACGGAGGTTGGATCGAGCGATCATTCCACCGGATGGCACGCACGTCACCGGCTGCGTTGACGGCAATGATCGGTCCGCTGGCGCAAAGGACGGTACTGAAATCCTCGTAGGTGAACGTGAGATCAGTCGACGTCAAGGTGGCGAACGCCAACGGATCCTCAAAACGCACGAGGCCGGCCGCGGCGAAGCCGTCGATCAACACGTTGTCGCCACCGTCGGCCGACGACTGGAGGCAGTGCAAAAGCTGGATCCCGGGGACGGGATCGCGATATGGGTTGTCGGTGTGCGGCGCAATCGCTCGGCGGGTGAACGCGAGGTTCACCGGTTGGGCTTCGACCCGCACATCGAACAGATCTCCATAATTGGTGACGCGCACGTGGGCGAACGAGTTCGCCACGGTCACGACCATGCCGGACGCGGTCGGGACGTCGCGCAGCAGCAGCACGCCGGTTCGCATCAGATTCCCGAGCGCGGCCTTTCGCAGATCACCGTTCGACTGGAGATCGACCCATGCGATCTCGGGCGGTCGTGACCCGAGATCGACTGCCCGCCACGGCGAACGATGCCGTTCGCTGCGGTCGTCGAACACCGCTGCCTTGCCGGGCGCGTTGGCGGCGAGCCATGACCGCGAGAAGTGCGAGACGTGGCCATCCGGCGTGAACGTCACCTCGATGTCATCGCCATTTTCGAGCCACGAGGCGACCGCAGTGTCGGGGTCGAGAGTCAGCACACTGCGCAACCGTTGGCCGCAGAACTCATCGCGGCACTCGCCACACGCGCACGAATCGCGCAGCCACTGCGAAGGTACGTCGATATCGCCGACCACACGACGAACCCTAGTGGTCTGCGGCCGGAGGTTTCGGGGCCTGATCGGACGGGAAGAGTGAGATCATGAAGATACGAAACGCCCACGGAGTCATGGTCGCCGCAGCCCTGACAATTGCCGGCTGCAACTCCGACGACCGAGCATCCATAGCGACCGACCTGCAGACTGCCGCCACCAACATCGCCGCTGCCGCGGGCGACGTCGCCAACAACGCGGCAGAGGCACTGGCCCGCAACATCGCGACCCAGCAGGGAGAGGAGCAGTTCAAGAACGCCGGTCAGGAGCTTGACGGCCCGCTCACCTGCACGGCGAAGGTGGAAGCCGGCGTCGCCAAGATCGACATCAACTGCACCGGTAAGACCAAGGCCGGCGGTGCCGCCACGCTGACAGGCTCGACCAACGAGATCCCTGGCGCGTCGGTGGTGTCTCTCGACGGACAGTTCACCGGAGCAGTCGACGGGACGAGCGTCTTCACGACTCAGCGTCTTGGTGGCTGATCGTCACCCGCTTCCGATGGCGTCGCTCGTGGGCGACCGGCCAATCGTGCGCCGTCGAGCGCGTCGGTGGGTCGCTTCGTCCGGCCCCGGCAGATAGCGCCGAACGCTGCGGATGTCGGCCAAACCCGCACGATCGCGAACGCTGTCGATCGTGGCGCCAGAGCCCTGGTTGGCCGTGATGTGGAATCGGCGTAGTTCGTTTGCTGTGACCCTTCGAGCGTCAACCGTGGACAGTTGCCGGATGAGGTGATCGGCACCGAACCGGGTCAGGCGCCGCGCATCTTCCCCGGACTTCGTGCGATTGCCCGTGAACAACGGGCCGCTCCCCCGTCGTCCTGCGCATCGAAGAACAGCGCGACCGCTGTACGGGTCGAGCATCACCTGTACCGACGCGCCACGGCGGTGCAACCGGATGGAAACGGCTGGCGGTCTGCCGCGGACGTCACAGATGTCGATTGCCAATGCTTCACCGACTTTGAGTCCGTCGGATACAAGCAACGAGACCAGCGCATCGAGCCGGGGATCCAGCGTCGCAGCCACCTCCCGGTATCGCTCGACGGCTTCAGCTGTCAAAATCTGCGTCGGGCTGGGATCGCCTGCGAGGACTCTCGGTCTGACCAATCCGTGCACTGGATTGGTGAGGGCCGAGTCGCTGTCGGTCACGAACTCGTAGAACGACGATAGTGCCGACCAGCGTCGACGCAATGTTGCGTCGCTGTCTCCAGCCGCCTCGCGAGCGGCTTGGAACGCGACAAGCGCTCGAGCGTTCGCATGGAGCGGAACAGAGCCCTTGTTGGCGCACCACTTGGCGAACGTCTCGAGGTCGATGCGATATGCCGCCCTGGTGTTGGGCGAGGCGTGCGTGCCGAGCCAGGCTTCGGTGACCGAGGCTTGAAGGGCCTCGTCGCCGTCTCCATCTGGTCGGCGAATCACACGGGCATGATCGCAAGAACTGGCACTAGTGTCAACATAATTCCCCTCTTGACACTCAACATAATGCGGCACTACTATGTCGACCATCTGCAATCCGCTTGCCCGGCGTCTCCGGATTCGACGCCAATCAGAGAAGTACTTGTTGCACACGTAGACCATGTCCAACTCACATCTCGGGGGAATCAAGATGCCGGCTGCAGAGCAACCAGCCGCTGACGCACAGCTGATCAGCACTGTGAGTCGCTTCGGCAAAACGGTGTGCATCACGTTCGCCGGTCCGCTCGACCTGGTGGTCGAGGACGAATTGACAGGCGTCGTCAATGAAGCCGCGTCGACACCCGATGTCACGGCGTTGCACTTCGATCTCACCCGGGTCACGTTCATCGACTCCTCTGGGCTCCGCGGCCTCATTCAGTCGTCGCAGACTGCGCTCGACAACGGGCTCACCTTCACCATCGACACCGAAGAGGATGGGCCTGTCGCGCGGCTCCTCGACCTCACGAATCTGCGCGGTCATTTCACGCACGCCAAATCCTCAGTGCCTTCCTGACGGGATTCGTCGCCCGGGTAGTTGCGAACGCAATCAACAGTGTCGCTCGTCACACACGACCTCTTATCGCTCGAGTCGACGCGCAAATGTGCCGAATGACATATCGAACAGGCCTTCGCGAGAGATGGTCGCTCGTTAGCCTGGAGTTTTGTTGTGACCAACCACCCGTTCGTGCCTCTACGCCACCGAGCGGTGCGGCTTTTGTGGAGCGCCGCGGTCGTCAGCGACATCGGAACCTGGGTTCAACTGATCGTCGTCGGCAGCCTCGTCGCAGCGAACACCGGCTCCGCTGTGCAGACGGGATTGGTGGCGCTGGCCACGTTCGCACCTCAGAGCATCGCCTCTCCTGTTGGCGGGTTGCTTGCCGATCGATTCGATCGGCGCAAGGTCTTCGCCGCAGCGCTGATGGTGCAAGCCCTGGTCACATCCGCTTTGGCGGTCGCCCTCGGCCTCGGCGTTCGCTCGCCTGCTGTGCTCATTGTCCTGATCCTTCTCGCCAGCGCCGCCGGCGCAACCGGCGCCCCGTCATACGCGGCAATGCTGCCCGACCTGGTGCCGCCCGAGGAACTGATGGCAATGGTCTCGCTGGGTGTCTACTCGTGGAACAGCGGCCGCATCATCGGCCCACTCCTGGGCACCGCATTGGTCCTCGTGGTCGGGCCGGCATGGACAATCGGCTTCAACGCAGGTTCGTTCGTCGTGTTGGCTGTGGCAGTGGCGCTGGTTCGTCGCACGTTCAGCCCAACCCGCAGTGACGGCACGATTTTCGATCGATTGGTCGGCGGTTGGCGCACCCTGCGTTCCACGCCAGGCTGTTTCCACGGCGTCGCCCTTCTGGTCCTGTACAACCTCACGATCGTTCCGTTCATCGGTCTCATTCCCATCTACCTGCGCTCCGACTACGGAGGCGGCACGGCCATGGCCGGAACGGTTGCTTCGGCCCAGGGGGCTGGCGCCATCATCGGTGGCATCATCGTCTCGGTCCTCGCCCACCGACATCCCCGGTCGCTCCTGATCGGTCGTCTCATCGTGTTGTTGGCGTTCGCGTTGGGCCTCTACGCAGTCGCGCCGAATGCCATTTGGGTCGTCGCCGCATCGGCGCTGCTCGGGGGTGCGGGCGCAGGATTCTTCATCGCCTCGTCGGCGATCATCCAGCGCGACGCACCGGCGGCCAGCAGAGGCCGAGTGATGTCGATCATGCAGGCGGCGATGGGCGTGTCGTACGGTGTCGGCCTGCTGTTCATCGGTTCGATCGGCGACGCCACCAACCTGCACCTCGCATTCGGTGTCGGGGCGATCCTGCTGCTGGTCGGCTTCGGATTGTTGACGCTGCGGTCGCGTCACTGGCGCACAGCGGTAGACGGTGGGCGCCGGTCCGCAGTCGCGATGGCCTGACGGCTCGCTACTTGCTCGTCTCGGCTTGAAGCAATCTCCAATCACGTCCGGCAAGTGACGCGGCCGCAAGACTGGCCACGCCGAACGCCAGTGTCACCGCCCACTCGGCATCGCCGCCTCCGCGGTCGGGATCGAATGCGAACAGTTGCTCGATCCAATGGGGGTCCATGATCGTCGCGACGGCGAAAACCGCGAACACGATGGCGAGAACGACCTCAATACGCATTCGCACCAGGCGTCGCGATTTCATATCAACCTCCACGCAGTTGGACACGGCCCGAGGCCCTGCTGACCCTCACCATAGACCTCAGCCGCTGGCCGCAACCGACGCTGCGACGCTGCCGGCGGCCGCAGACGCGGCATCAGATATCAGCCCGCGGACAATCTTGCCGATCGATTCGAGGGGCGTGCCATCAAGCGCAGTAGCGATGCGGTCGCGGGCGTGGCGACGCGCCGCGCGGTCCGGAGCGACAACCTCCAGCAAGTGCCCGGGACCTGTCATCGAAAGCAACACAGCGGTGCGTAGCTCGAGAACGGATTCACCGGCAGCCGCAACACGTAGCGCGGCAACGGTGGCGTCGCGCACGAAAGGCTGGAGCACGTCGTTGCGAAGACGAACGCCGCGACGTGTGGCCGCCAGCACTCCCTCGTCCACCAGATCCGACACGATCGCGTCCCACGTGCCGAGGCCCAACCGACGGGTAAGCCCTCTGTCCATGTGCGACAGGACGGGCTTGACCTTTGGCCCTTTGTCGATGACCACCGCAGTGACCGCGGCGAAGAGCTTCGATTTCGGCACGGCATTGCCAGTCACGGCCAATCGGTCTTGTCTGTCAACGATTTCGACAACGCCATCGAGGATGAGTTCACAAACCAGGAGACCGGCGAGGCATGCGTTGAGCTCGCTGCGCAGACCGAGAGCACGATGGCCGGAGGAAGGATCGATGGAAACCAGAGCCAGCTCCTCGGCGAGGTTCATGCGCCCAACGCTATCGCTGAACGTTCCGGCGAACGGCCGACGCCGGATCGGTCTCGACGTCAGTCTGTCGGACGTCAGCGAGCGTGTTCGAGCTCATAGAACGTCGCCGGGCACTCTCGCGAGCGCCACAGTCCGCCGCCGATCTCGGTGAAGCCGACCGCCAAGCGCTTGCGGTACCAGTTGCCCGTGCGCCATCGAACATCGAGATCCGTGCTCGCTGAGTCGATCACCGTGTCGCGATCGGCCACCGTCGGCGCGTCGAAAAACAACAAGCCGCGACTGGCAACTCCCAACGTGTCGATCGCCGTCGCCGCATCCGAGTCGTCGAGGTACTGGAGCACGCTCTGGCACACGACCAGGTCGTACCGCCGTCGTGGCTGCCACACGGCGACGTCTGCCAACTCATGGTGATATCGACGGCAGGCGTACTCGCTCGCATCGATGCCGTGATACCTCGTCGTCGGGTAGGCCGCTGCCAACCAGTCGCGCCAATACCCCTTGCCTGCGCCGACATCGAGGACCGACCGGATCGGGATGCGCCACCACGACGCCAGCGAGATCACGCCCTCACCCAAGTGGGCAATGTCGCGCCGGTTGTGCACGGGCCGGCGGCCGTAGAACCGCGTGAAGTACGCGCCGTCGAAACGTTCAGCCATCGCGCTCGATGATCGATCAGTCTTCGTACCGGGCGACCGTCGTGGCGATGAGGAAGGGCACGTCGAGCGCGAACACCACCAACATGCCCGTCACGACAGCCAACGGGGCGCCGCGGGTGTGGTTGCGCACGAACGCAAACTCGATCATCCCTGCGGCGACGATGTATGCGAGCAGGGCCCAGCGACCAACGCGAACGAAGGTGTCCCACGAAAACCCGGCAACCCTGGTGATCATCACGACGCCGGCCACCAGCAACACGGCAGCGACAATCAACAAGACGGATGGCAACGCCAGCGGAGGCCGGCGCGGCGCATGCGAGCCCAGCCACACGCCGCCGACAACGACCGCGGCGAGCGACGCGGTGACCGTCTCGACCGCCTTCGGAAAGTTCTGCTCAGCACTCAAAGCGTGGCCACCCGGGTCATGATCACCAGTGTCGCGACCTGCATGATGCCGGTGATTCCCGCGGTGTACACGAAGCGCTTCATCATCCGACCGATGATCTCAGGATTGGGATTCGGCTTGTTCATCTCCCACAACACTGTGATGTTGGCCGGCTCGAGGACGCCGAGCGCGATGACGGCCATGACGCCGACGACGATCATCGAGGCGATCAGCCAACTGCGCGCATCACTGTCGAGGGTCAGTGTGCCGAGCCGCAACGCGATCTGCAGGCCTGTAGCGAGCGTCATGGTCACCACTGTCGGCATGATGATCACCATCTTCGGCATGAACTTGGCGGAGAACTCGGCACGTGCGGGTGGCGACATGCCGCCGATGATCGGGCCGATCGCCAGCCCGACGAACAGATCGATGCTCGTCCACAACGCACCGCCGGCCACATGGCAAAACATCAGCGGCCAGAACTTGTTCGAGGCAATTGCATAGATCACGAACCCGATCAGCACCGCTACCACCGGAAGTCCTGCGGTCGGCACGATCGGGATCTTGCGAACCGGCACCGAACGTGGCGCGTCGACGGTCGATGTGTCGTGCATTTGCCTCCTAGGTTCCGGCTCTCTCCTTCTGTTTACACCGCGGACCCGGTCTGGCAGTCAACGGAGCGGAGCAGCGCCAGCAGCTGACGTCGCGCTGAAGCGCAACGCCGGCAGCCATGTCACCACGGCCGGACCCATCTATAGTTCGCCGATGTCGCTTGCGTACTTCGCCGCTTTCGCAACGGCGCTGTGCTACGGCATCAGCGCCGTTCTCGAGGATCGTGCGGCCAAGCTCACACCCGTAACGGGCAAGAGCGGCAAACGGGCTGCCTTTCGGGCAACGGTGAGCACCGGGTACATGGTCGGGATGGCGCTCAGTGTCGTCGCCTGGGCCTTCTCGCTCATTGCCCTCCATCGCCTCCCGCTGTTCGCGGTGCAGGCCATCGCCGGGAGCAGCATCGGTGTCGTCGTGCTCATCACCTGGGCAGTCACTGGTCGCAGGCCGTCGAGGCGCGAAGTGATCCTGCTGTGCGTGCTCGCCGTTGCCCTGACCGCCTTGGCGGCGTCTGCCGCCACCAGCGACCCGAAACCGGTTTCCTGGGTCTTCAAGCTGTTCATCTGGGTGGGAGTCATCGGGGTGGCGTGTGCGGCGGTCGGGGCCACAAAGGTCCCCGGTGCTCGTGGCAGCGCACTGCTCGGTGGGGTATCAGGCCTTTCCGATGGTGGCATGGCCCTGTGCGCGCGGGCACTCCACCACCACAACTTCGTCGATCTGGTGACCGATCCGTTGGCCATCGCCCTGATTCCATTCACGATCATCGGTATCGTCGCCTTTGCAGCATCGCTGCAACGTGGTGCTGTAGCGATCGCCTTGGCGTGCCAGCAGGCCGCGCTCACCGTTGTCCCTTCGATCATCGGTCTGCTCGTTCTCGGGGATAGAGCCCGTCACGGGTTCGCCGTAGTCACGTACGCAGGTTTCGTCGTTACCGTCTCAGCCGTCGTGGCGCTCACGATCGACACGTCCGCAACCCACCCACCGTTGGTGGCTCCTGGGGCTCTCCCCCCGTCGCCGCTCAACGAGGTCTCATGAGTTCAGAGAACGCGACGCGCGCCGACGCGTGACTGCCCGAGCAAGTCGTCGATACGCAGCCACTGCTCGTCGAGCCACCGGGTTCGCTCGTGGTCGCCGTTGGGGATTTCGGCGGCCGGCACCCGCCAAGCGATGACCCGAATCGGGTCGGAGAGGGGCACTGCCTTGCACAGCGCGGCGAACGAACCGAACTGGTCGAGGCCGGTGTGTGCGATGACAACGACGTCGGCGCCGGCGATCGCGTCGAGGACCGCCAACGCTCCGCCAGGGCGCGGCGGAAGGACGTGGCGGAGAGGTGCCAGCCGCAGGGCGCGCTCCGGGTTCTGCACGGCGAGCCGGCCCATGGTGCGCTCGAGACGATCGGGGCGGAACAGTCGGCCTTCGGGAAAGATCACGACGGCCGTTCGCGAATCGAGTCCGTCGCTGAGTCGTCGAAGCATTGCTCGCGCTTCGGGGCCGCCGTCGCGCGGAATGAAGACCGAACCGGTCCTGCCGTAGATGAGGTCGAAGCCGGGGTCGGCGAGGAGCTCTGCCATGATCGCGCTGCGCGTGCGGTACCCAAGTCGTTGGTACAACACCGTCGGCAGTGAGGCGTCGACAAGGTTGACGTGTCGGCACAACACGATCACCGGCCCCGGACACATCGCCTCGATTGATTCCGCATCGATGTCAATTCTCAACCCGAGCAACCGATCAGCGCGCCGCGCCATCACGTCGAGCGACCATTGCTGGAGCCACTCGTGTCGTCTCAGGGAGGCCGGCTGCTCGAGTCTCGTGCCGAAGCCAGCCAGTACCCAATACACCGGAGCCAACATGATCTCGACGCTGTCGTTGATCCCATATTGCAGAAGGAACAGTGCAACGCGCACCGTCGGCATCCGGAACCGCCCTCTGGCAATGTCCGCGGCTGCGGCCGCGGCGAGTATCAGCGGACTGGCGAAAATGCCGCAAACGGTGATCGCCAGCATCGTCGGGATCGTGCGAACGCGTCGCTTCCAGCGCGACGCGAGTGGCTCGGCAGTGATGCTGGCGTGAGCCATGGCGTTCGAGTCTTCTCCTTCAGCCGACGCGATGCAGGCGCGATCGGCGTCATTGTCGCTCTGACGTCTCCACCGCGGCACCGACCCGGCCTCTCGCCAGGCCCGTCGGGGTCTACGAGGGTGACAGTACCCTACGCAACGAACTCCCATTGGGTCGATGCCCGCCGCGCACGACGCCAGTGCTCAGCGTGCGACATCATCCACCGAGCTGTCCGTCGACGACCGGAACGGACAGCAGGCCAGGCCCAACTAATCGGCGAACACGTCGCGGCTGAGTTGGACGAAGAAGGTGTGGTCATGACCCTTGTTGGGATCGTCCGAGTTGTACTTGGCTGTAGAGG
>JANMQX010000199.1:0-6410 GCA_031370745.1 Ilumatobacteraceae bacterium
CCTTGGCCGCTCACTTGCGACTGACACCACGTCACCTCGACCTCAAGCCGCGCCAACTCTCGGGTGGGCTGAAGCAGCGCGTGGCGATTGCCCGAGCCTTCGCTGGCGATCCGCGCATCGTGGTGTGTACGAGCCGACCAGCGCGCTCGACGTGTCGGTGCAAGCGGCGATCCTCAACCTGCTCGCCGACCTACAGGCCGAGGAGAAGACCAGTTATGTATTCATCACTCACGATATGGGCGTGGTGCGGTATCTGGCCGACCGCATCGCGGTGATGTATCTCGGTCGCATCCAAGAAGTAGGACCGACCGACGATGTCTTCAACGGGCCAAACCACCCGTACACCGAAGCACTGTTGTCGGCCATTCCCAGCGTCGACGGCGAGCCCACCTCGCGTATCCGCCTCGAGGGTGAGATTCCCTCGCCCGCCAACCCGCCATCGGGATGCGTGTTCCACCCGCGATGCCCGCGTGTCATCCACGGTGTCTGCGAGGTGACGGAGCCACCGTTGCTCGAGGTCGCCCCCGGTCACGCAATGCGGTGCCACATTCCGATCGAGGAGCTGCGGCTATTGCAGCGCAAGCCGGAGATCGCGTAGGCGTCTCAGTCGACGAAACGATCGAGCGTCGTATCGCGTCGTGCCGTGTGCCAGCGGTGGCAACCGGCTTCGTGGAACCACCGCTCGATCTGTACTCCGTTGGCATTGGTGAACATCCACACGCGATCGAGGTCACGGTCGAACTGCTCGCTGAGACGTTCGGGCGGCTGCGGCAGTTCGCCGCCGAATCGGAACTCCTCGACGGGCCGTGGTCCACAGTTGGGGCAGACGATCGTCAGCATCAGCGCGTTCCAGTCGAGCCTTGGTCGGCCATCGGGTGGTCGGCTGCGAACCGCGACAACGCGAACGGGGCGATGAGAGCGGGCGTGCATCCCGTCGCGATCAGCTCGGCCATCTGCTCGCCGCCGGCGGGGATGCCTTTGAAGCCCCACGTTCCCCAGCCAGTAGTGATCAGGAACCCGTCGACGCCGGTGAAACCCATGATCGGTGAGAAGTCGGCGGAGATGTCGCAGCGTCCGGTCCATTGCCGAAGGATCTTGAGGTTGCGAACGAACGGCAGCAGGAACGCCATCTTCAACGAGCACGACTGCAGGAACTGGAACGACGATTGTCGCGAGTAGCTCGATTCGCGTTCGAACTCGTGGCCGATCAGCATTTGGCCGCGCGCAGTCTGCGACACGTAACAGAGCAGATCGGTCGACGAGACGATCGGGCCGAGTCCCTGGGCGTAGCCGTTGGTGACGAAGGCCTGAAGTGGGTGGGTGCGTACCGGTAGGCGCAGGCCGGCATGTGCAGCGATCGTGGAAACGTCGCCACCGACGGCGCTCATCACGATCCCGGCGGCGATGTCGCCACGCGAAGTCTTCACGCCGACGACGCGCTCGCCGTCTCGCAACAGCCCGGTGACCTGCGTGCCTTGCATCACGTGAACGCCGCGTTGCATGGCCCCTTGCGCGTATGCCCACACGACCCGGTCGTGGCGGGCGGTCGAGCCGGGCCCGTGATACGACGCGCCGAGCACCGGGTAGCGGCCGCCCCCTGTGAGGTCGATCTGCGGACACAGCCGTTTGATCTCCATCGGATCGACCAGCAGCGTCTCGACCCCGCACGCGTTGTTGAGTTGCACCCGCGAGCGTTCGGCGCGCATGCCGGTCTCGGTGTGGGCCATCCAGATCAGGCCCTTGTTCGCGTGCATGATCCAGCAGCCCGTCTCGTCCTCGAGATCGCGGTAGAGCTCCACGCTGTGGTTGTAGAAGCGGATCGATTCGGGGATGCCGTAGTTGGCGCGGATGATCGTGGTGTTGCGTCCGGAGTTACCCGACCCGATGTAGTCGGCTTCGATCACCGCGACGTTGGTGATGCCGTGGCGGGTTGCCAAGTAGTACGCGGTCGCCAGGCCATGGCCGCCACCACCGATGATCACGACGTCGTAGCTCGACTTCGGTTCGTGCCATTTCAGCTCGAGCAACGTCTCGACGAACTCGTTCACCAGAGACGCTCCAGCAGTTCGTGGGCCAGCCCAGCAGACACGATCAGCACCACGTGCTCGGACGCAATCATGATCTTGGCGGGGACGCCGGCGATCAACCCTTGGCCCAGCTGACCTGCTGCGGGAAGCGGCCACTCGATGTGATGGGTGACGTCGGCGAACTCTTCGGTCGTCAGTCGCCAGTGAACGAACGCGTACTCCGGCTCGATGATTGCAAAGGGATCGTCGAGCGTCAGTGTCGCCGCACCGACGACGATCGCATCGTCGGGCGCAATCCGCAGCATCGTCGCGCCGTCGGACAGCTCGGCTGCATCGAGCGCCGCCGGTTTGGCTACGACGCGCAACCCGTGCAACAGCTCAGGCGCGCGCACGTGCACCCTGCGGGTCGAAGAACGGCGTTTCGGTGACTTGCGCTTGGCGTCCGTCGATCGTGACCGTGTCGGCAAAGGGCGTGTGCTTCTGCCAGCCGAGCATCACCGAGCGGCCAAGCCCGGGGGAGTCAAAGCTCGATGTGACGTGTCCGACGATGTCGCCGCCGACCCATATCGGCGCTCCCTCCGTCGGTGCCGGCCCCTGCATGGTCAGGCCGAACAGCCGCCGGTGGTCGTCGAGGTTGGCGGTGCGCAGTAAGGCTGTTCGGCCGATGAAGTCGGCTTTGTCGAGCTTGACTGCCCAATCCATGTTCAGACGCCTCGGCGTCGAGTCCATCTCCGTATCCATGCCGACGATGACGTGACCCTTTTCCAACCGCAAGGCGAACAGTGCCTGCAGACCGTGTGGTTTCACACCGAGATCGCGACCGGCGGCCATCAACTGCTGCCACAGCTCGACGGAGTGGGTCCGCGGGTGATGCAGCTCGAAGCTCGCTTCACCGGTGAATGACAGGCGAAGCACGTGGCACGGAATACCTGAGATCTCGATGTGGACGTGTTGAAGGAATCGCGGCGGCTCGGCCAGCCCGACCCGCCGCAGAAGTTCGGAGGCAAGCGGGCCGGTCACGTTGATTGCCCCCAACGCCAACGTCCGGTCGAGGATGTGCACGTCGAGGTCCCACGATTCGATCCAATCGCGTATCCATGCTTCGGCGAACGACGCACCGCCGGAAGTGAATGTCAGCACGAACCGGTCGGAGCCGTCGTCGGTCGCTTCGCGACAGACCATGCCGTCGTCGATCAGGTGGCCTCGTTCGTTGAGCAGCAACACGTACCGACTGCGGCCCGGCCGGATGTCGTGGATGGTCGTCGGGTAGATGCGTTCCAACGCCTCGACCACGTCGGGACCGGTGACGATCATCTTGCCGAGCGTCGAAACGTCACCCAGCGAGACGCCCTCGCGTACTGCCCAGTACTCGTCGAGGAAGTCGCCATAGTTCCACGGTCGCCACCATCCGCCGAACCGGTCCATACGCGCGCCGAGCCCGATGTGCTCGTCGTGCAGTGCAGTCCGCCGGAACGGATCGAGATGCATGTCGGCTGCGGCCTCGCTGATGGTCAGCTGGCGCGATGCCGGTCGACCGGTGAACGGTGCGGCCGGGTGGCCCAGCTTGGCTGAGACGAAGGCTCGCAGATGGGGCATGCAGGCGCTGCCCTGACACGTGCCGGTACCGCACAACGAAGCCCTTTTGACCAACTCGAGGTGCTGGAACCCCTTGTCCCAGACCATCTGCAGGTCGTCGACTGTCACCTTCGAGCACGGGCACACGATCCCCGCGGTTGGGGCCGGTGGCAGTTCGTATGCTGCGGCCGCCGCCCCGACCGCGCGTACATGGGGGTCGGCGACCATCCGAGCCAAGAGGTCGCGCGGTGCCGCATGAGCGGAAGTCACGATGACTGCCTCGCATGGCGTCGTCGTGCCGTCGTGTGTTGTGATTCCGGTGACCTGGCCGTCGGCACCTTCGATGCGGGAGAGCTGCTCGAGATCGACCGTCGTCACGGCGCCGAGATCGATGCCGGCCGCAAGCAGATGGTCTGCGGCCGCAGCCGTGTAGATGCCGCGCAGCATGTTGCCCTCGCACACCGGGTGCAGCTCTGCCGCCCCGGTAGCGATCACCACATCGTGGGCGTGCACGTGCAGCATCGCACCTGGGGCCTCGCGCACGATCACGACCGGGCCCGGGTAGACACCGACGACGTCGTGGCCCAGTTCGCCGGCGAGCACCGTCACGTCGCGGCCCTCGCTGCGTGCAGTCGACGCCGCGGCGACGCCTGAGTCGCCTGCACCGATCACGACGAGGTCAGCGTGTTGGCGACGCAATGTGGTGGCCGTGTGGTTCGGCGAGGCGACCGGATCGACGGGCGGGTCGAGGCGCAATGCGGGGGCTCCGACCTGGGGATGGCGGACCACGCGAAGCCCCGGGCGGGCCGGGGTCAGGCAGGTGCGGGTGAAGGCGATCCCATCGATTTCGGCACAACAGTTTCCGCAGTCGCCGGCGAGGCACAACGTGCCGCCGTGCTGCGGGTGCTGACCGGCGCGCACGATCGCCGCTGCAACGGAATCGCCCTCGGCGTACTCGATGGGTTCGTCGTCAACGGCGATGCGCATGCCAGATCGACTGTAGCGAATCGATCTTTCACGGCACGAGTGTGCGGTGAATCGTTCCGGGAGGTCGCGTGCGAAACTACGCGGATGGACTTTCCGGCATTCCACCGTGAGGCGTTGGAAGGCGCGCAGCAAGTGATCGACGCTGTCGATCGGTCGCAGTTCGAATGTGCCGCCTTCGCCGGGAGACGGCCGTGAGCGTTCGCGTCGCACTGGTGACCGGTGCCGGCAGCGGCATCGGCCGGGCCGTCGCCGTCGGACTCGCTGCAGATGGGTTCACCGTCGTGTTGGCCGGTCGTCGCGCCGACGCTCTCGCCGAGACGGCGTCGTTGGTTGCTACGGACTCGTTGGTGCAGCCCACCGATGTCAGCGATGTCGCCAGTGTCGATTCGTTGTTCGCGGCGACCGACAGGACGTTCGGACGGCTCGATCTGCTGTTCAACAACGCCGGCGTCGGTGCCCCTGCAGTTCCGTTGGACGAGTTGTCTCTCGAGCAGTGGCGGCGCACCGTCGACACCAACCTCACCGGTTCGTTCCTCTGTGCGCAGCGGGCGATGGGAATGATGAAGCGACAGGATCCCCCAGGCGGCCGCATCATCAACAACGGCTCGATCTCGGCACACACACCCCGTCCCAACTCCGCCCCGTACACCGCAACAAAGCACGCAATCACCGGCCTCACCAAGTCGATTGCACTCGACGGCCGAGCGTTCGGGATCACCTGCGGCCAGATCGACATCGGCAACGCCGAGTCGCCGATGACGGCGCGCATGACCGACGGCGCGCCGCAGCCCGACGGCACCCGCCGACCAGAACCGGTCATGGATGTCGAGGACGCGGCCCGTGCAGTGCGATACATGGCCAGCCTGCCGCCGGGGTCCAATGTGTTGTTCATGACCGTGATGGCAGCCGGAATGCCCTTCGCCGGTCGCGGTTGAGCGCGCCCAATCTTTGTGTGAGCGCACACACGATCCGCGGCTTTAGTCGCTCGCCCACACTCGAGCGTCACCGCGGCGTGGGTAGGAAATCAGCCGGCGCAGCGGATGCAGGTGCGTATGCCGGGCAGGGCGAGCAGTCGATCGAATGCGATCTGGCCGCCGCACACATCGCATGTCTCGATCCTTCCGTTGTCGACGAGCCCGAGCGCGGCATCGAGGGCGACGAGGTCGTCGCGGGCTTGGCTGAGCAGCGCCGAGACTTGGGCACGTTCGTAGGCGATCGTGGTGCCCTCTGGGTCGTGTTCGTCGTCGGTCGACGTCAGTTCTGCGGCGTCGACGATACCGCCGAAGCTCTGCTGCAGGTTGGCGATCTGGTTGGTGACCCGGCCACGCTCAATCTCGATCGCATCGCGGAGACGGGCCGCGTCGGAATCGTTCATCAGGTCACGACTTGATCGCGGTGATGACATGGGCGCGTATGGCACCGTCGACATTCGTCTGTCCGAAGCGATCGCCGATCGCCGCGGCGGCGACGGCCGTGGCCGCGGCAAGACCGTCCGGATCGCGAGCTTCGATTTCTCCCCGTAGCGGGGACCCTTGGCAGAACCCAATGGCGGGCATCGAGCAGGTTGCAGCCTTGCTACGCGCGCGGACGGTATCGATGGTCAGGGACGTATCGAATCCAGCAGCCAACACGTCTGCGCGAATTACCTCGATGTCGTTGTAGGCGTACGGTGTGCGAGGCAGGAACCGCGGGGGATCGTCCGCGAAAACCGTGGCCACCGCCTGGGTGACGACGTTTGCGAAATCGTTGTGCTCGATGCTGTCCCACACGTTGAACAGCGCGACGCCGCCGGGCCTCAGCACCCGCCTCATCTCGGTGTAC
>JANMQX010000310.1:0-4132 GCA_031370745.1 Ilumatobacteraceae bacterium
CTAGGTCGTGAATGCGGCCCGAAGGGCTGCAATGTGTGATGGCCCGATGCCGCAGCAGCCACCGATCATCGCCAGGTCGAATGCCCTCGCCCAGTCCTTGGCGAGGTCGACGTATTCGGCTTCAGGGATGATGTCGATGAACTGCCAGTCGGGCATCGCAAAGTAGCCCGACTCGGCATAGGCGCCCAGTGCTCCGCTCCAGTGGCGACGGACGACTTCCAACGCGGGACCGGTCACGTTGGGTGCAGAGTGCATCACCGACACCATGGCCGGGGCAGACCTCAGCAATGGTTCGACGAAGTCCTCGAGCAGCCAATTCGAACGCCCAAAGCCCGTGAGCTGGCCGTGATCGGCTCGCTCGACAGCGAGCCCCACCCAGACCGGCAAGCCTGTCGCTGCCGCTGCTTCGACGGCCCACACCGAGTAGTCGCCGTCGCGCATCATCTCCATCGCGATCACATCGGCGCCGGCCTTCACCATGCCGGCGGCCTTGGCCTCGAACAATCGGCGGGCGTCGGCCTCTGACCAGTGGCGAAGCATCTCGCTGCGATCACTGCCGGGAATGCCGGGTCGCATCACCGAGAATGAACCGGCCACCGGGACCGAACCATTGCTGGCCTCGCGCGCGAGTCTGACCGCCGCAGCATCGATCAGGCCCACGTCTGCATCGCGTCCGAGATGGTTGAACAGCAGCGGGCTCGTCGCGTAGGTGTTTGCAATCAAGACTTCGGCCCCCGCATCCAGATATAGGCGGTGGGCCTGGCGGACGATTTCCGGGTGGGTGAGGTTGGCATCGGCGCACCATGTGTCGCCATCCATCGGCGCGCCCAGCGATTGGATCAAGGTGCCGGTGCCGCCGTCGAGAATGATCATCTGGGCAAGTTATCGGCTCGGCGTGCCTGCGATCGCTCGGCCTACAGTGGCCCGATGCGCGCAGCACGACTTCACTCCATCGGCGGGACCCTGCAGCTCGACGAGCTCCCCGACCCCGAACCGGGACCGGGCGAACAACTCGTCGACATCGCGTACGCATCGGTGAATCCGCTCGACGTGTGGATCACCCAGGGCTCGATCGGCGCCGCGTCGGCCAATCTTCCATGGACCCCCGGCACGGAGGCCAGCGGTCACGTCGACGGCCGGCCAGTGCTGGTTCGCGGCGGCGGCCTCGGCGTCGTTCGCCCCGGAACGTATTGCAGCAAGATCGCAGTTCCCGGCGACTGGCTGCTCGATGTCTCCGACGAACTCGATCTCGCCCAGGTGGCAGCGATGCCGGTGGCCGGGATCACCGCGTGGATGTCGTTGCACGGCCGCGCCCAGATCGGTGCGCTGGATCGCGTGCTCGTACTGGGTGCAAGTGGCGGTGTTGGCGCGGTGGCCACCCAGTTGGCAAAAGCCGCCGGTGCCACCGTGTGGGGCCAAACCGGTTCACCGAACAAGGCCGCCGGTATCACCGCCAACGGCGCAGACAACGTCATCGTCGCCGGCGCTGAAGGCATCGAGGCCGCGGTGGCGAGCTACGAACCGACGGTGATCCTCGACTCCCTAGGCGGACCGTTCACCGATGCAGCAATTGCATCGATCGCCAACAAGGGCCGTCTGGTGGTCTTCGGCACGTCCAACGACGAGCAGGTGACCCTCAACCTGCGACGTCTGTATCGCAAGGGCGTCAGCTTGTTGGGATACTCGGGCCTGACGGATACGGCGGACGAGCAGCGCAGCGCGATGGACACACTGCTGGCGATGATGGCAGCAGGCTCGCTGCACATACCGATCGGCGATGTGCTGCCCCTGGGCGACGGCGCTGAGGCCCACGCCCGCATCCTCGAGCGCCGCGTCGAAGGCAAGATCGTCCTCGACTGTCAACGCTGAGTTGCCCGGCTATGCGGCTCAGAAGCAGGCGCGGATCAGCGGCTCGTAGTGCTCCAAAGGGTTGCTGACGTAGGTGGCGTCGAAGGCCGTCTGGTCGTAGAGGGCGCAGAACTCTTCGGTCAGGTCGTAGTGCGGTGAGTCCTTGAACTCGTCGCGGGCGTTGCGGTCGGCGCCGATGTGGTGCCAGAAGAAGTACCCCTGGAAGATGCCGTGGTGCTTGACCATCCAATGGTGGGCTTCGCTGACGAACGGTTTCAGAATCCCCGCGGCGATCGACGGATGGTTGTACGGAGCGAGGTTGTCGCCTATGTCGTGCAAGAGAGCGCACAACACGTACTCATCCTCGCGCCCCGCTCGCTCGGCGCGCGTCGCGGTCTGCAACGAGTGCTCGAGCCGGTCAACGGGGAACCCACCGTAGTCGTTGCGCAGTTGCCGCATCTGGGCGATCACGTTGTCGGCGACGTGGCTCTGCGTGACCTGAATGTGCTGCATGATGACGGCCCAATCCTCGCTGGTCGATTCCTCGAACGTCGTGAAGTTTGTGCGCGCCGAAAGATCAGTCATGGTCAAGCTTCTCAGGTACTAGAGATGTGGCGGTGGCAGCGGTTTGGATGAAGCAACCAACTGGGGGTTGCCACGGGCCAGAACGGGCAGGGGCACCTCGACGCGACCGGTCATGCGATGGGCGACGAGCGCCTCGTTGTGATAGCGATCGGCGACCTCGAGGAACGAGGGGTGATGGTAATCGCGGCCGTTCACCTTCGGGCCCTGGCGACCTTCGAAGATCGCCGCGACGTCGTCGCCCGAGATCGTCTTGTGAGTTTCCAGTGCATGGGCGATGGCCAGCACCATCAGTCGATGCTCGTGCAGCAGCATGGTCGCTTCATCGAGGATGGTGGCGAGACGCATCTCGATGCGGTTGCCCATATTGGCTCGGTGACGGGCCCCGGAGTCGTCGTTGTCTGCGGGAGTAGCCGAGCCTCCTCCACCTCCGATCATCTCCTGGATCACCGACTGCGCAGCGATGGTGTCACCCATCCCCAACGCGCTCTCCATCACCGTGGCGAAGTAGGTCGCAGTGCGCAGATCCCCACTGACCCCGCTCGTGCTATCTCCCTCGAAGAACATCCGCTCGCCGGCCAACGAAGCCAGCGACACGAGGATGTCGATCTCGTACATCGATCGCCAGTTGACGAAGGTGTCGTCGCTCTTGTTGCTCATCACCACGCCGTAGTACCCGGCACCCGGCTCGATGCTGACGAAGTCGATGTCCATCGAACGCCGCTTGAGGTGAGCCGCGACGGCATGACACGCCTCGTGGATCGCAAAGGCGTGACGCTCGCGTTCGACGTATTCGACCTGCTCGTGCTCGCCCACCCTGCGCAGGTAGCGGGCCTGCAACACATCAGCCCACGTCACCACGTCGCGCCCTTCGCGCAGGGCGACGAGCACGGCCTCGTTGACGAGATCCTTGATGGTGGCGCCCGTCGCGCCCGGCGTCATGGTCGACAGCCGCTCGATCTCGGGCGTGGTGACAGTGTGGCGGATCTTGTCGAAGTAACCCTGGAACGTGCGGACGCGGCCGTCCTTCATCGGGTATCCGACCTTGTACATGCGGTCGATTCGACCGGGACGTAGCAGCGCGGCATCGAGCGCGTTCGGCAGGTTGGTCGCGAACATGTGCAGGATGCGATAGCGCGGCGGCGCCTTTGGCTTGATGTTCATGAAGCTGCGGAGCCGGCGGGAGAAGAAGCCGCGCGGCTTGTTGAGCCCGTTCATCTCAGTGAGCAGCGCCTGCAGCGTGCCTGCTCCGCCGGAGCCGCCCATCATTCCGCCCATGATGATGCCATCGCGCCACGAACGAGTCGGTGTCGTGGTGGCGGGGTCGCCCTTGGATCGATGTTGTAACCAGTCGACGATCTCGTGCTGGCCCTGTGGACTGAGCCACTTCGCCGTCTCGTACTGCTCGAGCGTGGCCTTTTCGTCGAAGCCACCACCGGTCTGGCCACCGCGGCTGCCCAACACGTCGGCCTCATCGAAGAACACGACAACACCGCCGTAGCGGAGAGCGAGTTTGCGGAGCTTGCGGTAGAGATGCTTGATCTTCATCGGTGCGACGCCGATGAACGTCTGCACGAATGCGGATGGGTCGACAAAGACGTATGGCTTGCCGGTCTCCCCCGCGGAGGCTTCGGCCAACAGCGTCTTGCCTGTACCAGGCGGACCCCACAACAAAATTCCGCCCGGCACGTAGCCCTTGTGA
>JANMQX010000247.1:0-2700 GCA_031370745.1 Ilumatobacteraceae bacterium
GAAGGAGCGTGAAACGAAGTGACCACAACCCGATTCAAGGACCGCCACGACGCGGGACGGCGCCTTGCCGTCGCTCTCGCGCAGTATCAGGACAGCGACCCGATCGTGCTCGGTCTGCCGCGTGGCGGTATCCCTGTCGCAAGCGAGGTCGCCGAGGCTCTGCACGCACCACTCGACGTCGTCGTGGTGCGCAAGCTCGGCGTCCCCTTCCACCCCGAACTGGCAATGGGTGCCATCGGCGAAGGCGGCGCCATCGTCGTGGACGAACGGATGATAGACGATGCCCGCGTCGGGCAGAGCGATCTACACCGGATCGTCGCCGAGGAACGTGAAGAACTCGACCAACGGGTGTTCCGCTATCGCCAGCACCGCCCGATGCACCCGCTCGCCGGGCGAACGGTGATCGTGGTCGACGACGGGATCGCAACAGGTTCCACGTCGCGCGCCGCGCTGCAGGTCGTGCGGTCGCAGGACCCGAAGCGCATCGTCCTAGCCGTACCCGTGGGCGCTCCCGACTCGATATTGCAACTGCGTCAAGAGGCCGACGAGGTCGTCGTGCTCGTACAGCCACCGTCGTTCAATGCGGTCGGATCGTGGTACGACGACTTCGGCGAGACCACCGACGAGGAGGTCGCTCGGCTCATCGCACAGGCACAGAACAACACATCGCGCCGCCTGATCACCGACCAGGAGGTGATGCTCGGCATCGATGGCGTCCACCTGCGTGGACACCTCACCATTCCGACCGACGCGATCGGGTTGGTCGTGTTCGCGCACGGCAGCGGCAGCAGCCACACGAGCCCACGCAACCGCCTCGTGGCCGATCAACTCATCCAATCCGGTATCGGCGCACTCCTGTTCGACCTGCTCACCCCACAGGAAGCCGACGCGCGGAGCAACGTGTTCAACATCGAGCTGCTCGCACATCGCCTCTCGCTGGCAACGGCATGGCTGCGCGCACGCGCCGACACGAACGCGCTCGGGATCGCCTACTTCGGAGCGAGCACCGGGTCTGCCGCTGCCCTCTGGGCGGCGAGCGAAGCGACGGCCGGCATCGTTGCCGTCGTCTCCCGCGGCGGCAGACCCGATCTCGCCATGGACCATCTCGGCAACGTGACCGCGCCCACACTGTTGATCGTGGGCGGTGACGACGACGCCGTGCTGCAACTCAACCGGGCGGCGGCTGCGCACCTGCGGAGCGCCTGCCGGTTGGAGGTGGTGACGGGCGCAAGCCACCTGTTCGGCGAACCCGGCACGCTCGAAGCAGCCGCGCGACTCGCCCGCGATTGGTTCATCGACAACTTCGCAGAGGAGTCCCCCATCCGGGAACGAGGCGATCGTCCACCGGCTCGGCACCGGGCAGCCGTGATCCAATACCCGGAGCCGACCCTGCCTCGTCCAATGCCAGCAGCGTCAGACAGCGCCCAATCCCGAGTTCGACCAAGCAGCGACTCGACAGCTGATGAGTCCATTCGCCGAGAGCGGAAAGACGTTATCGAACCAGCCGTTCGGAGATCTGACCAGTCGCGGTCGCGGGCGGGAGCTCTTTAGCGTGGAGCGGCTGGAGCAGCACGCGCAGACACCCTTGCCGCTGCCCAGAAGGTCACTCGACGCGTCCAATCGGGGAAACCCGTCCCAGCCCTGCATCGCCGAGAATAGCCGCGTCCTGATGAATCGTAACGCCCTCCTGGCCCCTGCGATCAAGGACGAACGTTTCCGCAGCACCCGCTCCGCGCCGCGACTCTGAGCGCTCGCCACCTACGTGCCGGCCGCGGTGATCGCGTTTGTGCTGGTGGCGGAAGGCCCCCGATGAACCCTTCCGCCGTCAGTTCGGCCGGCGGACGCAGCAGCGACCTCAATGGCGAAGCTGTGCTCGGTGTCTTCGACCGGGACGTGTTGGCCGCGGCAGGGCGGGTCGTGCGCATCCGGCCCTCGCGGGCGTCGGATCTGGATGCGTTACGTACGTTGCATGCCTTCTATGAACGGTTGAGCGACGGCTCGACATACCAGCGGTTCTTCGGGTTGCGGCCGGTACTGTTCGACGAACGACTGCATCCACCCGGCGGGCACGACATCCGCAAGCGCGTGGTGCTGTTAGCCCTCGACGGTCTTGAGGTGACTGGGGTTGGCGAGTACTGGCGTGTCCAGGGTTGGACGAAGCAGACATCGCGTTCGCCGAGGCTGACTCCCACCAACACGAGGGCATTGCCACGGTGCTGCCGGAGGACCTCGCTTTGATTGCACGCGCGGCCGGGTTTCATCGCTGGGTTGCCGAGACCGTGGCTGGCAACGACACGATGCAGCTCGTGTTCCGCACGGTCGGACTGACCCAGCGAACATGGTACGAGCAGAGCCAGGTTCACGTCGAGCTCGACCTGGCCGGCGAGGAACTGCTCGAGGACAAAGCCGAAGGTCGTGACTGGACGGCGGCAGTCGCGTCGTTGCGGCCGCTGTTGTCGCGGTCGCACGCAGGTCGGTCCAGCACACCCCGCACACCACCACCCAGACGCGCACCCGGCCCGTCCGCGTCTCGGGACCGGCCGTCGACCAGGACCATCGGCTCGGCGTCGATCGATCCCGGCTGTCGTACAACACCAAGCCTTTACCACCGGTGCCCTTCCTGAGGCGGCGACTTGGTAGAACCGTGGTGACGATGACATCAGTGCTCCGTCCGGCAACCCGCCACCGGATCAGGCTGTG
>JANMQX010000257.1:0-1691 GCA_031370745.1 Ilumatobacteraceae bacterium
CCGAGTGGTCCGCCGATACTGTCGAGCATCGCATCACTGTTCGAGAGCCCGCCATGCAGCAGCAGCACGGTCTCGTTGCCGGCCCCTTGAACTGTGTACCAGGTCGGGTGGCCGAGGACATCAAGGGTGGGCACGCATCGATCGTACATGGCGCGCCAGGTCCGCTCGGCCGGAGGCGTCAGGGCAGGCGCGACGCACGCAGAACAGGGGCAGTCAGAACAACGGATGTCAAATGCCACCTTTGCGACGCATATCCGCGCACCCGCAAGGTCCCCAAACGCCAGTTGAGCAGGCCGTCGTTATGCGCTCTCCGACGGTGGACGGCGGATAGCGCCTAGCGCAGTTCTGGCGCGCTGGTGCGGGTGGCGTGACGGGACATGCGGCGTAATCGCGTGGGCCTGCTTGGCGTCACGCTGCGCGATGGAGCATCAACTGTGGGGCAGGCGCCATACCGAGTTGCTGTCGTGCGCGGTGACCCAGATGGCCGAGTCGTTCGCAGCGACACTTCCGCTACCTGCGGCCGGCCCGTAGTTCGCCGTCACGGCGTCGGTGGTGGGGTCGATGCGGACGATAAGGCTGTTTGTGACCCGGGCCCAGACGGCGCCGCCGCCAGCAGCGATGTCGCCCCCTTCGACGAACCCGGTATCGACGGGGATGTCTGCCTTGACGATGTTGGTCGCTGGATCGACGTGGCTGACGGTGCCGTTACCCTGGTTGAGTGTCCACACTGCGTCGCCGCCGACCGTCAGAAATCGTGGCGCACTGGCCACTTTGATCGTCGCAGTCACGCGCGCATCGTTCGGGTCGACGCGGTAAAGCGTGTCGAGGGTCGGGGCGGTGATCCACAACGAGCCAAAGCCTCCTCGGACGGCTACAGCACTCTTCGGGGCAGGATAGGTACCAGTCACCGTGTTCGATATCGGATCAACCTTGACCAGCGTCTGCTCATCGGCGGAGATCGCCCACACGGCCTCGCCGCTCACGCCAACCGAGCCCTCGGGATGCACATCCCCGACGGGTAGCGGAATGGTCGCCTGAATCGCCCCGGTCACCGGATCGAGCCGGAGGAGGTTCGGGCTTCCACAGCTTGCCGCCCACACGGACCCAAAGCCCTGGTCGGGAGCGAGGCACACCGAACCCGGTAGCGTCGTGGTGCCGAGCACGTTGCCTGAGGCATCGATGCGTGTTACTGGAGCGTCGCCCATCCCCCAAGCCACGCCACCGACGACAAGCAGCCAGTCGAGCCCACCTCCGATCTTGAAATGAGCTCCGCCCGCTGCCTCGATGTCAGTCATCGCCATGATCGGCTCCGTGGTAGTGGTCGATTCGATCGTGGTTGTCGTTGCCGCGACCGTTGTCGTAGTAACAGCGGTAGTCGAACTGGGCGACGTCGACCCGACACGATTGTCCGCCGAGCACGAAGCCAAGGTGAACACCAGTGCAACCGCGACGGCTCGACAGCGACGAACGGTTTCCATGCCGCGTACCTCCCCAACTCGGAAGACGCAGCCCACAGCTCGACCTCCGAGCGCATATTGCCCGCTCTGGGCGCATAACGCAAGCGACCTGCGCGCACAGATCATCCGTGCTCGGACGGGGTGCCCAAGAGCGCCTGTGTGAGAGCCTGTCGACCCTTCGTCGAATTTTGTCGTCGGGAGGTGGGGGCAGGAACCGGAGCATCCAATTGGCGC
>JANMQX010000286.1:0-12216 GCA_031370745.1 Ilumatobacteraceae bacterium
TGAATGTCGTGAGCCGCGTCATAGACGTACTGCAGCGAGGAGATGCGAATGTAACCGCGTGGCACTCGACCGTTTATCGGATTGATGATACCGTCGATTCGACCGAACAGGATGAGGGTGCGTGGGTACTTGAGCGAGCAACGCGGTCAATCCGTCGTCGAGCCCATCCCCCATCAGTCGCTCGACCGTCGGCCAGACGCGGGCCATGAACTCGGGATCCGGAGGGCTCATGTGTGGCACGCGATCGGGATGCGATCGGAACGCCTTGACGAAGGCTTCGGGAGCGAGAGAGGCCGGGTTCGCCGAGGCCTCGCGGAACTTGGCCGGTGCTTCGAGCACCAACGATTCCACCCTGTCGCCGTGGCGGACGACGAAGTGCAGTGCGCAGGCGCCGCCGAACGACGTGCCGATGAGATGAAATCGGTCGAGGCCAAGGGCCGTTGCGATCGCAGCCACTTGGTCGGCAAGGCCGTCGAAATCGGCGACATGATTGGGCTGCGCGCCCCAGCCGGGAAGCTCCACCACGATCACACGGAACCCCTCGGCAAGAATGTCGAGAGCGAAGGTCATCACGGGTCCGCCGGCACCCGGCAGACAGAGCAGGGTCGGTCCATCGCCTGCCTCCAAGTAACGAACGGTGAAGCCGGCCGCATCTACGGAACCTTCGACGAAGGCCGACCCTGGCGCACGAACTGCTGTCTCGGTCATGACTTCACCAGGCCCATCTGATGGAGAACCGGCACGATCTCGGCGCCGATCAACTTCAGACTCGACAACGTGGCGTCGTGCGGCAGTGGATTGACCGTGCCGAGCGAAACCTCCAGGCGACCCATGCCCAGCGCGTCGTGGATGTCTTGTATCTGGCTGAGCACCGTGTCCGGGCTGCCGTACAGCGCGGGACCCATCACCATCGACGGCGCCATCGACGGATCGATCTTGACGTGCTTCGGTACACCGCCGAGCGCTGCACCGATCTGCGCCATGGTCATCATCACATCGGGCGACGCCCCGTTGAAGATGCTCATCAGGCCACCGCCACTGAGCGACTTCATCGTCTCCAGTGCCTCGTCGTCGGTGTTGGTGACGTACATGAAGTGTCGATATTGCAGGTTGTCGGCGGTCGGCTCCCAGCCCGCTTCGTTGGCGGCTTGACGGTACACCGCCGCATGCTCCGCACATTTTTCGGCGCGCATGTACGAGAAGCCGAGATCGAGGCCATGTTGTCCGGCAAAGATCGCACCGTCTTTGCTGTTGCCTGAGATCAGGATGCGCGGGTGCGGATCCTGCACGCGACGGGGCCACACCGCGATGTTGCGGAAGCGGTAGTACCGCCCCTCCCAGCCGAAGGGCTCCGGCTCCGTGAAACACGCCTTCAGCAAGAGGATGCCCTCCTCGTACCGCTCACGCGATTCCCAAGGGTTCGATCCATACGTCAGATACTCGTTGGGAGTGCCGCGCAGCATGCCTATGCGCAAGCGACCATCGAGCAGGTTGTCGAGCATCGAGTATTCCTCGGCGATGCGCACCGGGTTGTTCAACGGCAGGTCGGTGCCGAAAACTCCGATCTGCGCGTCTGGAAATCGGCGACCGGCGACAGCGGCGAAGATGATCGGGTTCGGTGTCAACTGCTTCGGCGAGTAGTGGTGCTCGGCGAAATTGAGAGAATCGAAACCTGCGTCGAGGGCTGCCCCGCATTCGATCAAGCCATGCTCGATCGTGGCGCTGACCCACTCGGTCTCGCAGATGCGCGGAGGTGCCGGCCATGAGTCGCCGTGATTCGGACCCCAGTAGTTCATCGTGTTGAAGAACTCAAGCTTCATAGCCACAACAATAGTCACACAAATTGAAACTGTCGATAGCAAATGTGTGATTCGTTGTCGGCTGACCTCGGCGAGCTTTGTAGCCCCTGGTGAGAGCGCAATCGATGCCGGAGCCGAGGCTCGGTCGCCTCGGGCGCGTGGAACGCCCGGCCAGACGAGCGATCTACACCTGCTGCCTCAACCCCACTCGGCGCGAGTTGCCTCGGCCACCCGCGTGATCAATTCGATTTGGTCGGCAACGGTTCCGGCAACGATTCGATTGGCGATGCCGAAGTGCGATACGCCGGCGTTGCGCATCGCGGCGAAGTTCGACAACCATTGATGCGGTGGCGTGACGTGAGTGACGAGGCGGCCTTCCAACCCGAACGTCTCCGGGTTTCGACCGGCCGAGGCCACCTCCTCGCGCATCCGATCGACGAATCGCAACCCGGCCTCGAGGTCGATGCCGAGCGGCGCCATCATCTTGAACCCGTCAGCGAGTCGCGCGGCTCGTTTGATCGTCACCTCGCCCGGCATCCCGCCGGTGGCGAAGTTGCCGCCACCCATCCAGATCGGGATCGAGCGATCGGGCCGCGGATGCAGGGCGACCTCGTCGAGCACGACATGGGCTCCGTGATACGTCACGACGGGCTGGGTCCACAGCAATCGCATCGCTTCGATCTGCTCCTCGATTCGCGCGCCGCGGGTCGACGGATCGACTCCCAGGGCTTCGAGCTCACGACGCTGCCAGCCCACGCTGACACCCAGGCGCAAACGGCCGCCGCTCAACAGGTCTACCTCGGCCGCCTGCTTTGCCGCCAAGGCTGCCGGTCGCAGAGCCAACAACGTCATACCCGTGTTCAGTTCGATGTCAGTGGTGATCGCAGCCAGGTAGGCGAGAAGTGTGAAGGACTCGTGCCACGGTTCGTCGAACGACAGCCCTGGAGGGAAAGGCGATGCAGTGGATGACACGACATGCTCGGAGAAGCCGATGTGCGCGTACCCCAAGCCCTGCGCAGCCTGGACATAGTCGCGGATCTCGACCGCATGGGCGAAGTACGGGAGATCGACACCGACGCGCATGGCGGCGACAGTACCGTGACGCGCGAGGAGGCGACATACGAGCGATGCGCCGGCGGTGCATATGCTCTCAGTTCATGCGACTGTTCAATCTCGCCGGTCGACTCAGTACGTTCGTCGACGGCGCTGTCGTCGACGTTGCTACCGCCAGCGACAACCGGTTCTCCTCCGAGCCGCAACGGATGTTCGACAACTGGCAGTCGCTCGCGGCATGGGGTGAATCGGCTGGCGCCAGAGGCTCGGGTGCCGTCGACGTCGAGCAGTTGAATGCGCCCGTGCCGCGACCGCCGCAGGTCTTCGCCATCGGTCTCAACTACATGGCCCACGCCGAGGAGGGCACCTTCAGCGTGCCCGAGGAACCGACCGTGTTCACCAAGTGGCCGAGCTGCATCGTCGGGCCATCTCATCGCGTCGAACTGCCCGTCGACACCGACTGGGAGATCGAACTGGTCGTCGCTATCTCGCGCCGGGCGTTCCATGTCAGTGCCGGAGATGCGATGTCGTACGTCGCCGGTTACACGATCGGCCAGGATCTGTCCGACCGGGTCCTGCAACGCAAAGGTCCGGCGCCGCAGTGGGGCCTCGGCAAGTCACGTTACGGCTACGGCCCGACGGGACCATGGCTGGTGTCACTCGATGAGTTCGACAATCCCCACGACCTTGCCATTCACAGCTCGCTTGCCGGCGAGTCGCTGCAGACGTCGCGCACATCGATGTTGATCTTCGGCGTCCCTGTCTTGATCGAGTATCTCTCCGCAGTGTGCCCGCTGATGCCTGGCGACTTGATCTTCACCGGCACCCCGGAAGGTGTTGGCTACGCCCGCAAGCCACCGCGGTTCCTGCACTCGGGCGACGTACTGACGAGCACGATCGAAGGCATCGGCAACCTCGTCACCCATCTCGCCTGAACCTTTTCCCGCGTCAGGTGAGGAGGGTCTTTTGCACCTTGCCCATGGCATTGCGCGGCAGCACGTCGACGATACGAATCTCGCGCGGACGCTTGTGCACCGACAACAACGCCGCCACGTGGTTGATCAAGGTTGCATCATCGACCTCACCGCAGACGACGAAGGCGACGATGCGCTGACCGAGATCCGGATCGCTGACACCGACGACCGCGGCCTCGGCCACACTCGGGTGGGTCAGCAATGCCGCCTCCACCTCTCCCGCGCCAACCTTGAATCCGCCGGTCTTGATGATGTCGATCGATTGCCTGCCGACGATCCGATGAAAGCCCGCACCGTCGATCACTGCCGCGTCGCCGGTGCGGAACCAGTCTCCATCGAATGACGCGGCAGTGGCGTCTGGCCGGTTGAGGTATTCCTCGAACATGGTCGCGCCGCGGATCTGCAGTTCGCCGATCGTCGTCGCGTCGTTGCCGATCACATCGCCGTCGTCGCCGACGAGCCTGCTCTCGACACCGGCGATCGGGAGGCCGACCCAACCGGGGCGGCGCTCGCCATCGGCTCGGGTCGAGATGGTGATGAGTGTTTCGGTCATCCCGTAGCGCTCGACCGGTGCCTGCCCGATCAGCGATTGCATCCTCTCGAACACCGCTACGGGAAGGGGGGCACTTCCCGAAACCACCAAGCGCGCTCCGCTCAACGCAGAGGCCAACGCCGGTTCGGCGCATATCCGCGACCACACAGTTGGCACGCCGAAGTACATCGTGCCGTCGGCGGCCGCGTATGCCTGCGGGGTCGGTTTGCCGGTGTGCACGAGGCGCGAACCGACGCGAAGCGCACCCAACACACCGAGCACCAGTCCGTGCACGTGGAACAGAGGCAGACCATGCACCAGAGTGTCGTCCGGCGACCATTGCCATGCTTCGGCCAACGCGTCGAGGTCCGCGGCGACCGCTCGCCGCGACACCACGACGCCCTTCGGCAGACCTGTTGTGCCCGACGTGTACATGATCAGTGCCGTCGAATCGGCCGAGGGTTCGCCGCCTGTCCACTCGGCCTGGCCCTCGACAGGTACCTGCGGAAGCGTCACTTCCTCCCAATGCGGATCGCCGAGCATGGCCGCCGCGCCGGAGTCACGCAGCATGTGCTCGCGCTCCATGGGCCCGGCGTCGGACGGCATCGGCACGATCGGCACACCGGCGATGAGGCCAGCCACCACGCCGATCACCGTGTCGAGCGTGTTGGATGCCCGTAACGCCACAGCGGGCATACCGGAAAGGCGGTTGGCGACAGCACCGGCGCGCCGAGCCAGTTGGGCCCACGACAGCGACTGCCCCGCGACAGTCACCGCCTCAGGGTGGTCGCCGATCTCGCCCGTCAGTGACGGCAGAAGAACGTTCATGATCCCCCGATCTGCACCACGACTTTGCCGAACAGATCCGGGTGCTGGGCCCGCTGGAACGCTTGGTGAATGTTCTCGAACGCAAAGACCGAGTCGATCACGGGATGCAGGTCGGCGGCTTCCATGAAGCGCAGCAACTGCTCGGTCTCGACACGGCTCGCCCCGCTGACACCGATGATGGAGATCTGTCGATAGAAGATGCGGGGGAGATCTGCGCTCGGGTCTCCTGTTGTCGCCCCCGACACAACTACCCTGCCGCCTGGACGGACACTGCGCAGGCTGTGCTTCCACGTCGCCTCGCCGACCGTCTCGATGACGATGTCGACGGGTGCCGACACGCTGACAACGACCTCGTTGCCGTGTTCATCCCATCCGGCGATGTCGCAGCCGAGCACCATAGGGTGCTCATCAGCGCACACCCCGACGCCCTTCATCGACCACAGATCGTGCATGTTGATGGACGTTGCGCCGACGCGAACGACGATGTGGCCATCGGGTGCGATTGGATCTGGCCAATCGTTGCTCAGCTCGAGCATCGACAACGGATCGGCCTCGTTGATGCCGGTCGCAACCGCAGCCCTCACGTCGCCCCTTTCAGATCGGTCGCGTCACCGTAGCTCTGAGAAACTCTCCACCCATGTTCGACAACCCGTGGGATCCGCGCCTCCGCGACGACCTGACCGACAACGAACGCGTCGTCTTGCACTTCATGAGCGACTGCATGCACGGCGAGGATCTGTCATTGGTCGACCGCTACGTGGCCGAGGGATACGTCCAGCACACTCCGGGAATTGGGCAAGGTCGCGAAGGGCTTCGCCACTACTTGCAGGAGGTGGCGTGGAAGCGCCCAGGGCGCCGCGTGTGGCGCCCGATCCAACTGTTCGCGAGCGGCGATTTTGTGATTCTGCATAAGTTGCTTCCCGCTGTGGTGATCGCCGATTTCCTGCGTTTCGATTCGGCCGGGATGATGGCCGAACATTGGGACGTCGTGCAGCCGCTTCCCGAGGTCGACTACGACCCGTTACGACCATCGAGTGAGAACCTCGACCGCTTCCGCGCAGTGTTCCACATCACCGAATAGTGTGGTCGGCTCACGCGCCATCGGCCACGAGATCGGCGAGGGTTCGCAGCACCGTGCTGCTGAGGGCCAACTGCGTCTCGGTGCGATTGACGTCGGGTGACGAAACGACACGCTGAAGAATGAGATGGAGATGGTCGTTGCTGCGGGCGACGATCCGCACCAACAGATCACCCGAACCTGTGACCGTGTGGATCTCCAGGATCTCGGGGATCGTTCGAAGGTGAGCGACGACGCGGCTGTGCGACCCCTGTGAGATTGCAAGTGTGGTGAATGCCAGGACGCCGAGTCCCACCGCAGCCGGATCGATGTCGGGGCCGTACCCGACGACGATCTTTTTGTCTTCGAGCCGGCGCAACCGGGCGAGAACCGTGCCTCGCGCACAGTCGAGGGCGCGGGCCAGTTCCGAGACTGTCGAGTGCGGAGCGACACGCAACTTCCCGATCAGTCGGCGGTCGAGCGAGTCAAGGCCCGTTGAGCGATCTTCCAAGCTGGCCATGGCGGTCTATCTCCCGTGCTGTAAATTGATCATATCGATCAGGATCTTGCACAATATACGACAATCTGACCGCCTCACTTGATCTTTGTTGGTCAAGTTGGTTCAATGTCAAAATGTCGTACATCAAGAAGGTCGATCACATCACCTACGCCTGCGAGGCCGGCACGATCGAAAGGTGGGCCTGGTTCCACATCGAGGTCGAAGGTGGCACGTTGATCAATCGCATCGACGACGTGCGGCCCGGAGACCCCGACAGCAGCATGAAGATCTGGTGTATCGACTATGGCGACTTCGGGGTGGCGTTGATCGAAGGTATCGACCGCGCCAAGAAGTCGCAGGTCACCAAGTTCGTCGATCGCCACGGCGACCATGCCTGCCAGCACGTCGCGTACGACACCTACGACCTCGAGAAGTTCCAGTCACACATGCGTGAGCTCGGCGGCTCAGCCCGCGGCGGGACGCTGGTTCGCAACGACGGATTCGGAATTCTCAAGCAGATGTTCGCCCGCGGATACTCCGAAGGCGACGCCGCCGAAGCGACCTTCCCCGAGTACGTGCAACGGCCATCGGTCAGCGATGCCGACGAGGTTCACATCACCTTTGCCGAGGAGACCGGCCGCGGCTTCTACGATCAGATCGAAGATGCGGTGGCAGCCCACGACGAGGATCCATTCTTCGACTTCTCCAGGATGCCGGCCGATTGGGAGGTTCCAGCGGCTCAACCGTTGACGCAGCGCTGAGCGCCTGACGCGCCTCGCTGCCAACAAGCGTGCCGTCGGCCCTTACCGGCGGTTTACTGTCGGCGATGTATATCGATCCAGCGGCCGACCTACGGTCGTCTACATGACCCCCTCTCGGTGGCGGCGCGGCTGCGATCGGTACCACATTCGTGTGCTGCTGTCCGTCGGCGCGCTGGCGTGCGTGACCGCTGCATGCTCGTCCACGTCTGAAGCGACCCCGGCGATCACCACGGAACCGACTTCGTCGACCGAGCCCATCGTCGACACGGTGGAACCTTCGACGTCGACCACAATCGCAATCACAACCTCCACCACATCCACCATTGCGACGACGACATCGACGACGACGACCACGGAACCCCCGACGACGACAACCATTCCCCAGGTGTATTCGCACACTGGTGTCGGGCAGATGAGCCCCGCCGTCGCCGGCGCCAAGGATTACGTGTACGTACCCAGCAACAATGATGGGTCGGTCACCGTCATCGATCAGGCGACGATGAAGATCGTCACGCACTACAAAGTCGGCAGGCTTGTGCAACACGTCGTGGCCGGATGGGATCTGACCAAGCTGTACGCGACTGCGAGCGGCTCCAATCGTCTCGTCGAGATCGATCCGGCGACAGGCAACAAGGGCGTGTCGATCAACGTCGCCGCGCCGTACAACCTCTACTTCACGCCCGATGGATCAACAGCCATCGTCATGGCCGAGCGATTGAAGCGCATGGACTTTTATGATCGCCTCACGTGGAAGTTGCGCTTCTCTGTGCGCACGCCGTGCGACGGGATCAACCACGCCGATTGGTCGCTCGACGAGACCTGGTTTCTAGCAACATGCGAGTTCTCGGGGCAGGTGTTGAAGGTCGACACGGCAACCGGTGCGATTCTCAACGTGCTGTCTCTGCCCGACGGTTCCATGCCGCAAGATCTGCGACTGGCACCCGATGGCACCAAGTTCTACGTGGCCGATATGGAGCACGGATGCGTCTGGATCATCAACGGCGATGGCTCTGAGGTCATCGGATCGATCGAAACCGGCGTTGGTTCCCACGGCATCTACCCGAGTCGCGACGGCTCGTCGATGTACGTCACCAACAGAGGACGCACCGCCCACGACGTCGGGCGCAGATCCAGGCCCGGCGAAGGATCGATCAGCGTGATCGACCCGAAGACCGACACCGTGACTGCCACTTGGCTGATCCCCGGTGGCGGCTCCCCAGACATGGGCGGGGTCTCGGCGGACGGTACGCGGTTGTGGCTCTCCGGCCGCTTCGACGCCGAGGTATACGTCTTCGATACGACGACCGGTGCGGTTCTGGCCACGATTCCGGTGCCATCAGGCCCGCACGGCCTCGCGGTCTTTCCCCAACCTGGGCGCTACTCCCTCGGCCACACCGGAAACTACCGGTGAGACGCGACGCTGATCGAGCGGCGATGTTCGGGCGACGTCAACTGCTATTGGGTGGCGCGACGTTGCTCGCCGGGGCCGCTCTCACTGCGTGCACGAACAACAACGCGACGAAGGCCACGACTTCGCCAACCGCACCCTCCCCCGCGACTTCGCCTCGACCGAGCCTCGTCCCGGTCGAGGCATCGTCTCCGGCGACACAGCCCGCACCCATCACGACAGCTCCGGTGCCGACGACGACGGTCACCATCACAGAACCAACTTCCGCTGTGGCCGGCAGCGTCGCACCGCAGAGTGTCGACGGGCCGGCGACATACGTCGCCCACGGGCCGTCCGAAGGCAACAACGTCGCGCTGACCTTTCATCTCGGCGGCGAACCCGCGCTGGTCACCGAGCTCCTGGATCTGTTGAAGGCCAGCGCGGTCACCTCGACTCTTTTTGCAATCGGCGATTGGCTGACCGCCAACCCCGAACTCGGACACCGAGCGGTCAGCGACGGGCACGAGCTCGGCAACCACACCAAGAGTCACCTGTCAATGCTCAAACTGCCTCGAGCGAATGTCCGTGCCGAGATCATCGGTGGCGGCGAAGCGCTGATTCCATTCATCGGCTCGATCGGCAAGTGGTTCAGGCCATCGGGAACCGACGTGCCGAACAATGTCATCCTCGAAGAAGCAGGCTCCGCCGGATACGCGGTGTCCGTGGGGTACGACATCGATTCGCGCGACTTTCGAGAACCCGGTGCGGCGGCAGTCGTCGCTCGTGTCAAGAAGCAGCTTCATCCAGGAGCGATCGTCAGCCTCCATTTCGGGCATCGTGACACGATCGACGCGCTCCCTCACATTCTCGACCTGCTGACTGCCAACGGGCTGACCAACACCACGGTGACCGGCTTGTTGGGTTGAGACAGTCAAACCGGAAGGTCGCCGGTGGCCGTGCGCGTCGAACCGTGGTCTCGATATGCGGCGATGGTCCTCTGAGCGATGCGCATCTGGTGCACCTCGTCGGCACCGTCGGCAAACCGCGCCCACCGAGCGTGCTGGTACATACTGGCGAGGGGCGTGTCGGTGGAGTACCCGAGGGCACCGTGCACTTGGATCGACCGGTCGATCACCCGGCCGAGCATGTTGGCGACGAAGTGCTTGGCCATCGACACCTCCGACTTGAAGTCGAGGCCCTGATCGATGCGGTACGCAGCGTGCAGCACCATCAACTTGGACTGATACAGCTCCATCGTCGAGTCGGCGATCATCCACTGGATGCCCTGCTTCTCAGCGAGAACCGAGCCATGGGCGTAGCGGTACAACGAGCGGTCGACCATCATGTCGAGCGCCGTCTCGGCCTGGGCGATCCAGCGCATGCAGTGCGCCAGCCGGGCCGGCCCCAGCCGATACTGGCCGAGCAGGTGCCCTTGCCCGCGACCGCCCAACATGTTCGTGTTGGGCACGCGCAGATCCTTGATGACGATCTCGCTGTGACCACTTCCACCGTGCATTGTTTCGACCTCGCGCACCCGGTTCCATCCAGGTGACGGGATATCGACGATGAACGCCGTGTTGGCAGCCTGCGGCAGATCAGGGTTGTCTTCGGTCCGTGCCAAGAGGATTGCGAACGCGGCACGCTTGGCATTGGAGATGAACCACTTGTGCCCGTTGATCACCCACTCGTCTCCGTCTTGGACGGCCATGGTCTTGATCAACGTCGGATCGCTGCCGGCAACTTCTGGCTCCGTCATCGCGAAGCAACTCATCTTCTTGCCGTCGCACAGCGGGCGCAGATATGTCTCCTTCTGCTCGGGAGTCGCCCAGTGCAACAGGGTGTGCATGTTGCCTTCGTCAGGGGCTTGGCAGTTGAGCACGAACGGGCCGTACGAGGCCTTCGCCGCCTCGGCTTGCACCATTGCCAGCTCGACGTGTCCGAGGCCCATGCCACCCCACTCCTTGGGCATCTGCGGCAACCACAGCCCGGCGTCCTTGGCGGCCTGGCGCATTCCGAACAGCAACGAGATGTACTCCTTGCGGTCCAGCCGCTCTGGGTCACCGATCTTGGCCTCGCCAGGCTTGACGACTTCGTCGACAAAGGTTCTGACTCGAAGCCGAATCTCTTCGAGTTCAGGAGAGAGCGTGAAGTCGATGGCCATGCAGGTCATCGTCGCAGCTGCGGTCGATGGCACACGAGCCGACGGTTCTCAGGCCACCGTGACGCGGTTGGCCCCTCCGCCTTGGATCGGGAGAGAGCAGCATCCTGCTTCTGTCGCCGGAACCCGGGCCGTGGAGACACCAACGACCGCGAAAAAATGCCAACGCCCGGCCGGATTTCTCCGACCGGGCGTTTGCAAGTTGCTGAACGGGTGGAGGTGCGGGGAATTGAACCCCGGGCCTCAACAGTGCGATTGTTGCGCTCTGCCAACTGAGCTACACCCCCGTTGGAGACCCTGAGTGTAGCGGTGTGGTCCGATGTGGACCACGGGCGAGTTCAGGCGGCGTTGAACCAGTTGGTCTCGGCGTCGCGGGGAGATTCGAGCGATCGGAGCTGCACCAGCTTGTAGCAATACCCGCACAGCGACATGAATGCAAACGCGAACGCATAGACCATGGAGTTGGCCTTGGTCGTCGCCGCCAAGAACGCAGTGACGCCTGTGGCCAGGACCAACATGAAGAAGATGTTGGCCCGGCGGCGACGCACCAACTCACGCTGGCTGACCTTGTGCAGGTGCGCCTGGCGATGTGGACCGCTGCCGCGATCGAGCGTGACGTTGTGCATGCGCTGACCGGCAACGGCCGGCGTAGCGGAACGATGCATCTGGTGCGGCTGGCCCGGACGACCCTGCGCAACCGGGCGCGACAACGGCGACGCGGCGAGCGGACGACCCATGGAGCGCATCGGCACCATGGTGCGTGTCGGCACGGCGCGCTGCAACGTGGACAGCTGACGACGGAAATCGGTGACCGATGAGTTGGGCCGGTTCTCGACTCTCGACCGCAGCAGCGGCGGGATCAAAACTGCCGCCCAAGCGGCGAGGACGGCCAAGAGCACAATTTTGCTCATCGGCTACGCGATCCTTTATCAGACATCTGGTTCACGATCCGTTCACGATCCTTCTTAATTGGCACGCCCGGCGAACACGACATTAACCAACGACGCTGCTTCATTACGAATCTACAACGTTCGTAACACTGGCCGACACACTATCAGCCCGCCGGTACGTACCGGACCGACCTCCGGTCTTCTCCCACAGAGCCAATTCGCCGATCACCATGCCCCGATCGGCCGACTTGCACATGTCGTAGATCGTCAGTGCGGCG
>JANMQX010000311.1:0-16309 GCA_031370745.1 Ilumatobacteraceae bacterium
GCGAGTGCCTTGAGCTGTTCGGCGATCTGACCGGCAGCAGCAACGACTGCACGGCCGTTGTTGAACAGCGTCTGCGAACCAGTGGCACCCATGTCGTACGGCGCAACCGAGGTGTCTTGGTAGATCAACTGGAAGTCTTCAGGATCCATGCCCAACTCTTCGGCGGCGAGCTGCCGGAGCGTCATCACCGATCCGGTACCACACTCCTGGGCACCGGTGATGATCTGACCCGAGCCGTCGCCGTCGATCTTGATGTACGCACCCGAGGGAACCGAGAAGCTCGGCCACCAGCCAATTGCCACACCGATGGCCTCGTCGTCGGGCAGGGCCCGCCCGTAGCCGACCAACTTCGTTGCTTCTTCGATGCACTGCTGCACGCCGATCTCACCGTAGGTCTGCCCACTGGGCCCCTCGACGCCGGTATCGACGGCGTTGCGTCGACGGAATTCGACCGGATCCATTCCCAGCGCGGCGGCGACCTCGTCGGTGTGCGACTCGAGTGCCCAACAGGCCTGCGGTGCTGTTGGTGCGCGCACCGAACCCGAGGGCTGGTGGTTGGTGTATACAAGATGACCTTCGACGAACAGATTGGGGATGCGATACGGACCGGAGACGTGCATCGATGCCAACTGCGAGAAGAAGCCGCTGTCGGCCGTGTAGGCGCCGTTGTCGATGGCGACCCATGCCTTACGGGCGGTGATCGAACCGTCGTTGCGAACACCGGTGGTGATGTCGATCACCATGCTCTCGCGTCGACGATCCGGAGCGACGAACTCTTCACGTCGCGAGAACACCAGACGCACCGGCCGCCTGGCGGCCCTGGCGAGCGCGGCTATATGCGCTTCGTAGTGGAAACCGCACTTGCCACCGAACCCACCGCCGAGATGGGGAACGATGATGCGCACCCGGTTGGCCGGCAGGCCGAGTGTCTCGCACACTCCGCCTCTAGCGTCGAAGGGCACCTGGGTAGAGGTCCAGATGGTGACCTTGTTGCCCTCCCATTGAGCGACGACAGCGCGGGGCTCGATCGGGGCTGCATGGCTGCCGTCGGCCACGTATCGGCTCGTGATGATGTGATCGGCCTGTGCCAAGCCGGCATCGACATCGCCCTTGCTGATCGAGGCGAACGAGGCGTCGTTGCGGTCGCGGACCAGTTCGCCTGCGGCGCCGTACTCGGCCCAGTCGGTGTGCACCAAAGGCGAATCAGCGGCCAGCGCCGCTTCCAGATCGGTGATGACGGGTAGCGGTTCGAACTCCACGACGATCGCGTCGACTGCATTTTGCGCGATTGCTGCTGTGGTTGCGGCGACAGCAGCGATCACTTCGCCCTCGAATCGCACGACGTCGCGGGCGAACAGCGTGCGGTCCTGAACGAACGGACCGAAGCGAACATCTGGAACATCGTCGGCAGTCAAGACTGCCATCACTCCTGGCATGGCCCGCGCTGCCGATACGTCGATCTTGGTGATGCGTGCGTGGGCGATGCCGGCGTATCGGAACTTTGCCGCAAGCATGCCCGTCAGCGTGAGATCCGCGGTGTACCGTCCACTTCCGGTGACCTTGTCGGGTCCATCGGCGCGGATGAAGCGTGGCTTTGTTGCTGCCGTCATGGTCGCCAATATGCCACGTCCGCAGGCACGTCTTTCAATGCCGTCCGGCAATGCTGTCGCCAGTAGGTCTCAGGCGCACTTTCCGTGGTCCACGGCGGTGTCGCCCGAGAGGTGGTCGGTGAGCAACGAAGCTTGCATCGCCCAGGCCCTCGCTTTGGATTGGCGACTTGTGGCCCACACCAGGGCAACCGCCTTGTTGTGCACGACGACGACCGCTCCAGAGTCACCTGCGTGGATGTCGAGGTTCAACTCGTATCCCGGACGGATGTGCGTGCCGTCGCCATAGATGTCGGCGGTGCGGATGTTGACCGGTCGCTGGACGCCGGCGGGCAGTTCGACGGGAAGATCGTTTCGATACACGACCACGCTGCCCTGATCACCCTTCGCGGCAGGCCCGATCTCGATGGGACTAGCGAACGCCGGATCGACCTTCAACACGGCCAGGTCGAGGACGGGATCGAAGTAGACAATCGTCGCCTCGGCGGAGCCATGCACTCCGCGAACCTGGATGCTCCTGGCCCCGGCTACGACGTGAGCGACGGTGGCGATCCTCCCGTGGGCGACCATCAAGCCGGCGCCATGCACCTCGACCCGCTTGCAGCCGTTGGCGACGACCTGCACCGCCGACTTGGTGAGATCGACGACGGGTGTGGTGATCGGCGTTGGTGTCGCGGGTGCACGTGCGACAGTTGCGCCACACGAGGCGGCCAGCAAACATCCGACAGCAATGAGGAGAATGCAATGGTGCTTGTTCATGACGGGAGCGACAATCTTGTCTCATCCGCGTCGACCGCTACCATCTGGTGCGAGGTGAGATGAATTGTGAATCGTGACTACTCGTTGATCGGGGAGGAATCGCGTCGTGCGGTCGAGCGCGGTTTGTCGCAGGCCCAGTGGTACCGCACGAATGTTCCGCGCAAGCGTATGAAGGAACTGATGCATCGCCGCAATGGCCCAGCAATCCGCGACACGTTGTTGTGGTTCGGACTGTTGGTGGTGTTCGGCGGTCTCGGAGTGTACCTGTGGTTCTCGGTGTGGTCGTTGCTCTGCTTTGCCGTGTACGGAGTTCTGTACGGATCTGCGTCCGACGCCCGATGGCACGAGTGCGGTCATGGAACCGCCTTCAGGACACGTTGGATGAACACGGTCGTCTACAACATCGCCTGCTTCATGATCATGCGGGATCCAACGGTGTGGCGCTGGAGTCATGCCCGCCATCACACCGACACGATCATCGTCGGGCGCGATCCCGAGATCGTTGCCCGCCGGCCGCCGGCCCTTGGTCACATCGCTGCCGATTTCCTCGGAATATTCGCCGTGCCACAGGCCTTCAAGCACATGGCCATCCATGCCTCGGGGCGGTTGACAGCAGAAGAAGAAACGTTCGTGCCCGACACCGAACGGCGCAAGACATACCGGACTGCGCGCATCTGGTTGGTGATCTATCTGGGCGTCGTCGTTGCGTGCGTGATGTTGGGCAGCATCCTGCCGGCGATGGTCATCGGCTTGCCGCGGATGTACGGCGCATGGCATCACATTGTGACCGGTCTCACCCAGCACAGCGGATTGGCCGACGATGTCACCGATCATCGCTTGAACAGTCGCACTGTATACATGAACCCCTTCAGCAGGTTTGTGTACTGGAACATGAACTATCACGTCGAGCACCACATGTTCCCCATGGTTCCGTTTCATGCGTTGCCCGCCCTGCATGCCGAGATCAAGGATGATCTGCCGACGCCATCGCCCAGCATCGCCGCGGCATTCGGTGAGTTCATGCCGGTGCTGCTCCGCCAGCGCAAAGATCCGCAGTACTTCCTCGATCGTCAGTTACCCGACCGCGCCGACGCCGTGGTGAGCGCGAGTTAGTGACATCCCCGTGCCGAATTGGATAGTTGCCTGCGCAATCGACGACGTCGACAACGAGGATGTCATCCCCTTCGAGCACGAGGGTTGCCAGTACGCCATCTATCGCTCGCCAGACGACACGTACTACGCCACTGATGGTTCATGCACGCACGAGCACGCGCTGTTGGCAGACGGTTTGGTGATGGACTACATCATCGAATGTCCCAAGCACAATGGCCGGTTCGACTACCGCACCGGCGAAGGAAAGGGTGCGCCAATTCGCGTCAGCGTGCAGACCTATCCGACGAAGGTCGAACACGGCATGGTCAGCATCGACGTGGCTGCCGGCCAGTAGATCCTCGACGCCTCGATCGCCGAGATCGGGCTTAGCGGCTCTGCAGGATGCGTTCGATCAGTCGCAGGTCACCGAGGTTCTCTTCCGGGAGCAGTTGTTGTGGTACCCCGTTGACAACCACGTCGGCGAAGTGTCGGAACTGCGCGGTGAAGCCATCTTCGCGATTCTCGAATGTGGTCACCTTGCCGCTGGCGGTCGTCAGCGTGACGTCGTTGCGTCGCCATTCGGCATTGGCCTTGCTCCCGAAGACGCGCAACCATGGCCAGTCGCCGTGGGCGGTGAAGCAACTGGTCCAGGTTCCCAGTGCACCGTTCTCGAATTGGAGGGCGGCAACGGCAGTGTCGAACGGGCGCAGAACGGGATTGAACGATCCAAGGATGCTCTTGACCGTGACCGGCTCGCCCATGCACCGGCGAACCACGTTGGCGATGTGCACTCCACCGTCGGTGATGAACCCCCCCGGATAGGTCGGTGCCGCGCGCCAGTCGGTGTTGAAGAACGGAACTTTCGGTCCCATCCACTCCAACTGACGAACTTCGGCGAACCGGATCTCGCCCAACCGTCCGGCGTCGATCCACGCCTTCAGCTTGTGAGCGTGCGACACGAATGCCATGTTCTCGCCGACCATCCAGGCATGGCGGTACTTCGCTGCAGCCTTGATCAGCTTGCGGGCTTCTGCAGGCGTTGCCGCGATGGGCTTCTCACTGAGCACTGCCTTGCCGGCGGCCAAGCCGGCCAACACGTATCGAGGGAGGTGTTCGATCGGCGTGCTGATCACGACAGCGTCGACCTCGGGAATCGCGAACAACTCCTCGGCAGTGTCGACGACGGTCGGTATGCCGGCGAGCTTGGCGAACCGCTCCGCCTTCGAACGGGTGCGATTGGTGCAGGCGACGACCTCGATCACGTGGGCCAGCCGTCTCCACGCCGGCAGGTACAACAGCTCTGCGGCCAGGCCGGTGCCCACGAGCCCCAGTTTCAGTGTGCGAGTCATGTAGCGAACGTTATTCGCTCGGCGCACCCGGTCGATCGTGTCTCGATCTCAGGTTGAGGTCGAGTGGTTGCCTGCCCATCTGTCGGAGTGCACACGCCAAGGTCCAAGGTCTGCAGACCTCGGCGGTTGGCCTCATGCGGATCAGAGAATGTCCACTATCAGTGATGAATTGGCCGCGATGCGAGTGAGGTTTGCATCCGTCCCAAGGATCTGACAGCTTATTATTGAACACTTTGGAACCCGATTGCGGAGTGAGAAACCGATGTCTAGCTGCTAATACACTGCATCCATACGATGGCGAAGGGAAGCGCAAGGTAAGCGAAACACTTCGCGGAGACCGATTTCCCGCTTGCCAGAGTCGTAAGCCCTAGGTATAGTCCCCCCCACTCTCGGTAGCGGACGGCTCCGGGGGCTTGTGGACGGAAAGGGACGGGCGTGAGGGACGACTGTAATAGCGGCACATCTTTGCCTTGCCCCGACGCGACCACCAGTCGGTCGAGTGACCGGCGCCGGAGCCTTGGGTCCCACCAGGCACGACGAGAGCGGGGATGGATGATGTTGCGAAATTGGCGGATGATGCTGAGTGCGACGGCGGCGGTCGTGGGCATGACTGTGCCCACCTTGATCGGTGCTCCGAGCGGGGCTCAAGCGTTGCAGAACCTCTGTCCGGCGGCTACCACGCTCGACAAGCTGTGTGTGGAGAGCTCCAGCAACGGCACGACGACTGCACCCTACGCGACGACAATTCTCAAGCACGATCGAATCACCGAGTTCAAATGGCTCCTCAACGAGGACGACAGCACCGGCGATCCGTCCTTCACTGCCGACAACGTTGCGTCCTGCCTGCCGGCGCGCGCTGCGGTCAACCAGGCAACCGCGCTGGCCAATCCGGCTCTGGCCATCTACGAGCACGCCGGCACGAAGCCGCTGACCGATTGCCCCTGGCCGTCTGTCCACTCGTCGTCCGGTCACTCCACGGTGATTGCCAGCGGCAATCAGGACGATGTAGGCGCTCTCGCCAACATTGCCGCCCTCGGCGACCACAAGTACCTGATCTCGGTGACAGCCGCCAACTACAAGATCGACGGCATTCATTTCGCGGTGAAAGGCGGCGCGCTCTACTCCGTCAACGAGGAGGTCGGCGCACCGTTCGTCGTCCGGATGAACCCGCTCCCCAAGAAGACGGCGACGATACGCGTTCACGTCTTCAACGACAATGCGTCCACAAATGGCCAGTGGGACGGCCAGACCGAAACGCTGGTGACGTGTGCCGATGCCACACGTCAACAGGTTGCAGCCAACTGCGGCGGGTCTACCGATCCCAATCTGGTCGCCGACCCTTCGACCGACATGTCGGGCTTCTCTGTTCACATCAACGACGTCTTGGCGGAGACGACAACCGACGTGTACGGCAACCCGCTGTGCACACAATACGAGACCGATGCAAACGGCAACGTCTTGTTGAACAACGACGGCACACCGAACCCGGTTGTGTTCAACGATCCAAATATTCCAACCGGCACTGCCATCTCCAACGTCATTCCGCAAGCTGGCGGGGCCAGTGGCAGCGATCTTGCCGGCACGCAGTCGACCTGCCTCTCGGATCACTACGGCGACATCGTCATTCCCAACATGGGACCGAACCGCTACGCCGTCACCGTCGTACCGCCTGATCCCCGCACCCACAACGGCGACAAGTGGGTGCAGACGACCACCCTCGAAGGCGGCCACGACTGGGACAGCTGGAACATCGAAGGCAATGCCGGGTACGACACCGAGCTGATCGTCGGTGGCGAGCGCGTCACTCCCGTCACGGCCGGTTTCGTGAAATTGACGCACCCGGATCAGGTCTGGAACGACGCCGAGAACGCCGGCGTCGGTTCCGCCGCCGAGCAGGCGTACTACGACGCGTCTTCTGGATTCCTCGGCGGTTCCGGCAACGGCGAGATCAAGGGCCGGGTCATGATCGGGCGGGCGTACATCGGTTCCGGTGGTGCGTCGCCCTTGGCCGGCACAAACCTGGCCAACGCCAAGGAGGACGGCCCAATCAAGGACGGGCTCATCTCCATCAGCTGCATCGCAACCTGCAACGCCCCAACCGACTCGACCGTGTGGACAGGACGCGCTCGCAGCGATGGGACGTTCGACGTGAACCACCTGCAGACCGGCGACTACACGGTCGCCTTCTGGGACGAGACGCAGGACTACATCCTCGCGGTCATGCAGTACCACGTCACGAGCTCGACCAATCCAACTGTCACCGTTCAGTCGGCGACCGTTCCCCTGGGCGTGCCAACGGTCGCGTTCAGCGCCAATGCCGGTCTCGTCGTCGGCGACATCGTTTTCTTCACGAGCGGCGATCCGCTGTGGGATGGCAACTTCGCGGTGAAGAGCGTGTCCGCCGACGGCCGCACGGTCACCCTTCAAGCGGTCAGTGGCGCCAACCCGACGGCTGCCCCAAGTGCCGCCAATCTGCCGACGGTGAACGTCACCAACGTTGCCGACATCTTGCTGCCGGGCTGGTTCACCAGCTTGAAGGGCACCGTGTTCAACGACCTCAACGGCGACGGGATCCATCAGACCAACGAGCCTGGCATTCCCGACTTCGTGCTCACCGAACGGACCCGTGGCAACTCGCTGCAGGACCAGGGGGTGACTGTGGCCAAGACCAACGACGAGGGGCAGTATGACCTCAGCGAGGGCTATCCGCTCGGCCAGTTCCTGATCGCCGAGGCCTACAACCCGCGTTTCAAGAACACCGGCTACACCTACACCACCGAGAACGATCCGATGTCACACACGGTGGTCTCGTCTCAGGTCGACGTCAACTTCCTGCCCGTCATCGGTCTCTCGGCCACGCTCGACTGGGGCGTGCAGGCATACGGCACGGGCCACGACTACTGGTCGGGCTTGGCCAACCCCGCTCCTAAGGACGAGAACGGCGGCATCGTCGGAACTGTCAGCTACGACGTGACCCGCAACGAGTTCGACCCGGCATACTCGGCCCAGGAGGACTACCAGCCCGGGGTCGCCGGCATTCCGATGCAGTTGTGGAAGACGCACAAGACCGACGGCGTCAATGCAGACGTGTACCCCGACTCGAAGGCCGTGCAGCAGTGGGGCATCGAGCCCAGCGGTTCCGAGTGCATGCGGGCGGATGCGAGCCGTGGCTCGAACGCCGTGACCGACGCATCGCAGACCTGCAAGCCCTACGACTACTACGTGACCGAGAGCTGGCAGCGACCAGTTGGCTGCAAGGCCCTCGATATCAATGGAAACCAGCTCGCCGGCGAATTGGCGCTCCCCGACGCGCCAGCAACCGTCGACTACTCGCACAACCCCGACAACCTCACGGCCACTTCGACGATCGCCGAAAAGTCGGATTGTGTCGAGGCGCCGATGAGCGGCTTGCAGATCGGTGGCAACGGTACCGTCGACGGCAACTACGCCCTGACGAGCCTCATCAAGCCGGCCACGCTGGCCGCTGCAGGTAACAGCGATCTCGAGCAGGTCTACGCCGACTCGCAGAACAACCCCGTCGCCTCCGACCCGCTCGTGTCCGGCGACTATGTCGTCGAGGCCGTGAACCCGGTCGACACCATCAACCCGCAGGCCGTCAAGGATCCGACCATCGGCGGGTACATCCCCGCCGGCGGCGCGGCGAAGCGGCTCTACCGGTTCACCGATGAGACCTCGATCAACGTCATGAGCGGCGATACCTACGTCCCCCAGGATGGGTACACCCAGCATGACCCGGCACCCGACGGTGGTGGCTACAGCCTGACTGTCACACCGCAGTCACCGATCCGTTATGACTCCAACTCGTTGGGTGCCGGCACGGTGGCCAAGTGCGCCGGCACGAGATGGACCGTCCCCGCCGTCTCCGCCCAACCGGCTGATCTGGCCGCCGCCGGCGGCAACCCGTATGCCGGGCGCTCCGTGCCCGTGTGCGACGCCAAGCTCGTCACCGTTGCCGGCGGCCGCTCGATGAACCCGGGATTCTTCATCTATGCGGATGTACCGGTTCCATCGAAGTTCTACGGTCTCGTCAACGACGACCTGAACGTCAACGTCGACCGGCGCAGCGTCCTGCTCGGCGAGGTGGCTCCTGCTCCGAACGTGCCCGTCGGCATATACGACGAGAACGGCAACTGGAAGCTGACCGCGCACAGCGATGTGAACGGCTTCTACGAGGCGCTGCTGCCATCGATCGACACGTACAACTGTCCGCTGCCGGCGGGCCCGTGCGCGAACATGTATCGCCTCGTCGGCAATGACCCAGGCACGCTCGACCACCGCAACCTCGATTACAACCCGAACTTCCGCACGATTGCGACGGAATTCCAGGCTTGGACCGGTGTGGTCCACCCGGTCGACCAAGCTCCCACACACAACGGCATCACCATCGAAGGTCCGGCAGCACAGTTCGGTGCATTGAGCCTCTGCAGGCTGTCTGACGTCAACCCGACGCTGTTCGCTATCGACAAGCCGTACTACGACCCGGATGCGGATGCGTCCCACAACTTCGTCATCAAAGGCTCCGGGTTCGGTGTCACGCCAGGCACGTTGAAGCTCAGCACGACCACGGTGCCGGTGACAGCGGCGAACTGGACCGACACGCAGATCACCTTCACGGTGCCGACCAGCCTCATCCCTGGGCCATACCAGTTGTCGATCACGAACTCGGCAAGTGGGCTCTCCACCGTGAACGGGCTGACATTCCACCGTTTGTCCTCGGCTGCGGGCACCGCCACGTACCTGCGCAGGACGGACGTGTACGAAGTGAAGCCAGGAGCGGACCCCACCACCGACACCGACAACCCGGGTGGGCGCATTTATACCCCCGTTCACGATGCGTGGGACATGGCCACCAACACCCCGATCGGCTTCTTCGGCACCGACGTGAATGGCCGCACGGTCGGCACCCCGAACAACGTCGTCAACGCCCCCAATGGACGTGCTATCCAACGCGCTGTCCAGGCTGCATACAACAGCAGCAACAAAGGCGCCAAGGCCAAGCTCGTCGTGATCTACCCGAACACGGCGGCGAACTACGCGCCGCACAACCCGTTCGCGGCGTACTTCGAGAACGTCTTGCTGCACGGCAAGGTCAAGCTGCAAGGCGTCGGCCCGGGCGGCGCCACCGGCTCGAACAGCATCGTGCCCGGCACGAACATCGATGCCTCCCAGTTCTGGTCGGCTACCCAGGTCGTGCCTCCCGGCGGCAACCAGAACACTGCCGATGGCAGCTACTCCGATGATTGGCGCACGTTTGCCGACGGCATCGCCCGTGTCGGATCGACCGCTGATTCGGAGATCCCAGAAGGAGCAGCAGTTACGGCCATTGCCCAGAGCCAGAACCAGTACGGCGGCGAGGCGCCAAGCGGGACGACACTGTTCCGCTCCGGTGTCGACGGCATCCTCTTGACCGGCGGCGATCAACAGGGCAACCCGGGCAACATCAACACCCTCCCGGGTGCCCGCAGCGCTTCGACCCCGCAGAAGACAAATCCCGGACCCGCCCAGGGCGGCGCCATCATGACCGATCAGTACGTACGTGACTTCAACATCACGAACAACCAGATCCAGTCGAACGGCGGCACGTACGGCACAGTGCGCATCGGCACCCCCGACCTTCCCGGCACTGCAAACGCCACCAGCAACCACAATGAGCGTCTCAACGTGGCCAACAACAGGATCGTGGCCAATGCCGGCACGAACCTGGCGGGCGCGCTCGGCATCTTTGCCGGCGCTTCCAACTACACGGTCACGGGCAACGACTTCTGCGGCAACTTCTCTGCCGAATACGGCGGGGCGATCTCGCACTACGGCATGTCGGCCGATGGCAACATCTCCCGGAACCGCATCTACTACAACCAGGGCTACGACGAGGGCGGCGGAATCATGATCGCCGGTGCGCTGCCGGCGAACAACAGCACGCTCAGCTTCGGCGCCGGCGCCGTGACGATCGACAGCAACACGCTGATCTCCAATCAGTCGAACGACGATGGTGGTGGCATCCGATTCCTGATGGCCGGCAACTTCCCTGAACTGGTCGAGAACAACGTCATCGCCAACAACCTGTCCACTCACGAAGGTGGGGGCGTGGCGTTGGACGATGCACCAAACGTGACACTCGTGAACAACACCATCGTCAAGAACGTCACGACGGCTACGGCGGCCACCAATGCGGCGATCGGCAGCGGGGCGACGGCGGTCAAGCCGGCCAACCCCGCCGGCCTGTCGACGGGTGGCAACTCGGCGCTCCTACAAGCCAGCATCGGCGGCACCAGCGTGGCGAACTGGTCGAAGCCGAAGTTGCTGAACAACATCTTCGCGGACAACAGGGCCGGCTGGGCGATCCTGCCGACCGCGGTGAACTTCAACCAGAGCGCGATCCATGGCGTCGGTGATCCACTCGACTCGGACCCGATCCAGCGTTGGGACATCGGCGTATCGTCGCCCGCCGGTCTCGACAACGGGAATGGCGCGGCGTTTGGCTTCGACGGTCTCGACAACACCACCAACGCCCGGGACACGTCGGGCCTGGTTCACGCGGGCGCCGGGGCCAGCTATCTCGACCCGGCGACGAACATCGATCCGAGCGTCGATGGAACGAATGCTTCGCTCGGAGGGATCGGGTTCGTCAATGCGCAGGACTTCCTGGTCGACAGCCTGATGTGGCGCAACAACACCAACATGTCGTTCCCGGTGATCGTCTCCCACATGGTGCCGGTCAACCTGCTGGCGGACTACCACCTGACGCCGACCTCGAACGCCACCTATGCAATCGATGCCGGCGCACCGAGTTACACCTCGATCCAGCCGGCCGCGACGGTCACCGCACCGAACCACGACATCGATAATGAAAGCCGACCGGCTGGAGCAGCGTTCGACCGTGGTGCCGACGAACTGGCCGTCTATGTCGACTTCGACATCAGCAAGACGGCGTCGAGCGCGACGGTGAATGCAGGCAGTTCCTTCAGCTACACGATCAACGTGACGAATCACGGTCCAGCGACCGGGGCCGCAACGGTGACGGATGTGCTGCCTCCTGCCCTCAGTGGTACGAGCTGGACGTGCACGGCGAGCGGCGGGGCAACATGTCCGGCCGGGCCTATTCCGGCCGGCAACCTCGGCCAGAATGTGACCCTTCCCGTCGGTGGCACGGCGACGTTCGTCCTCACAGCGACGGTCGCGAACACTGCGACTGCCGGACCGCTGTCGAACACTGCAAGCGTGGAACCAGCCCCGGGATCCGGTGTCACTGACACGAACTCGGCGAACAACTCATCGACGGCCAACGTGGCAGTTCAGGTGAGCGGCAACCTCCAGGTCGCCGTGAGCGGTCCGGGTGCAAAGGTCACTCGCGCACAGATCCTGCCCTACGTCATCACGGTGACCAACACCGGCGCCACGACGATGCAGGAGAGTTTCAGCAGTTCGCACTCTGGGTCCTTTGTCGGGGGCGGTGGTTGGACATGTGCGGTAACCGGGGCCACCAGTAGCTGCGGAGAGAGTTCCGGCTCGGGCGACATCGCAGCACGTGTGATCACGGTCGCCGGTGGAGGCACGGTGACGTTCACGTACTCGACGGCGACCGCGTCCGGATTCCCCGTGGGTTGGGCTGTTCCCAACAGCGCTCCCATCGGATCCCCGATGAGCGTGACCGGAACCCTGAACGCCAACGTTGCTGGCTTCACCGACACCAACGCCGTTGACAACGTGGCCACGTTGCCGAGCACAGTTGTTTCCCGGCTCAATCTGTCGCTGAGCAACGCCTTCAGCACAGTGGGCACGGCTCGTCGCTTCACGGTTGCGGTGTCGAACATTGGCGGTGCCGACGCTGCCACTGGCGTCGGACTCTCCGATCCTGTGCCTGCGGGAATCTCGTTCAGTTGGAGTTGCGCCTCGAGCAGCGGCAGCAACCTGACGAATTGTGGCGGTACGACGACCGGTAGCGGGCCGATCAGTCGCATCTTGGTGGTGCCGAGTGGGGCCACCGTGACGTTCACGATCACCGCCACTCGCAGTCCGTCCGGTGCCGCTGCTCCCGTGACGAACACGGCGACCGCGACCGAGCCAGCAAACAGTATTCAGTCGGCCGTGACTAACAGCCCGGCCTCAGCGACAGGGACCATCTAATGAACCGGCGGACAAATTCGGACGGAATGAAGGGACACAAGATCGTGACTCTCGAGACAGAGAACGAACCGGGCGGACTAGGGGCCTTCATCGGGCGGCGCAAATTCCTCGCCCTCGGCGGCGCTGGAGCGGCGGTGCTGGTCGGGACGGCTGGCATAGCCAGAGCGATGATCACGGCCGGCGGGCCCAGCCCAACCGTGCGCAGCCAGGTGCCGGTCGGCCTCGATCCCATCGCCGGCCGCGAGCCGACATCGATCGCCGCGGCGCCCGGCGGGGTTCGCCGATTCGCAATTGCCGGCACGGACGGCTGGGTTTCACTCCCGAGTGCAGCGAACAGTTTCGTTGCCGCCAATGCAATCGGCGGCGGTGCTGCCTCGATCGATCCGTATTTCCCGGATCCGCTGGCCGACCCGGCGAATCGCACCACATACGCATTCTGCTTCCGCAACGTGACAAACCTCGATCGCACCCAGGTCGCCGCGCAGAACGGCCACACCCAGACGTGCGCCCCGTTGTTCTACTCACGTGTCGATGAGGAGATCTGGGTCACGCTCACCAACCTGGGTCTTGCCCTGCGGCCCGACCTGGTGGACGGTCACACGCTTCACTGGCACGGCTTCCGCAACGCGATTCCGTTCTACGACGGCGTGCCGGAGAGCTCGATCGCGGTGCCGATCGGACGTGACTTCACCTACGTCTATCGTCCCAAGGACGCAGGTACGTACATGTACCACTGCCACTTCGAGGACGTCGAGCACGTGACCATGGGCATGCACGGCATCGTCTTCGTCAAGCCGAAGCTCAGTGACACTCTGGCGAAGAAGCCGGATGTCGCCGGCGTTCCGCAGCCACAGGTTCTCAGCGGGCCTCAACAAAAAGCGTACGGAGCCACCGACGGCGACGTGACCGGCGAGACCTGGTACGACCGCGAGTACGCGATCATGCTGAGCGAGGTCGACACTCGGGCGCACTTCAGCGACGCCCACATCCAGGCCACTGACTGGACCGACTTCCATCCCGACTTCTGGACGATGAACGGGCGCGCCTACCCCGACACGCTGGAGCCGAACGGGACTCGTGACGCCAACGGCGATCTTGCTGCTCAACGATTCGACGGCTTCAACACCGACGGGAGTGTCAAGCTCACGAACATCGGCCTGGCGAGCGACGAAGCTCGCCTGGCCAGCCAGCCGCTGAGCTCGCTGGTTCAGGCCAAACCGGGCGAGCGCATCCTGATCCGATTCGCAAACCTCGGATTCCTGGACCACACGATCGTCTTCCCCGGCCTCGCAGTCGACGTTCTCGGGCGCGACGCCCGCTACGTGCCGCAGAGCGCTCAGCGCAAGGCGACGGACTCGATCCAAATCGGTCCAGGCGAGAGCCGCGACGTGTTCTTCACCGCGCCGGACGTGGGGACCTACGCGTTCTACGACCGTGGCATGTCGCACTACTCGGGTGGCGTCGATGGCAATGAATGGGTGGGCGGTCAGCGCAGTGAGATTCATGTGATCCAAACACTTGCCGATCAACTCAAGCCGAACGGCTGGGCCGGCGAAGGCGAGTTCCTCGGTGAGTTCCCGATGGTGGCCAAGCATGCCTCGCCGACAGTTCTGGTCACCAAGGCAACGCATGTTGGAAGCCAGGCAACGTTCGTCGACCTCAACGTCAATGTCGACACCAACAACCCGGGCACGTATCTGGCCGACCTGTGGTACGCAACGACCAGCAGCACGACGACAGCTGCCCCACCGAAGAACACATGGCAAGCGATCAACTTCACCCCGGCGCAGCCCACCATTGTTTCGCATCTGAGCGTCCGTAATCGCGGTTCGGGAACGCGCAAGTTCTGGTTCTTCGCACAGGACTCCTCCGGCGTGAACAACTTCGCATCGCCCACGACGCTGGTCAAGTGAGGGCAAGAAACATGAACAACGACACGATCAAGAGCGGGGACGACATGAACACCAACGAACGCAGTGCCGCACCGCGGCTCCGCAAGTCGAAAAGAGCTCTATGGCTCGGTATGGCCGGCCTGTGCGCAGGGGTTGCAGCCATCGTGCCGCTCGGCGGTACCGGTCGGGCCGCAGGAACGGAGAGCGAGGGCCTGCTCTGCACCCGCGACACCGCGAACGGGACCAACCCGACGTTCAACATCACCGCCACCGACGGCTACACCAGCGAGCCCGACGGCAATGCCATCTACAACTGGGGCTTCACTGCGGTCGGTACCACATTCCAGCTTCCTGGGCCGGTGCTGTGCGTCAACGAAGGCGACGTCGTCACGGTGAACCTGACCAACATGTTGCGCGTCGCCACCTCGATCCAGTTTCCCGGTCAGGAGGGCGTGACCTTCAACAATGGCACGGCCTCTGGCCCGGAGGGACCCGTTGCCGCAGCTGACGGCACGTTGCTGTCGCTGGTGCACGAGGCGCCCGCAGGCGGAGTGGTGTCATACACCTTCGCGGCAAGCAAGGCCGGCACCTACGTCTACGAGAGCGGTTCGGATCCGCAACTGCAGGTGCAGATGGGATTGTTCGGCTCGATCGTCGTCAGCCCCAACGTGGCCATCAGTGCGGCCGACATTCTGGCCATACCGGCGGATGGACCTGATGGGGTGACCACGAATGAACAACGAGGAATGCAGCCCGCTGAAGCAACAGCGGCACTGGCTTCGGCCAAGTGTGCGTATGCGAGTGTCTCGGACCCGACCAAGTGCGACCCGCTGGCGATCTACAACGGTAACCGTGAGAACATCCTGATGTTGTCGGAGGTCGACCCGGGCCTGCACAGCTTCATGGAGCAACACAAGGCCGACGTCGACACACCTGCTACCCCAATCGCTTCAGTCCTCAGCTGGAACGGATATCCGGGTGCGTACGAGGCCCACTACTTCATGATCAACGGTCGGTCGATGCCCGACACGCTTGCACCCAACAACGCTCCTTGGCTTCCGGGGCAACCGTACGGAGCGATGGCTCACGTGCAGCCGTGGGACGTCCACACCAATCCGCTCGACGCCATGCTGCGCTACGTCGGCGTCGGGATAACCGGCTACGACTTCCACCCTCACTCCAATCACGAGCATGTCATCGCCACCGACGGTGCGTTGATGAAGGGCGCTGCAGGTGACGACACTGAGGAGAAGTTCAACATCTTGGTCAACCCCGGCTCAACGGTCGACGCCACATTCCGGTGGACCAACGAGGAGGGTTACAAGGACTCTGACGGCCGGCGCTTGCCGGTGACCTGGCCGCAGAGCCTGAACATGCACGAAGGTGACTTTTGGAGCGGCTCGCCGTACCTCGGCGAGAGCGGCAAATTGAACCCAGGCATCCTCACCAAGACGCAGTGCGGCGA
>JANMQX010000321.1:0-12324 GCA_031370745.1 Ilumatobacteraceae bacterium
GCTCCATCGCTAGGTAGCAATTGGCCAGCGTTTGAGCCTCGATGCCCTGCGCGGCATCGACGACCAGCACGACACCTTCGCAGGCAGCCAGGCTGCGGCTGACCTCGTATCCGAAGTCGACGTGGCCAGGCGTGTCGATGAGGTGCAGGGTGTAGCCCTTCCAATCGACTCGCACGTTCTGGGCCTTGATGGTGATGCCCCGCTCCCGCTCGAGATCCATGGTGTCGAGGTACTGCGAGCGCATGTCACGAGCATCGACAGCGTTGGTGATCTCCAAAATGCGGTCGCTGAGTGTGCTCTTGCCGTGATCGATGTGGGCAATGATCGAAAAGTTGCGAATGCGGGAGAGGTCCATGGCCGGTCGCTAGATGCTATCGGCGTCGCTCATCAGGTGGTTGGAGCGTCAAGGCGGCGCTGTTAGCCTTGCCGGGCTCATCCAACCTGCGAGAGAAGTCGGCAACGTGGCAAACATCAAGAGTCAGAAGAAGCGAATCCTCACAAACGCCAAGGCTGCCGAGCGCAACAAGGCCGTCAAGAGCGAGCTGAAGACGCGCAGCAAGAACGCTGTTGCTGCGATCGGTAGTGAGACTGGCGAAGAGTCCCTGCGACTGGCCGTCAAGCGCCTCGACATGGCTGCCGCCAAGGGTGTCATTCACAAGAACCAGGCTGCCCGCCGCAAGAGCCGCTTGATGAAGAAGATCAACGCCGGCGCGTAGATCGCCTCGGCGGCGAGTCCGGCGTCAGCGACCGATCAGCCGTAGGTCCCGCCGTCTATGTGACCGCACAAAAGATCCGCGGCTTTGTGTTCTCACACAGATCCCCGGATCGGCCGGGCGGGTGTGCTGTCCGGCGTGGGTGTGGCCGCTCAAGCGTCAGCGGCGGGCGGTCGTCAACCGGCTGAGCCGCGCTACCAGCACTTCCATGACCAGTTCGTCGGGCCATTCTTTGGCGCCACGCAGGTCGAGATCGGCCTGGGCGAGCAGCCCAATAGCTCGAACGACCCCGGCGTTGCCCAGCTTGCGGTATTGATCCAGTGCCTTTTTCGCCGGATAGCCGGGCTTGATGCCGAGCACGCCGGCCACCGACGACTCATCGTCTGCGTTCGCGCCATCCAACGTCAGCAACTTGGTGTAGTGGTTGTGCAGGATCGCCATGACCTGCAGCGGATGCCGTTCTCCGGCGCGCATCATCCGATGTAGCAGCAACAGCGATTTGTTCGTGTCGCCACGATCGACGGCATCGGTGAGGTCCCACGGCGGCACTCCCCCGGCCTCGCCGAGGAACGGTTCGACATCGACGACCTTCAGGATCCGCGAATCGCCGTACGCGGATGCCAAGGTTTCGAGGATCCCCTGCACGCGGCCAGCGTCTTCTCCGAGCCACGACGCAAGCAGGCCGAGGGCTTGCTGGTCAAGGCGCAACCCGGCGCCGCGGACCTGCTCCTCGAACCACCCACCGCGCTCGCGAGCCCGGGTCGGCGGCACAGTGTCGACCATGTGCCCGCCACCTTTTTTGACTGCGTCGTTGAGAGCCTTCGCCAGGCGCCCGCCTCCGGCGACCAGCACCAGTTCGGTGCTCGGCAGGGGATCGGCGAGATACGCCACCAATGGGACCACGTCTTCGGCACCGAATCGACCGATGCCGCGCGCAACGACAACACGCGACTCGGTGAGGAATGGCGGAGTCTGCGCAGCATCGACGATCGATCGCACCTCGTAGTCGTCGTCGTCGAACTCGTCGACCATCAGCGATCGGTCGCCGTCGCCGATCAGGCGGCGCACGACCTCCGACACCGCGTTCAGCAGAAGTGACTCGTCGTCGCCGGTGATGAGGTGGACAGCCATGTGAGCTCAGATTGGCACATCGCCGGACGGGTGACGCCAGTAGTGCCGAATGAGCAGCACGGCGAGGACGATCAGCACTGCAAACCACCCCACCGCGCTCCACCACGGTGATGGCTCGATGCTGGCAGCGAGATAGGCGACGGTGCTGACCCATCGCGTCCCGGCTGCGCAAGGCGCCATGATCGCCGGCGCCAACGGAGGCACGACCGCCGAGAACAGTCCACCAGGGATCCCGAACAACATCACAAACCCGGCAACCGGTACCGCCAGAAGGTTGGCAGGCAGAGACACCAGCGGCAGTCGGTGAAAGACGAGCCAGCTGGGCAACATCACTCCCAGCTGAGCTCCGAGTGTGACCGACAGCGGTGTGCGGATCCAGTGCGGGCCCGGAAGCCGGTTGGCAAGAAGTGGGGCGATCACACACACGCCGGCGGTGGCCCCTGTCGACAACCAGAACCCGACCGACCACATCAGCATCGGGTCGACCAGCACCAGAAGCGCCACCGTGCACGCCAGCAGGCGCACGACGGCCGGTTGCCGGCCGAGCACGAACGACGAGCAAGCCAACATGGCCATGATCCCGGCACGAAGCACGGATGGCTCGAAGCGCGTCAGCGCCATGAACCACCCGATCAGCCCGACCGTGGCAGCCCATCGCCACCACAGTCGCAACCGCCGGAGCAGTGGCGACGCGGCCGCCAAGACGAACGCGACATTTTCGCCCGAGACCGCTGTCAGATGAGAGAGCCCCGACTCCCGAAACGCGGCGACCATCGGGGGCGGTTCGCGAGCGTCGTCCCCGATCACGAGGCCAGTGAACAGGGCCGCATCGCCGGCGGCCATCGTCGACTCGGCAGCACGGCGAAGCGCGGTGCGAACCCGTGAGGACGTTCGATAGAGCGGTGCACCCTCGTGCCAATCACCGACGATGCCGAGATCGAACTGCCCGACGACATGGCGGATCTGGGCGCGCCGAGCGTGGGACACCATCCGGCGCCGCTTGCCCTGCATGTACACGAACTCGCCGGCCTGGCGATCGGCGAGGCGACGTCGCAGCGAGCCGTACGCCCAGGCATCGAACCGCTCACCGCCGACCTCGACCGTGACACGCAGACCGCTGCCGAACGGTGCTGGATCGCCAACGATCGTGACCCAGCCCGAATAGCTACCGACGTGCCTCGGCACTGCGGAGTCCCACGTGGTGTGCGAACGCCAACCGCCGGCAACACCGACCAGGAGACACGCCAACAACACCGCGGATCGGCGACCGACGAGTGCCGACGCCACCGCGACTGCACAGACCCACGCCGGGGAGCGAGTCCAGACACCCACCACGGCGGCGAGGGTGACCATCACGACCTCGCCGTCGGTGAACGGGTGCCGCAGCCCACCACGTCGCGCGTCGTACGCTCGGGTCATCGAAGCCATGCCGATGATCCACGAACCGGTGCCCTTGGGGCCGCGCGCGTACCGCAGCAAGCTGCGAAGCTCGGGACCGCTCGTCGCGCTCCTGCCGCAAGGGTTTCTCGGTGCGATCTCGCTGATGCTGCTACGCGGCCACACGTCGCTGGGTCGCGGCGTTGTCGGATTCCTGGCCGCAATTCTGGCCGCGCCCGGGCTGCTCGTCGCCGGCGCGCCGTTGCGCTCTGGACGAAGCGTGTACCTGGGCGCCATCGTCGGCAGCGCGTTGTTATGGATGATCGTTGGCGCGATCGCCGCCAGGCGGGCGACGCGGATGCCTGTGGCATCGTGGCGCGACTATTGGCGCGAATACATCTGGCTGGCGGCCGGCGTGTGGCTCGGCGTCGTCGTCGCGCTTGGCGCTGTGAACCTGATCTTCGGGCGGGCGCTCTTCTAGTCACACCGTCACCAGGCCGCGCAGCGCGTCGAGCTTGGCCGGGCCGATCCCGCGCACATCACCGAGCTGATCGAGGCTCTGAAATGGCCCATGCTGATCGCGGTAGGCAACAATCGCGGCGGCGGTTGTCGGACCGACGCCGGGCAGTACGTCGAGTTGATCCGCCGTTGCCGTGTTGATGTCGACCGGACCCGCCGGCACCGTCGCGCCCGCAGTCGGGTCGCCGGTCACCGCATCGCCGCCGACCAGGGCCGGCACCACCTCGCCCACGACCGGCACGTAGATTCGTTCGCCGTCGCGCACGGTTGCGGCAAGGTTGACCACCTTGAGGTCGGCGGCGCCTAGGGCACCACCTGCGGCCGTCATGGCGTCGGTCACCCGCGACAACCCAGGCAAGGTGTACACGCCGGGAGCAGCGACTGCGCCGGCGACATAGACCACGACCGAGGGCACCGACGTCGTGGTCGTGGCCACGGCCGACGCGCCCACCGCCACCACCGCCGCCGCCGGCACCGTCGCGTGCGTGGCAAAGGGCAACTGATCCTCCGCCCGGCTGGGTGAGCCCTTGAGGAGCCATGTGCCGCCGATTGCAACTGCGATCACTGCGAGTGCGGTGGCCGCCAGGCGGCCGGGGCCGAACCACACGACCCATTCACGGAGACGCTCGATCACGGATCGCGGCGGAACAGGACGAGGCAGACTCGAATCCATTGACGACCCTCCTCACCAGGATTGGCACCGGGCAGGCAGTTGGCGCGCCGCCGGCTACTGGGGGAAGTCAGGGACGGACACTATCGACCGTCCGCGCGATTACCTACGAAGCAATTCGCTCCGGTAGCTCGTCGCGCACTGCCGTCGTCAGCGATCGGCGGGCAACCCAGTCAGCCTCGATCTCCAACGGGATGCGCAGGTAGGCGCTGCGATGATCCTTGCCCCGAAGGCGCCACAGGGCGTATGGCCCGACGTAGCGGACGGCGAAACCGACAACGCCGAATCGCTTCCACTGGCGCACGTGCACCAGCTCGTGGCGCAGCAGGTACGGCGACGCCTTGCCACTCCGGACGATGACCAGCGCGCCGATGGTGATTCCGTCGGCACCCCTCGGCACGGGGCCGCCTTCCCACAGCCGGTAGCCATCGCGATGTTGGATGCGATGTTCGCTCGGCATGCTCAGACCATAGTCCGGTTGGTCAGTACAGGCGCGTCGTCAGCTGCTTGCGGTAGGTGGCCGTGCGAGCATCGTCGGGTCCCATCAGCTCCAGGATGTCGACGAATTGCTGACGGGCTTCGTCGTCGTTTTTCACCTTGTCGAGCAGATCGTTCAGGCGGGCGTCGTAGTCGTCGGTGATCAGCGCCGGCTGCGTGCTGACCCGCGCCGCAGCGGCAACCCGGCGCGTCCGGTCGTTCTCGGGGATTCGGGCGAGGAACGAGAGCGCCTGCTCCGCCTCTCCACGGGCCACGAGCAGTTCGGCCAGGCCGACGATCGCATCTTCGTTGGCGGGCTCCAACTCCAGCACCGCCCGATAGGAACCCTCCGTGCCTTCCGCCAGGAGCGAAGCAACGGTTCGCTCAGCCTCCGACGGCAGCAGGTTGGCCACGAACTCTTCGATGACATGCTCGGGATGAGCGCCGACGAAACCGTCGACGACTTCACCATTCTTCAGCGCGTAGACAGCCGGGATCGACTGCACCTGGAAGGCCTGGGACACGCCAGGATTCTCGTCGACGTTGACCTTGACGAGGATGACCTCGCCGTTCGTCGCATCAGTGACCTTCTCGAGGATTGGCCCGATCGTGCGGCATGGTCCACACCACGGTGCCCACAGGTCCACGACGACGGCGGCAGTCTGCGAGCGGTCGACAACCTCGGTCTGAAATGTTGCGTCGGTGACATCGATGGCCATCTCGGCACGATACCGGGATACCGTACGGGCAGCATGAAGGACGTGCCAGGCATCAATGTCGAACCGGTCACAGCGTGGCTCGAAGCCAACGTGACCGGTGCTCGCGGCCCGTTCGCGTTCGACGTCATCGCCGGCGGCCACTCCAACTTGACATACCGAGTCGCCGGATCCGACGGCAGCGCATATGTGCTTCGTCGACCACCGCTCGGCCACCGACTGGCGAGTGCCCACGACATGGGTCGTGAGCACCGGATCATCGCCGGCTTGCAGGGCTCGAACGTACCGGTGGCGGAGGCCTTGGGATTCTGCGCCGATGAGGCCGTCAACGACGCTCCCTTCTACGTGATGGACTTCGTCGAAGGACACGTCGTACGCGATCTCGCAGATGCAGAATCGGCGCTCACACCCGTCGCGCGTCGGCAGGCAAGCGAGTCTCTCGTCGACACGATGGCTGCGATTCACGCCGTCGATCTCGACGACTGCGGCCTGGCTGACCTCGGCAAACACGACGGTTACATCAGCCGTCAACTCAAACGTTGGTACGGGCAGTGGAACGACCAGAAGACTCGCGAGGTCCCGGCCGTCGACCACGCCCACGATGCCCTGTCGCAGCGGATCCCCGACCAGGGCCCGGCGACATTGGTGCACGGCGACTACCGCCTCGACAACTGCGTCGTCGGCGACGACGGACGCATCCGCGCCGTGCTCGATTGGGAGATCTGCACCCTCGGCGATCCGTTGGCGGATCTCGGGTTGCTCCAGGTGTACTGGACCGGCCCCGGCGACGATCCATCGGCGTGGGGCGGCTCGGCGACAACCGCAGCGGGTTTCCTCGATCGCGCCGAACTCGTCGAACGGTACGCGAAGATCAGCGGCCGCGACATCACGCAGCTGTCGTTCTACGTCTCGTTCGCCTACTGGAAGCTGGCCTGCATTCTGCAAGGGGTGTACTACCGCTATCTGGGCGGTGCGCTCGGATCGCGCGATCCTGCAGAGCTCGAGCCATTCATTGCCCAGATCGACAGCGCAGCGGCGCGGGCCGCCGAATGTCTCGAGGCACTCGCATGACCGATCCGTATGTGCTGCACGAGCCGTTGCCAGTGCTCGACGCACCCGTCATGGTCGTGATGCTGACCGGTTGGATCGATGCCAGCGGCGCTGCTGCGGCAGCTATGAACACGGTTCACGACGAGTGGGCCGTTCGACCGTTGGCGACGTTCGATGGCGACACCTTCATCGACTACCGCGCCCGCCGGCCAACGATGGAGCTGCGCGAGGGAGTCAACGTTCGACTGGTGTGGGCCGACATCGAGTTGCATGTCGGAAAGGACTCCGCCGGTCACGATGTGCTGACGCTCAGCGGCCCGGAGCCCGATTCGCAATGGCGCAAGTTCGGCGACGTCGTCTCGACGTTGGCGGTAGAGCTGGGCGTACAGCAGATGGTCGCGCTCGGCGCGTATCCGTTCGCCACACCGCACACTCGCGAGCCTCGACTGTCGAGCAGTTCGCCGTCGGCCGATGTCGTCGACAACGTCGCCTACCTCAAGAACTCAATCGACGTTCAGCGGGGATGGGTGCAGTGCTCGAGCACGCCTTCACCGAAAAAGGCATGCCCGCGCTGGGCCTCTGGGCGCAGGTCCCGCACTACGTCAGCGCAATGAGCTACCCGGCTGCCACGCTTGCCCTCCTGACGGGCCTGCACGACGTCGCTGGGCTCGTCATCAACGCCGCGGGCATTCGGCAGGAGACCATCATCCAACGCCAGCGGCTCGATCAACTGATTGCCGGTAACGACGAACATCGGTCGATGGTCAATCAGCTCGAAGAGCTCTACGACCAGGCACAGCAACAGACAGATCTACTCGGAACCGGCGGCATGCCAACTGGCGACGAACTGGCGGCCGAGTTTGAAAAGTTCTTGCGAGATCAGGACACCTGATTGGCCGCGTCGGCCGGAGTACCGTCGGCACGATGAAGGTCGACGGGGGTGTCAGCACAGACCTGCGCAAAGCCGCAGCGAGCGCGCAGGAAACCGAAGCAGCAGGATACGACGGAGCATGGTCGGTGGAGACGGCTCACGACCCGTTCTTCCCACTGCTCCTCGCCGCAGAACACACCGAACGCCTCGAGCTGGGCACATCGATAGCCGTTGCGTTCGCCCGCAATCCAATGAACTTGGCGCACATCGGCTGGGATCTGCAGTCGTTCTCGAGGGGAAGGTTCGTCCTTGGTCTCGGCAGCCAGATCAAGCCGCACATCACCAAGCGGTTCAGCATGGAATGGAGCCATCCGGCGCCACGCATGCGCGAGCTCATCATGGCCATCCGTGCAATCTGGGACACCTGGCAAAACGGCGCTCCGTTGGCGTTCCGCGGCGACTTCTACACGCACACGTTGATGACGCCGTTCTTCGCGCCAGATCCGGCCGACCTCGCAGAGTTCGGCGTTCCGAAGATCTTCCTCGCCGGGGTTGGCGAGATGATGACCGAGGTTGCCGGAGAGGTATGCGATGGGTTCATCTGTCACGGCTTCACAACGGAGCGTTACCTGCGCGAGGTCACGCTTCCCGCACTCGCCCGCGGCCGCGCCAAGGCAGGCAGGTCGATGGAAGGCTTCGAGATCGTGGGTCCATCGTTCGTCGTCACCGGCAACGACGAGGCGGAGATGACGGCTGCCGAGTCTGGCACTCGCCAGCAGATCGCCTTCTACGGTTCGACGCCGGCCTACAAGGGGGTGCTCGAACTCCACGGTTGGAACGGGCTTCACGAAGATCTGAACGCGTTGTCCAAGAAGGGCGGGTGGGTCGAGATGGGCAACCTCATCAATGACGAGATCCTCAACACGTTCGCCGTGGTTGCCCAGCCCGAGCAGATCGCGCCCGAGTTGCTGCGCCGATACGGCGACGTGATCCAGCGCATCAGCTTCTACGCCCCCTACGCGATGGACCCCGACCGCTGGCGCCAGGTGCTCACCGCCCTTCAAGCCGCGTAGAGCCCGTGGAGTGTTTCGAGGCACCCAGGTGGGCATGAAACACTCCACTCGGGTTTAGAAGAGCTCGAGGGATTCCTCGAGGTAGAGGTCGCGGCACTTGGCGCGTTGCAACTTGCCGGACGAGGTCTTCGGCAACGTTCCCGGCTTGACCAGCATGACATCGCGAGGCGGTAGGCCGCAGACCTCGAGCGTGCGATGGTGGATGGCTTCGCGAACCTGCGCAGGATCGTCGGTGCGAACCTCGGCAACGACAACGACGCTCTCCTTGCCCTTGTAGCCCTCCACGCCGAAGGCAATCACGTTGCCGGCGCGCACTCCCTCGAGACCTCCGCAAGCGCGCTCGATGTCCTCCGGAAAGACGTTCCTTCCGCCCACGATGATCACGTCTTTGATTCGTCCACACAGCACCAGTTCGCCGTCGATCGCGTATGCCAGGTCGCCGGTGCACAACCAGCCGTCGTGAAAGAGCGCCGCGGTTGCGTCGGGCCGTTTGTAGTAGCCGGGTGTCACTGACGTGCCGCGCAACAACAGTTCGCCGACGTGACGTTCGGGTAGCTCGGCATGCGTGGCCGGATCGACGATTCGCATCTGCAAGCCGGGCACCGCCTTGCCGAGGCGCGGAATGCGTCTCACATCGAGCTCCTCCTCGGCGTCGACGAGATCGAGTGGTTTGGCGATGCGGTCGCGTTCGAGCACGACCCTGTCGACGGAGTCGCACACCATGCCGCGATGACGAGGCGGGAACACACCACCGATGGCCAACTCCGCCATGCCGAACGCCGGGAACACGCTGCCCGGTTTGAAGCCAAACGGCGCGGCGGCGACGACGAACGCCTCGACCGCTTTCGGGTCGACCGGCTCGGCTCCGCTGAGCGCCAGCGTCAACTGCGACAGATCGAGATCGCGCATTCGGCCGAGCGCGCGAGTTGCAAGCACCCACGAGAAGTTCGGCCCGGCCGTGGCGGTGCCGCCCCAATCACTGATCCATTGCATCCAGTTGCCGGGCTTTGCCAAGAAATCCTGCGGCGCGGCCTGCACGAGCTGGCAGCCGTTGGTCATGGGGATCGACAAGAACCCAACCAACCCCATGTCGTGGTACAGCGGCAGCCACGAGACCATCACCTCGCCCTGCCCGAGCTCGGCAGCGGTGCACGATGCGTCGATGTTGGCGGCCAGGACACGGTCGGGGATCATCACGCCCTTCGGTTCGCTGGTCGAGCCGCTGGTGTATTGCAGGATGACCAGCCGCTCGGGATCGTGATCCGGGATCTCCAGCTGCTCGCCACTGGGCGCCGTCGAGGACCCCGGCAGCACAGAGGCCATCAACTCGATCGGTGGATCGCCGATGGTGTGTTCGTAGAACGCGGCGAGCAACTCGTCGATCAACACCAGCTTCGCGTCGCCATGTCGAATGCGGCCACGCGTCGAATCGATGAACGCGTCGAGCGAGCCCATACGCATCGGCAGTGGCAACACCATGCTCGCAATCCCTGCCAGCCAGCAGCCTTGGATGATCGTGATCAGCTGCCGCGAGGTCGGACCGAGGACCGCGACATGATCACCAGGCACCAACCCGCGAGCTTGCAGCGCGGCCCCGACGACTCTCGCCTCGTCGTGAATCTCGCGCCAGGGGACGAATGATTCTCCCGACGCTGGGGCCACGGAGGGCCCGACGAATCGCACGCCGGTGGGCCGGTCTGCTGCGGTGATGATCCGATCGACGATGCCCACGTACGGCGACCCAATGCGCGGAGACATGATGCACAACCGTAGTAGCGACGCGACGCATCGTAGAATCTTTGTGAGATGAGCCCGCCGCCCAACACGCCGCCCAACACGCCGCCCAACACGCCGCCCAATACGCCGCCGGCCGCCGCCGACGATGCCCCCAAGTTCCGGTATACGGGCGCGCTCGCCCAGGAGATCGAACTTCGCTGGCAGGACCGCTGGGAAGCGGACAGAACCTTCGAAGCTCCGAACCCGGCAGGGCCTCTCGGCGAGCCTGACAAGATCGCCGGGCGCCCCAAGATCTTCGTGCTCGACATGTTCCCCTATCCCTCGGGCACCGGCCTGCACGTCGGGCATCCACTGGGGTTCATCGGGACCGACATCTACAGCCGCTACAAGCGGATGACCGGTTACAACGTGATGTACACGATGGGCTTCGATGCCTTCGGTCTTCCTGCCGAGCAACACGCCGTCGAGACGGGTCAACACCCGGCAATCACGACCGCGGCCAACATCACCAACTATCGGCGGCAATTGCGCCGGCTCGGACTCAGCCACGACGCTCGGCGCAGCATCAGCACCACCGATCCGAACTACTACCGCTGGACGCAATGGATCTTCCTGCAGATCTTCAATTCGTGGTACGACACTGAGCTCCAACGGGCACGCCCGATCAATGAGCTGATCGAGCAGTTTCAATCCGGCGCGCGTTCGGCCGGCGATGGCGGATCATGGAGCGACCTGTCCCCTGTCGAGCGCAACACCCTCATCGATAGCTACCGCCTGGCGTACGTCAGTGAGGCCCCCGTCAACTGGTGCCCCGGTCTTGGCACCGTCGTGGCCAACGAGGAGGTCACTGCCGACGGTCGCAGCGATCGCGGCAACTTCCCGGTGTTCAAGCGCAACATGCGTCAGTGGATGATGCGGATCACCGCGTACGCCGATCGCCTGATCGCCGACCTCGATCTGCTCGAGTGGACCGATGCCATCAAGGCGATGCAGCGCAACTGGATCGGCCGCAGCGAGGGCGCGACGGTGCACTTCCAATCCCCGGCGGGGCCCATCAGCGTTTTCACGACGCGTCCCGACACGTTGTTCGGGGCTTCGTTCGTGGTGCTGGCGCCGGAACATCCCATGGTCGACGCGCTGACAACCCCAGAGCGGCGCAAGCTGGTCACGCAATATCGCCATCAGGCGACATCGAAGAAAGACATCGATCGGCAGGACGACACTCGCCAGAAGACCGGGGTCGCCACCGGTACGTATGCGACCAATCCAGTCAACGGCGAGTCGATCCCGATATGGATCGCCGACTACGTCTTGATGGGCTATGGCACCGGAGCAATCATGGCGGTGCCCTGCGGCGACCAGCGCGACTTCGAGTTCGCCACGCTCTACGGCCTGGCGATCCCGGCCATCCAGCAGCCGTCGAATCGCAGCCTCGACACCTCCACGTGGGAGGGGGCGTTCGTCGGCGACGCACCATACGTCAACAGTTCCAACGGCACGCTCGACCTCAATGGCATCTCCAGCGTCGCCGAAGCCAAGCGCCTGACGAACGAGTGGTTGGAAGCAGCTGGGCATGGACAGGCAGCCGTGACCTACAAGCTGCGCGATTGGCTGTTCAGCCGCCAACGATATTGGGGCGAGCCCTTCCCGATCGTCTACGACGTCGACGGCAATCCACACGGTCTGCCCGATGCTGAACTGCCGTTGGTGCTTCCCGAGACCGACAGCTTCTCGCCGCGCACGTTCGACCCCGACGACGAGTTCTCCAATCCTGAGAGCCCCCTTGACCGGCTGGAGTCGTGGACCAACGTCGAGCTCGATCTCGGCGACGGCCCGCAGCCCTACCGCCGCGACACCAACGTGATGCCGCAATGGGCCGGCAGCTGCTGGTACGAGCTGCGATACCTCGACCCGACCAATGCACAGCGACTGGTCGACCCGGAAGTCGAGAAGTACTGGATGGGCCCGCAGCCCGACGGACACAATGGCC
>JANMQX010000325.1:0-4434 GCA_031370745.1 Ilumatobacteraceae bacterium
CGCAGTCATGACATCGCGGTCGGCCAGTACGGCGATCAGTGGTGCCGGAACGCCGAGGGCGACGAAGTCGGTGATGTAGTCGATTGGGGGAACTGGCTGAGGCGCGGGCACGGCTGATGCCGGAGTCGCGACGTTGGGTTCGGCAGTGCGCACGGCGCCGGAATGGCGGCCGCCGTTGCGACGGCGCGCGCCGCGGTTGTTCGAGGTGGATGTGGTCATTTGGGGGATTCCTTTATGGGTTGTTGGCCGTGGATGCAAACCAACAAACTCGCTGGAATCACTGTGCGCTTCGAAGCGCTGCACTCGACCGCGGGTACGTGTTCGTACACCGCCGTCAGAAAGACTATCGCTGAACAGGCAAAACAGGGCGCCGAAAGCTGGCGGCCGTCTACAGCAGCGGTTCGAGACCGATCATCTCGACAGGGTCGAGACCGAGCATCGGGCGCTTGATTCGCTGGTAGGGGATCTTCGCCATGTCGAGCGTCGCGCTGCCAGGTCCGTCGCAACGAACGACGTGGGCGGCGATGGTTGCGAAGCCGCCCATGAAATGCTGCATGCTCTTGACGATCACGATGTGCCGATTGGTGGGATCGATGTCATGCTCGGTGAAGCAATGCGGGCTGAACACCTGTTGTCGGCGCGACACCAGCACCACATCGATGCCGCCGATGCGAATCGCCGCCGACTTGCCGAGGGGCTCGCGTGGCGGGCCCTGACCGAACAGTGCTTGCACAGCGTCGGTGCGAACCGAGGTCACTTCGACATCGGCGTCGACCGGGGCACCCGATAGGTGGCCGGCCTTGCCGCCTATTCGCATCGGCAGGCGGGCGCCGAGGCCTGCATCGTGGCAGACGCGCACCGCCATCGGATCCCAGATCATGGCAACCGCCGCATTCATCACATCACGCTTGATCAGCTCGGCAAGGATGTACGTCGAATCGCTTGCCGCGCCCGCGCCGGCGTTGTCGCTGCGGTCGGCGATCACCACCGGACCACCGGGCAGGCGCAGTGCCTCATCGATGGCCTCACCGACGTCGAGCCCGTTCCAGGGGTTGTCGACGATGGTCGCAAGGAAGTCAGCGGCAATCTCGTCGGCAATCTCGTCAGCGAGCGACTCATCGTTGTCAGTCGTGACAACCACCGATGCTCCGGTGAACGGCGTGTCGGATCCCTCGAAACCGTGATTGGCAGAGATCATCAACACGCCGGGTCGCGCTTGGGCATTTCTGAAGCGGGTGACGAACGATCGCATCGGCTCGTCGGGGGTTGGAAAAACCCCGGAGGCGGGGATGCGCCGAGCTCGAGTGATCGGATGCACGAGTCCCCTGGCGATGCTGCGCAACACGGGCAACATCTCCCGAGCACGTTGCGCGTAGTCGATGTGTGGGTACTCGCGGCACGACACGGTGAGGTCGGCATGTGTGCACATTGCGGAGGTGACGTTGGCATGCAGGTCCAACAGCACACCGAGCGCAACATCAGGTCCGACGATTGCGCGGGCCGCGGCGATGAGCTCCCCCTCGCAGTCGTCGGTGCCGTCGGCCATCTGTGCGCCGTGCAAACAAAGCATCACCATGTCGACGGGGAGTGCGGCGCGCAACCCGGCGAGGATGTGCTCGCAAATCTCGCGCCACGCGGAAGCTGTTGCGGGCGAACTCGGTTCAGCGCTGAAGAATGGTCCAGCAGCCACCTCGAGGGTCGCGGCCGCGGCCAACCGGCATGCCTCGCCGTAGCCGAATCCATCGGTGTCGTGCGGCGTGTCGGCCGACCAGTTCCACTGCTCGAACGAGCGGAACGACGTCGGAATCGGCGAGAACGAGCTCGATTCGTGTTGTACTCCGGCGACATAGATCCGCATGACGAACGACCGTACTGGCCCGGCATGTCACCACTTGTTGTTCAGGAGTTGAGCGGTGGTCGCCAGTCGGGTGATCCGAAACCGAACCCGGCGGCCTCGATCGCTGCACCGACCTGAAACGCGCTGACGTCTTCGTAGGTCCGCCCGACAACTTGCACGCCCGTCGGCACGCCGTTGGCTGCGCGTCCCGAAGGCACCGACAGCACCGGGCAGCGGCTGAACAGATTGAAGGGCACGGTCATCATCGCCATGACGTGATGTTGCATCTGTTGCCCATCGATGACCACGGCCTCGTCGAGATATGGGTTTCCGGCACGCAAACCGCTTGTCGCGACGGTCGGGCACAGCAACACATCGATGTCTTCGAACATCCGACCGAGGGGATCCCACAACGCTGTCTCCTCGACAAGTCCTTCGTAGAACGTCATTTCGGTCTTCATCGTCGCGACGAATGCCCTCGTGTAGTCGTTCAACGCGTCGCCGTGCTGGCGTTCGATCTCAGCGATTCCAGGTCCGAAGATCCCCCCGAAATGTGCTCTGGCGGCTTGCCAGAAGCGATCCACCGTCCACGGCAGCACCACCTCGTCGACCTCGGCGCCCGCCTCGCGCAGCGCCTCAGCGACGGTCTTGGTGTTGGCAACGACGTCGGCGTCGACAGGCCAGTCGCCGAGCGTGATGCACAGACCGATACGCACACCTTCGATCGTGGTTGCATCACGCGGGATCTGCGGTGGGTCCCGCAGCGAGACGATGTCGCGCCAATGCGGCCCGGCGATCACGTTCTCGAGCAACCCGCAATCGGAAACGGTGCGGGCGAGCGGACCGTCGTGGCAGTACTGGTCGAGGTGATAGGGGGCAAGGCCGGGGACCCGGCCGAACGGAGGTTTGAAGCCGACGACCCCGCAGAACGACGCAGGAATGCGGATGGATCCGCCGATGTCGCTGCCGGTCGCGAGCGGTGCATACCCGGCCGCCAGCGCGGCAGCGGACCCGCCCGACGACCCACCGGGAGTGAACTCCGGATTCCAAGGGTTGCGGGTGACGCCCCACAGCTTGCTGTGAGTGAACCCGGCACAGCTGAACTCGGGCGTGGCAGTGCGGATGTGAATGATCCCGCCGGCGTTCTGAATGCGGTCGATGATGGGGTGGTCGTACTTCGCAACCTCATCGACGAACGGCAACGCTCCCTGCTGCCACGAACGTCCGACCATCGGATGTTCTTCCTTGGCAGCGACGCAGAGGCCCTCGAGCGGTCTCGGCGAGTCTCCCTTGCCGAGGTATCGCTGCTCTGCCGAGCGGGCCTCTGCTCGGGCCTCGTCGTAGCGACGGTCGACGACCGCGTTGAGCACAGGATCATTCGTCTCGATCTGCTCGATCAGGCTCTCGAGATGCTCCATTGGCGACAGCTCGCCGCGGCGGAACAGATCGAGGACGTCGTGCGCTGATTGATAGTGCAGCTCGGTCATCGAGCAAGTATTGCCGAGCGGCTCAGTGCTCACAGACCACGTGCGGCTGCCGCCGCCAGCGACTTACACGACCACGAACGGTATGTGCATGCCTTGTTGATAGTGCGTCTCGATGTTGCAGACCAGCTGATAGTGGCCAGGTGCGTGATGGTGCCGACGTTCGCGCTCACGAACTTGACCTGTCCAGCACGCACCGTGGAGATGTCGGACGTGAGGAGCCACTCCCGCAAGGTCGTGTCGACGACGTCACCCCCCATTGCCGACTTGGAACCGGCACTCTCCAGATACCCAAGCCCGGGGAGTTGCAGACTTGTCCGCGACAATTGCTACGCGACGATGTTGACCATGCGCCCAGGAATCACGATGACCTTCTTCGGCGTGGCACCCGCCAGCGAGGCTGCAACTTTTTGGTCGGCCAGCGCGGCCGCTTCGACGGCGGCGGCGTCGAGGTCGGCAGCAACCGTGATGCGGCCGCGAACCTTGCCGTTGATCTGTACCGGGTACTCGACCGTGTCGGCGACAAGCATCGCTGGATCGGCGACGGGGAACGGCTCCTGGGCCAACGAGGTGCCGTGACCGAGTCTGGCCCACAGCTCCTCGGCGACGTGTGCGGCCAACGGCGCGACCATCAGCACCAAGGGCTCGGCGATGTCGATCGGGCAACCGCCCAACTTGGTCAGGTGATTGTTCAGCTCGATCAGCTTGGCGATCGCTGTGTTGAATCGCAACTGCTCCATGTCGTCGCACACACCGCTGACCGTGCGATGCAGCAGCCGTCGCGTGTCGAGATCAGCGCGGGTCTCGAGCAGCGACACCTCGCCCGTCTCTTCATCGATCAGGTTGCGCCACAGCCGCTGCAGAAAGCGATACATGCCGACGACGTCGCGGGTCTCCCACGGTCGCGACGCATCGAGTGGACCCATTGCCATTTCGTACAGGCGCAAGGTGTCGGCGCCGTAGCTCTGGCAGATGTCGTCGGGCGTCACTGCGTTCTTCAGGCTCTTGCCCATCTTGCCCCACTCGCGGGTGACCGGCTGCCCGTCGTGGAAGTAGGCGCCGTCACGCTCGACGACCTCTGTTGCCTCGACGTAGATCTCGCGCCCGTCCTTG
>JANMQX010000329.1:0-10087 GCA_031370745.1 Ilumatobacteraceae bacterium
GTCGCCGCCACCTCGGGCGCCACCGCGATGCCGATCGCCGAGATCGACACGCTGCTCGGCGGGCCCCAGTCGACGGGCGTCGGAGAGCTCGATCGGGTGCTCGGCGGCGGTCTCGTGCCGGGCGCTGTCACACTGCTGGGCGGCGAGCCAGGAATCGGCAAGAGCACGTTGCTGTTGCAACTCGCCGCGACCTGGCCGACACGGACCCTGTACGTCAGCGGCGAAGAAAGCGCCCAGCAGGTGCGGCTGCGCGCCGAGCGTCTCGGTGCCGTAGGCCCGAATCTGTGGTTGCTGGCCGAGACATCGCTCCCGCACATCCTGGCTTCGCTCGACACGGTTCAACCGCACCTGGTCATCATCGACAGCATCCAATCAGTTGCCGATCCCGACCTCGGCTCGGCACCCGGCAGTGTCGTGCAGGTTCGTGGCTGCACACACCGGCTGGTTGCCGAGGCCAAGGGTCGGGGCATCCCGATGGTGCTCGTCGGCCACGTGACGAAAGACGGTGGGCTCGCTGGGCCGCGAGTCCTCGAACACATCGTCGACACAGTCCTCAGCTTCGAGGGCGACCGGCATCACGCGTTGCGACTGCTGCGCGCGGTGAAGCATCGCTTCGGTTCTACCAACGAGTTGGGCGTTTTCGAAATGGTCGAACGCGGTTTGGTGGGGGTACCCGACGCCAGCAGTCTTTTCCTCACCGATCGGCGCACAGGGGTCGCCGGATCTGCGGTAACGCCTACTCTCGAGGGCCATCGACCGTTGCTTGTCGAAGTGCAGGCGCTGACGAACAAGGTCACGTCCGGGGTGCCGCCGCGGCGCAGCGCTCAGGGGCTCGACCCCGGTCGGCTGGCGCTGCTGCTGGCTGTGCTCGAACGACGGGTTCGTTTGCCGATGGGTCAGCACGAGGTGTTCGCGTCCGCCGTAGGCGGCGTTCGCCTGACCGAGCCCGGAAGTGATCTGCCGATGTGCCTCGCCATCGTCAGCGCCTTGGCCGACCATCCGCTTCCGCCCGATGTCATCTCGTTCGGCGAGGTCGGCTTGGCGGGTGAGCTACGCCAGGTTGCCCACGCGGCTCGTCGACTTGCCGAGGCAGCGCGGCTGGGGTTCACCCGGGCCATCGTGCCGGCAAACTCCGCCAACGGTGTCGAAGGCATCTCGCTGGTGCGCGCCGCTACGCTCAACGAGGCTTTGTCGGCCGTGGGATTGCAGGGGGTCCGCTCCAAGTAGAATCCCTCCATGACGACGACCGGGCCTCCCACTGATGCCCTGCACGAGGCGTTGGCATTGGTCGCACCCGGCACCCCGCTTCGCGATGGAATCGAACGCATCGTGCGCGCCAAGACGGGTGCCCTGTTGATCCTCGGCGACGGTCCCGACGTGTTGGCCATATGCAGCGGTGGCTTCCTGCTCGATGCGCCGTTCAGTCCACAGCGGCTCAGCGAGTTGGCCAAGATGGACGGCGCGATCATTCTCGGTTCGTACGGTCAGCGGCTGACGCGGGCCAACGTGCATCTCGTCCCGGATCCCACCGTCGCGACGACTGAGACCGGCACGCGGCACCGCACCGCCGAGCGTGTGGCCCGCTCGATCCCCGTGCCGGTCGTCAGCGTCAGCGAGGAGATGGGCGTCATCAGCGTCTACGCGGGCGGCATGCGACATCAGTTGCAAGACATCAGTCGACTGCTCGATCGCGCCAATCAGGCATTGCAGACACTCGAGCGGTACAAGGTCCGGCTCGACGACACACTGGCGACGCTGACCGAACTCGAGATCGAAGACATGGCCACCATCCGCGACGTTGCCGCTGTGGTGCAACGCGGCGAAATGGTGCGACGCATCTCCGCCGAGATCGAAACGATGATCGTCGAGCTGGGTGTCGACGCCCGACTGCTGCGCCTCCAAGTCGACGAGGTGAACGGCGAGATCAATCACGAGCTCGAATTGGTTCTGGCCGACTATCCACGAATCGCCAACAACTGGGCAGGGCACGGGCTCGACGGTGACTCGCCGGCATCGCCGCGTGGCTTGCGACTCCTGACCCGCGTTCCACGCATCACTCCGGCGCTGGCCAACGCGGTCGTCGACCACTTCGGAGACCTCGCCAAATTGCGGCGAGCGAGCGTCACCGAGATCGCCGAAGTCGAAGGCATGGACGCCGCGCTGGCCACTGCGGTGAAAGAGACACTCGATCGAGTCACCGAATCGAGCATCCTCGATCAATACGCGTGAACTGCCGCACCTCAAGCCCTGCTTGGGTCGATGGAGGTAACGGGCTCGTCGACGCCGACGCGGCCAAACTCAGGTCGGGAAGTATCTGGCGTCTTTGCCAGTGCCTTCGACCCTCACGACGCCGTCTTCTGCCAACTTGATCAGGTGCGACAGCACGCTGCGACCGGCCGCCTTGTGTAGCTCCGCGCGAACGTTGGTGTACATCTCCTTGACCATCCCGTCGATATCGCAGCGACCCGATCGCACCGCGGCGATGACCTGAGCTTCTCGCTCCAGACGGTGTTCGAGGAAGGCTTGCAGAAATGGCTTCGGCGACATCACCGGGGCACCGTGGGTCGGCCACAACGACGCGTCATCACGCGCCATGACCTTGCGCAATGAGTCGATGTAGGCGCGCATGTCGCCGTCGGGTGGCGAGACGACCGTCGTGCTCCAGCCCATGACGTGATCGCCCGTGAACAGCGCCTGCTCTTCGTCGAGCGAGTAGCACATGTGGTTGGAGGTGTGCCCGGGCGTGTGCACCGCACGCATCGTCCATCCGACGCCCATGGCGGCGACCTCGCCATCGGCCACACGCACGTCAGGATCGAAGTCGGTGTCGGTGGTCTCCTCCAGCGTCACCCCGTCCTCGATCGCGTCGTCGATGTCTGGATCGATCTCGACTGGGCCGTGCGGCCCGAATGCAATTGTCGGCGCGCCGGTCTCTTCGCGCAACCACGCCGCCAGCGGCGAGTGATCGGAATGACAGTGGGTGACCAAGATCGCCCGCACCCGGTCACCCTCGAGCGCCGTGGCAAGCGCGTCGCGGTGCCCGTCGAGGATCGGCCCGGGATCGATGACTGCGACGTCACCGTGCCCAACGATGTAGGTGCCGGTGCCGAGATACGTGTACTTCGACGGGTTGTTGGCGATCACCCGCCGAACCAGCGGTGAGACCGGTACCGCCGCGCCATAGCGCGGTTCATCGAGGGTGACGAAGGGGATCGGGCTCATCGTCGTACCTTACGGCGCCACGGCTCGCACCTCGCCCACGTGGTGGCCGTGCCCGAGTATCCATTGCATGACCAACGGCTCGACCGTGGAGACGTCGATGCCGAGCGCGCGCAATGCCGCGATCATCACCGGTGGGCGAGCCCGGTTGGCGCCGTCAGCAATCTTCAACGCAATCGCCCGCCCATCCGGAAGCGCCGCGGCGAACACACCGTCGGCACCATCCTTGGCCATCAAGCCCGGCACGTGTCGCATGAAGTCGGTGACATCGCGACCTTCGCCACCCACCATCTCGGGATGAGTGGTCATCGCTGCGTAGACCTGGTCGCCGGCGTCTCCGCCCAAACCTGTGGCGATGGTCCGAAAGGCGCGCGCCAGACCCGCCAACGAGATCACATGAGCAGGTGACCCGCAGCCATCGACGCCGACGTGGCTGTGGCCCTCGCCGGCGAGGTCGTCGATCGTAGCGGTGATGTGCTGTTGCAACGGATGAGACGGCGACAGGTATCCGGCGTCGGTGGGCCACGCGTTGATCACGCTGGTGACAACCATGCCGCTGTGCTTGCCGCTGCAATTCATCTGCAATGGCGTCGGGCCTCCGCCAGCTCGCAAGACCGCTTCGGCCGAGGCGCGGTCGAGCGGGAGATCCGCGGTATTAGCCAGAGAGCGCTCGTCGAGCCCGGCGGTTGCAAGGATCCGACGTGCCGCAGCGAGGTGCATGGGAGTGCCGTTGTGGCTGGCACAGATCAAAGCCAGGAGTTCGGGCGGCAACTGCAGGCCGGCGCGAACCATCGCCACAGCCTGCATCGGCTTGTTCGACGATCGTGGATAGATGGGCGCGCACGGATCGCCGACGGAGAACTCGATCTCGCCGGCGGACGACAGGCCGACGATCGCGCCGAAGTGCACGCACTCGTCGAAGCCGCTGCGACGTGTGATGGCGACCGGAGCAAACGCGTCAGGAGTCGCCATCGACGCTGCCGGTCTTGATGCGCCGCGACCGCCGCGACAGATGTTTGCGAGGCAGCATGCTGGTGAGGTGGCTGTCGACCACCTCGTGGCGATCGCCGAAGTTGCTGATCACGGCTTGCACCATTGCCGCTGCCGGAATGGCAAGCACCGCACCAACTGCACCCAGCACAGCCCCACCAGCGATGGCTGAGCCGAACGCGATAGCCGGATGAAGATCCATCGTGCGCGCTGTGATGCGCGGCAGCAGGAAGTAGTTCTCGACCTGCTGGTAGAAGATCACGAAGATCAAGATGACGAGCGCCTTCGGTGGCGAGTCGACGAACTGCACCAGGACCGGCAGCGCACCGGCGATGTAGGTGCCGACCACCGGCAGGAACTGGCTGATCACACCAACCCACAGGGCCATCGCCACCGGGGCCTGGATGCCGATGGCCTGAAACAGCACCCAGTGGAAGAACGCCGACAGGCCGGCCAGCAGGGCTCGCGAATAGAGGTAGCCACCTGTCTTGTCGATCGCAAGTTCCCACCCACTGAGCACCCGTCGCTGCCGATCGGGGCGCAACCTGCTGCAGATGGCCCGGCGCATCTTCGGGCCGTCAGCGACAAGGTAGAACGTGAACAGCAGCACCGACAAGCCCTTCACCAACACACCGAGTGCCGCAACCGACAGGTCGACAACCCTGCTTTGCTGGCTGCGGATGAAGCGTTGCACCGAACCCTGAGGATCGGTGATCGAAATGATGACTCGCGAGGCGTTGATGTGGGTTCCGAAGTTCTGGTTGAGGAAGTTGACCGTGCGATTGACGTACTTCTCCGAGTCGCCGAGCAGCGTGGCGATCTGTTGACCGACCAAGGTGCCGATCGCCACGACGAAGACCAGGAAGCCGAGAAAGACGCCTATCAGGATCACGGCCGTAGCTGTGCCCCGTCGCCAACCACGCGCAGCCAGCCGATTGACGCCCGGTTCGATCGCCAACGACAAGAACAGTGACACCAGTAGCAGGACGAACAGTTCCGACAGGCTGGCCCACACCGACCGCGTGACGATCGCGATGATGTAGCCGAACCAGAAGATTGCAACCGCTTTCCACACCCAGCGGGGCAGGTGCTCGGGTGGCGACCACGACTGGGGTTCTGTCATCAACGCCGAGCGTAGTGAGCGACTGCGTCGCGAAGGGGGGAGGCCAGGTCACCTCGTTGCACAACCTCCACGTCGCCGAGTCCCAGCCATCCAGCCATGGCGTGCAACTCCGGAGCGAGGTCGTCCGCCAACAGACCGGCCGGCACACCTGGTTCGGTGAACGAACCCTGCACCAGCAACGTGCCGCGTCGCCGGTCGGCTTTCATGTCGAGCCGACCTACCACGCCGTCACCCCACAGGATCGGAAGGACGTAGTAGCCATATATGCGCTTCGGTTGCGGCGTGTAAATCTCGATGCGGTAGTGAAAGCCGAAGAGCCGGTGTGCTCGATCGCGATTCCACACCACGGGATCGAACGGGCTCAGCAACGCACACGCAACGATTCGCCGTGCCAGGCGCGCGTCGCGGTGAAGATACGCGGGCTTGGTCCACCCCTCGACCTGAACGACTGTGAGCACACCCTCCTCGACAAGCTCGGCAATCAAGGGCCGGCAAGCTTGTGTGCCCTGGCGGTGGTAGTCGGTGAGATCTCCGAAGGTGCCAATGCCGTGGTGCCGCGCCGCGAGTTCCAGCAGTTGCTTGCGAGCTTCACGCTCGGGCACTTCCGGGCGAACGAGCACTTCGGCGGGGATGACCCGCTCGGTCAAGTCATAGATGCGGGCGAAGTCGCCGGCCCGACGCGTCACCGTGACGCGTCCCTTCCAGAAGAGATGTTCGAGCGCGACCTTGGCGTCGTCCCAATCCCACCACGTGCCCTTCTTGCCGACCCGCTCGGAGAGATCACCCGAGGCCACCGGGCCGTCGAGCTCGATCCTTCGGTACACGTCCTCGATGTAGCTGGGACGGCGGTCGGTGAGTGTGAAGTAGCGAGACCACTTGTGCTCGCTGGTCATCTTCCAACGATGGAGTTGGTAGTGAGCCATGTCGACGTGCGAGGCCTCGTGCACCCAATACTCGAAGACCTCGCCGGACCTCGTGGCATCGGGGATGAGGCTGCGCGGATGTGGCCCGAGCCGGGCGAACAGGGGCAACTCCTGGCTGCGCACCAACACGTTCACCGAGTCGATCTGGATCAATCCCATTCGGTCGAGCGCCCGACGGAAGTGCCGGCGGTCGACACGTCCCTTCGGGCGACGATCGGCGAACCCCTGGGCTGCCAATGCGATGCGGCGCGCCGCGGCAAGCGAGATCTTCTCGGCGACCACCGATGGGTCAGTCGGCGACTGTGATGGTGACCGAGTTGATCACCACATCAGTGCCGGGTCGGTCGCTGCGATCGGTCGAGACCCGCTGCATGGCGTCGACGATCTCCAAGCCCTTCACGACCTGCCCGAAGTGGTTGTACTGAGGCGGCAAGTTGACACCGCTCGGACCGCTGATCAAGAAGAACTGGCTGCCGTTGGTGTTGGGCCCGGCGTTGGCCATGGCCAGCGAGCCGATCTGGTACTTCTGCTTGACGGGCTCGTCGTTGAAGCGATACCCGGGGCCACCGCGACCGGTGCCGGTGGGATCGCCGCCCTGGCACATGAAACCGTTGATGATTCGGTGGAAGACCACCCCGTCGTAGTAGTGCTGAGCAGCGAGGAAGACGAAGTTGTTGACCGAAAGCGGAGCGTTGATCGCATCGAGCGCGATCACGAGAGTGCCCATGCTTGTTTCCATAGTCGCCGTGTAGCGCTTGCTGGTATCGATGCCCATCTCGGGGGCGGAATCGAACTGCTGCTTGCGGGGCGCTGAACCATCGAGGGCAGGGAAGGGGGTAGCCATGGATCGACACGCTACCCGGGCGACCCGTCGTGTATCACCGGCTGGTACGACCGCTGATCGAGGGCCTCAGCCGTTGCGCGAGTTGTAGTCGGCGATCAGGGCGTCGGCTTGGGCGGCTGAAGCTGCCAGCGTCGAGGGCACATCAGCGCCGCCAAAGATCGCGGCCACGCCTTGCGCCGTCACCGTGCGGACTTCGCGGAGCGGTCCGAGAATCGGGCCGACCGAGGTCGGCGCGTCGGGTGACGACAGCAGCTGGTCGTATGGGACCTTGAAGCGTTGGTCGGTGGTCCATGTGGTCTTCAACGGGTCGAGCGTCAGGGCATCGGTTCGCACGGGCACATACCCGGTGGCCGACGACCACGCGCTCTGTTGCTGGGCTGCCGTCAGGTAGGTGATGAAGTCCCACGACGCGGCGGTGCGCACATCGTCGCCGGAATCGACGACATACAGCGAAGCGCCACCGACCAACGCGCCGGGCTTGCCATCCGGACCAGGCATGGCGGCTATGCCGAGATCGTCGGGGGCGATCTGCGGAAATTGACCGCCCGCCAAGACCGCCAGCACTCCCCCGATCGCCGCCGACGTCGCGATGGTCATCGCCGCCGGCTCCGCATTGTCGGCAAGCTTCAGCAGGTTGTCGATACCACCGGCATTGTCGCCGACGTTGACCGCGAGCCCGTCGGTGATCATCGATTGCATCAAGGTGAGCAGCGACTGGCCGGCCGCATTGTTGTACAACACCTTCGTGGCGCGCGCAGCGCGACCGTTCTGGTTGTCGGCGTAGAACTCGCCGGCCTTTGCGAACCACTGCTCGATGTACCAACCACCGCCGGAGTCGAAGCCCGAGTCGAGCGCCAGCCCGTACTTTGCCGCGCCCGACTGGACGATCGCCTGGCTGTCGGCACGCAGGTCGTCGAGCGAAACTGGCGGCTTGTTGGGATCGAGCCCGGCAGCGGTGAACATCTTCTTGTTGTAGAACAGCACCGGGTTGGAGATGTTGAACGGAATCGACCACTGCACGCCCTTGGTCGCGTAGGCGCCGAGCCCCGTCGCCAAGAATTCGCTCGTGTCGTATCCACTCGACTTCACACAGGCCTCGGCCGGGACAACCGACTGCGAATCGACCATCTGCTGCACCATGTACTCGGGCATCTGCACCAGGTCGGGACGATTGGCCTGACCGGCTTGCAGGTACTTGTCGATGGTCTGCTCGTAGCTTCCTTCGATCAATGTCACGTGGACCTTCGACTGACCGGCGTTGTAGGCATCGGTCAACTTCTGCAACTCGTCGGCGAGCGGTCCGTTCATCCCGTGCCAGAACGTCACTTCGACCGGACCGGTTGCCGACGCCAGCGCTTCGGTCGGACAATTCGGCAACGAGTCGAGCAGTGCGGCCGTTGTGGTGGGTGCGATCGTGGTGTCGACGGGAGGCAACGTCTCGCCGACCGGCAGCGTGACGCCGGGCGCGAGGGTGACCGGCGCAGATTGGGTCACGACCGTCGGTTGCCGGCCGGCGGTGATGATCGACCGGCCAGAGCCGCACGACACTGCGACGAGCACCAACGACGTCAGCGTGGCGACTCGCCTCACCCTTTGACCGCCCCGGCAGTCAAGCCACGAACCAATTGACGCTGGAACACAACCAGGACGACAAAGATCGGCAGGGCGGCGATCACCGTGCCGGCGGTGACGAGATTGAGCTTGGAGATATCGCCGATCTTCAACCGTTCCAGGCCGATCTGGATGGTGCGGTGGGCGTCGTCGGTCGTGATCGCCTGAGGCCACAAATATTGGTTCCACGTGCCGAGGAACGTGAACAAAGCGAGTGCACCGAGCGTCGGCCGACACAGCGGCATGGCCACCTCGCCTAGGAACCGGAAGTGACCGACACCATCGAGCGCAGCGGCCTCGCGCAATTCCTTTGGCACGGTGAGAAAGACCTGCCGGACAAGGAACGTGCCGAAGGTTGTCGCCAGCAACGGCACGATCAAGCCCTGATAGCTGTTGATCCAACCGAGCGAATCGACGGTGCGCTGGTTGACCACCACGGTCAGTTCGGCAGGCACCAGCAGCGTGGCAAGGAAGAAGACGAAGACCGGGCCCTTGCCGGGGAAGTCGAGGAAGGCGAAGGCATAGGCCGACAGCAAGCTGGTGATCACCACTCCGAGCGTCACGGCCACGGCGACGATCACACTGTTCAACATCAGCCGGCCGAGGTCACCGATTCGCCACGCCGCGCGCATGGTGTCGAGCGTGAAGTTGATCGGCAGCAGTGACCTCGGGTGGTCGATCGCATCGGGACCGCTCTTCAGCGCCTGCATCACGGCCGCGTAGATCGGGAACAGCACGACCACCGCAACGAACGTCAACAGGGCATAGCGGCCGACCTTGCGCGCCCCGTGGACCACTTCGGTCGCAGCGGTATCGGCCGACCCGGAGCTACGTGCCATAGTGCACCCGCTTGTCGAGGCCGCGGAACTGCACGAAGGCAAGAATCAGCAAAACGAAGAACAGCAGGACAGCCGCGGTCGATTTCAGTCCGATGTCGTTCTTGATCAGCGAGGTCTGTCCGTAGATCAGGTAGGCCACTGACTCCGTCGGGCGTTTGGGGTTGGGCCCGCCCTGGGTCAGCAAGGCAACCTCGGCGTATGCCTGGAACGCCCGCGTCGTCAGCACGACCGATGTGAACAGAATCGTCGGACCGAGCATGGGGAGCGTGACGTTGGTGAAGCGCAACCATCCTCCCGCACCATCGACGAACGCGCTTTCGTACAACTCGCGTGGGATGCCCTGCAGCGCCGCCGTCATGACGATGAACGTGAACCCGAGGCTCGCCCAGATGCTGCTGAGTGCTACAGCGGGTAGCGCTGTACCAGGATCCTGCAGCAGACCGGGCTGCTTCAGGGACGGAACCAGCCCATGGAACAGATCGGGCAACACCCCGACTTGGGGCTGCAGCAGGACGAACCACACCAGGCTGGCAACGGC
>JANMQX010000384.1:0-7785 GCA_031370745.1 Ilumatobacteraceae bacterium
CTTCAATGCCGTGTCGCACCTCATCGGCGGCAGCAGCAACCCGATAATCGAGGTGGTGCACGATGGTTTGTCGGTGCTCGGTTGGGTCTCGATGTGGAAGCCGTTGGAGATCTTGCTCTACGACTGGTGGCCGATCCGCCACAAGCGTCGCGCTTGCGAGCGGCTGGCCGAGTCGACGATCACCTTCGCCGTCAACGGGTCCCGCTGAGTTCGACGTCGCTACACCGAACAATCGACGCGCAGTGAGGGACAACACGGATTGGCCATCACCGCTGATGAGGGCCGACCACGAACAAGGCCCCCATCTGTCACCTCAAACCCGGCTCGCAGGATCTAGCTGAGCCTTGCTTGTCCTGTCAGCGCACTCGGCGACGTTGTGTCACGGCGAGCATCAGCCCACCGAGGATGACCGCGACGAGCGCAGTCGTAGGGATGGCCAGATGTGCGCCTGTGCCCGGCAACGGCGTTGTGGTCGCGCCCCCCGTCCTGGGTGTCGCTTTCGCGGTGGGTGTCGCTTTCGCGGTTGTGCAGCTCGGCCGGTTCATCTTGTTGTCGTCGAGGGTGACTGCACCGTTGCGAGCGAGGAGCCTTCCGAATATGACGGCACCGGTGGTCGCGGTGACCGAGGTCAACGCCAGCACAGTGCCGACAAAGACCGAGCTCGTGCCGAGTGTCGCGGAACTGGTGACTTGCCAGAACACATTGCACGCGTTCCCGCCGTTGATGATCATGACTCTGCTTGACGAGGCGGTGATCAGCGTGCTCGCGCTCTGAAACACAAACACGGCATGTGGGTCGCCTTGAGCGTCGAGAGTCAGCGTCCCGGTCAGGCCGAGGGTTCCGCCGGTGTACACGCCGGGCAGGAGTTTCTGGCCGCCGAGGTCCGCGCTGACGGTGGCGGACGATGCCCGACCAGCAGCGTCGTTGTACGCCGTTGTGAGGTCGGCTTGGGCTTGGAGCGCGACGGCGTCCGCGGTGTGGATGGTTCCATTGACCGTTCCTGGTGGGAAGCCGGTCACGGCGCTGCCGGGGCTCAAGCCGATGCCGCCGGCGATCACCGATGGACCGGTGTTCGTGACGGTTTGTCCGGCGAGAACAGCGAAGCTGGCGGCTGTGCCGAGACCGACCGGTGCTTGCGCCGCGTCGGCTTGAATGGCGCCGACCCCGCTGACAGCCACTCCAAGCGTGAGCGTAAGCAAAATGCTGTGGAGTCGCCGAACAGTGGTCATGTTCGCCCAGTACCCCAGTTCGCGACCGTCCATACACTCAAGCCACGGACCGCCCGACATCGCCGGCCGCTCCGCCCGGATCGAAGTCCACGACGGTCGTGCTCGTTGCCATGCCGAGTGACTGGTCGCCCGTGCACCAGGCTGCACCCCGGAGGCACATTCAGATGCGCTGGGTGTTGCGGTCAATGGGGTTCGGGCGACCGCCGTAGTCAGGTGCCCTCGCTACCGGTGTGGAGATTGGAGTTAGAGATGAGTCCGACGAGTCTGAACTACGCGTCCACGCTGTCTAGCTAGTCGCGAAGTTCAGCTCCAACACAGCGAGCGACGGGCGATCGCAGCTGGAAGTCCACCACGCTGAGGGGTCATCGCCGCGAGTGCCCCGCTGGCCGCCAGTGGGCAGTTTCTGGTGGCCACTGACAGTCGGCCTAGCATCGTTGACGGCGGATGATCGCTGGCCTCGACGTGATTCGCCGCAGCCCTGGGCAAACATGGGCCGGCGAAGCCCTGGGAATCGGCGCTCTGTCGGCGCGCACCTACTTGTATGAAGGCACCAGAGCATCGATGGAAGGTCTGCTGAGGGGCGGATCAACTCAATCGGACGTCCCGCTCACGGGACCAAGCAATCAATGCACAGACGACGAAGGTCGCTGAGAGGATGGCGTGCTGCGCGGCATTGTTGGCGTCGTCGTGCGCAATGTCGGTGGCGGCCCACACCGCCGCGGCGAACGCAAGTACGATCCACCATCTCTGAAGGTTGCGTTCGCGGCTCGGCGGAGTGGGGATCGCGACACGGTTGCGGACGATGAGGTATGGGATGACGGCGACCCACGTCAGCCCGCACAGGGCGCCCCATGCGAATGGACTGATGCCACCTGGAGTTGTCCCTCTCCCCTCCCTGATCTTGACCGCATCACGGGCGATCAGAACCCAGATCACGGCGATCACGAATGCTTGTGCGCCGGTCTGGATCAAGAAGGTGTTCAGGTTGGCCCCCCGCTCTCGAATCTCTGTCAAGTTACACCGAGCGGGAGCGCCAGCTAGTGATGGCGGCCGACGCGCCGAATGGAAGCGCTGGCTTACACGCTCCCCTGATCTATTGCCTGCAGGAGTTTTTGGAAGCGACAGATTCCTACACCATCGTTTGGTCGGATGGCACGGATCCGGGCAAAGACGCCGTTCTCCGAAGACTCCATCGTCAGCTCGACGCGTCGACTCGGCGCGTCCTGGAGGATGCGATTCCACGCGACTCTCTGCATTCGCACTTCATCCAGATGGCGGATGTCTGCGCTCACGCCGCGTTGCGACACCTTCGGTGCGGAGAGGGGTCAAGAGGACCGCCGCCAGCTCCAGCCAGGGTGGAGGGTCTCCCCAAAGCGATCTTTCGATCGGGACCGGAACCGGCAAATGCCAGCGGGCGCACTTCGTACGCTTCGATCCGAATTTCTTAGTAGGCCGATGAGTTTCAGATATCAACCACTTAGCTGGCCCGTGACCATTTCGTGACCAAAGACCATCAAATGAAGGTATCCAACCCTCGTGACCTGGGGATACCTGGTGTCGAAGGGGGGACTTGAACCCCCACGAGATTTCTCTCACCAGCCCCTCAAGCTGGCGCGTCTGCCTATTTCGCCACTTCGACGTGGTGGGGTATTGAGGATAACGCAGGCTCAGGCGCGGACCAACAGGAAGCCGAGGGCAACCACCGTGAAGATCCAGATCAATGCCAGCACGCTGGTAATTCGGGTCAGGTTGCGCTCTGCCGAGGTCGAGCCGAGCGCCGCGCCTCCGCCGCCACCGAACATGTCGGACAGGCCACCACCTCGACCGCTGTGCATCAGCACGCCCGCCACCATGCCCAACATCGAGACGATGTTCAGACCCACCGTAAAGTACATCACCAAGTCGCGCACGATTTGCCAGCCTAGCGTCGGTTACGAACGAGCGACCGTCGGCGGGAGCAACGGTACGACCTCGGGGAAATAGCATGCCACCCGGTGGCCACCACCGTGGTCGATCAGCAGCGGCTCCTCGTCAGCGCACACCTCTTGGGCTTTCGGACAGCGGGTGCGGAAGCGGCAACCAGAGGGCGGATTGACAGGGCTGGGCACGTCGCCCGTCAGCACGATGCGCTTGCGATGACGCTCGATCGTTGGATCCGGCTCGGGTGCCGCGGAGAGCAACGCCTGCGTGTACGGATGCATGGGTTCGTTGTACAAGAGCTCCGACGGCCCAGTCTCCATCACCTTGCCGAGATACATCACCGCCACCGAGTCGGAGATGTGACGCACCACCGACAGATCGTGGGCGATGAACAGGTAGGAGAGGCCGAGTCGAGCCTGGAGGTCCTGCAGCAGGTTCATCACGCCCGCTTGGATGCTGACATCGAGGGCGGAGACGGGCTCGTCGAGCACGATCAACTCCGGCTCGAGTGCCAGGGCACGAGCGACACCCACGCGCTGTCGTTGACCACCAGAGAACTCGTGAGGAAATCGCTTGGCGTGGTCGGGCGCAAGCCCGACGAGTTCGAGAAGCTCGGCCACGCGCTCGCGGTGGTCACCAGGTACCTTGTGCACCTGCAGCGGCTCAGCGATGGCGTTGCCGACCGTCAACCGCGGGTCGAGCGACGCGTACGGATCCTGGAACACCATCTGCATCTCTTGACGCAGCGGCTGCAGATCCTTGCGCGACATCCCGACCAACTCGGTGCCCTGATACTTGACCGAGCCTGAGGTTGGTATCAGCAACTGCAGCACGCAGCGCGCCACCGTCGACTTGCCGGACCCACTCTCGCCGACGAGGCCCAACGTGGTGCCACGGTCGATCGAGAAGCTGACCTTGGAGACAGCTTGCACGATGCCTTTGACCACACGGATGCCCTGCAGCTGGCGGATCGGGAATTCCTTGACCAGATCGGTGACCACGAGGACCGGGGCCGTGCTCGATTGCTGATCGCTGAGTTGATCGGCCGGTGCGGTCACGCCACGCCCTCGGGGATCATCAGTTCCTCGGCCCGAACGCAGGCCGTCTCGAGCCCGAGCAGAGGATGCAGCTCGGGAATCTCGCCGGCGCAGATCTCCTCGGCAAACGGGCACCGCGGCCTGAACGCGCAACCTGACGGCGGCCGCAGCATGTTGGGGGGAGCACCCGGAATAGGCGTCAGGCGCTCGCGGCCCAATGCCGGCAGGCTCGCCAGCAGACCTCGCGTGTATGGGTGGGTGGGGTTGCGGAAGATCGATTCGACATCGCCGCGCTCAACCGTGCGACCTGCGTACATCACCTGCACACGATCGGCGATGCGGGCCACGACGCCCAAGTCGTGGGTGATGAACACCACGCCGGCGCGGAACTTGTGCTGGATCGCCTGGATGACGTCGAGGATCTGAGCCTGCACGGTGACGTCGAGCGCTGTCGTCGGCTCGTCGGCGATCAGCACATCAGGATCATTGGCGATGGCAATCGCAATCATCACGCGCTGACGCATTCCGCCGGAGAACTCGTGCGGATACTGCGATGCGCGAGTCCGCGGTTGCGGGATACCGACGATGTCGAGCAGCTCGACCGCTCGATCCCACGCCGCGGATTTCGAAACTTCGCTGTGACTGCGGATCATCTCGGCGACTTGGTGACCGATCTTGTGGGTCGGGTTGAGTGCCGAGAGCGGATCTTGGAAGATCATCGAGATGCGCTTGCCGCGCAACGCCCGCATCGCGGAGTTGCTCGAACCGACCAACTCGGTGCCGTGGACCTTCACGGACCCTTCGATCTTGGCCGTCTTCGGCAACAGGCCCATGGCGGCGAGGAACGTGACCGACTTCCCTGAACCGCTCTCGCCGACGACGCCGAGCATCTCGCCGGCGCCCACGGTTACATCGACACCGCGTACTGCCTTGACGTCACCACTTTCTGTTGGAAAAGTGACACGGAGGTCGCGGATCTCGAGTACAGGCTCGCCGTCGGTCACGCCCGGCTCATGTCTGCCTTGGGATCGAAAGCGTCGCGCAATCCGTCACCGACGAAGTTGATCGCCACGATCGTTATCACCAACATGGCACATGGGAACACCACCAGCCACCAGTATCCGGACAGCACGCCGCTCTTCGACTGGGAGATCAGCAGTCCCCACGTCGTGCGGCCCTCACCCGGGCTTGGGCCGTAGCCGAAGAACGACAGGGTGGACTCGGCGAGGATGGCGCCAACCACCGACAGAGACAGTGACACCATGATCGGGCCCAACGCGTTGGGGATGAGGTGACGGAACATGATGCGAGGGCCACTGGCACCGACCGATCGCGAGGCCTCGATGAACTCGCGTTCCTTCAGTGACAGCACGACACCACGCACGATTCTGGCCACGGCCATCCATCCGACGGCCGATAACAACAGAACCATGAAACGAATCGATGTCTTATCGCCCATGATCGTCTTGAAGACAGGCGCCTGTGACAACACGTTGCGAAGTACCAACAGTGAAACAAGGATCGGGAAGGCCAAGAAGATGTCGGTGATGCGCATCAAGATGTCGTCGAACAACCCTCCGAGGTAGCCCGACAGTGCCCCGACGATCGTGCCGACCGTGCAGGCGATGAGGGCAACGAAAATGCCGATGAGGATCGACACCTTGCCGCCGTAGAACACTCGACTGAACAGGTCGCGGTTGAGGTCGTCGGTGCCAAACCAGGCTCGCGCGCTAGGCGGCGAATGAATGAACGTCGTTGCGGTCTTCGGCAATCGCTGCGCCTCGCCGTATCGGGCCGGGATGTTGGGAAACAAGCAGGCCAGCACGATGATGACGAGGACCACGAGCGCTACCATCGCAACCTTGTTGCGCTTGTAGTGCCGCAACGCAAGCCGGAACGGCGACAGCGATTCACCGCCGACCCCCTCCGACTCGTCGCGCAAGCTGAGCCCGGTGAGGTCGGCATCGGTGTTGGCCTCGATCGCATGCGCGACAACCGCGCCGCGAACCTCAGTCGTATCGAGGTCGGGGTTGTGATCGATCTCAGTCAAGGCGAATCCTCGGGTCCAGGACGGCGTAGAGCACGTCGGCGAGCAGGTTGGCAAGAATGACGCCGAGGACGACGAACACCATCCACGGCATCAACTGTGGGAAGTCACCATTTGTGTAGGCGGTCAAGAAGAAATCGCCCATCCCCTTGTTTTCAAAGATTCGTTCGGTGATGATCAGACCACCGATGATTCCTCCGATGTCGATCGCCGCAACCGTGACGATGGGGATGAGAGCGTTACGCAGGGCGTGGCGCACGAGGATGCGACGTTCGCTGACGCCCTTGGCCCTCGCGGTGCGCAGGTAGTCGCTGTTCTTCACCTCGAGCAGCGACGCGCGCATGTAGCGCGAGTACACGGCGATGATCTGAATGGCGACAACGGTGATGGGAAGGATCAAGTGCTTGATCCTGAGGAAGAGATCGAAACCCTTGTGCCCTGCCGGGTAGATCCCCGACGTCGGCAGCAGCGGCTTGGACAATCCCAGCCAGCGGGTCAGGGTGATGGCGAAGAACAGTTGCAGCAAGATGGCGCTGACGTAGGGCGGGACCGATATTCCGACAAATGCCGAGGTCGTCGAGGTCTGGTCGAACAACGAACGGGGGCGCATCGCCGACAGGATGCCGATGGCGAGGCCGATGACGAGGCCGACAGCGGTGGCGGCTGAACCGAGCACCAAGGTGTTGACCATCGCATTCTTCAACTCCGGCCACACTGGGCGGCTGCCCTTGATGGACCTGCCCCAGTTGAACGTGACGAAGTGATGCAGCCAGCTGAAGTACTGCGAAACGATGTTGCCGGTCAGGCCATTGGTCTTCTTGTATTGCAAGATCTTGGCCTCTGAGGCCCTGGGGTTGATCCTGAGGTAGCTCTGTACCGGATCGGTTCCGATGCGGATCGCAATGAACACCAGGAACGTGATGAGGAACATCGTGGGGATCATCCACAAGAGTCTTCGGGCGATGAACCTGAGCATCGTGCCGCACCTCCGAGTAGCGATGTGTGTGGGATTGCGAGAGCGGGGCCGGCACGTGCCGGCCCCGCTCACACTATGTCATTTCAAGGACGTGTGTCCTCAGGGCTCTCAGCCGATGACCACTTTGGGCTCGCCCGTGACCATCTGTGTCGGCTCGTATGTGCCTTTCGCCGTGGTGGCCCACACACTCGGCAGCACCTTGAATGCCGTGGTCCATACGTACCACGACGAGTTGGCGCATTCGGTGATCGGGTTGAGGCACTCTGGCCACTGCTCGGCACCGATGACGATCTGGCCGTCGCCGTTGGCGTCGGTCCACTCGTTGATGTTCTGGAACGCCTGGTAGTTGGCTGCGTCCTTGTCGACGGGGCCAGCAACCTGGTCGGTACGCCATGCGGCGATGTTGGGGAACTGGTAGAGCGGCAACATGACCGCGTCGTCGGCCAAGAACTTGGCGACCTTGTGGATCAGGTCTGCTCGCTTGGTGTCGTCGACGGTCTTGTCGGACTCGGCCATCAATTTCGAAGCGTCCTTGTTGCACCAGCCGGTGGAGTTCTGACCCTTGTTGCCGTTAGC
>JANMQX010000389.1:0-4431 GCA_031370745.1 Ilumatobacteraceae bacterium
TCGCCCGTTGCGTCGGGCGATTCAGCGGATGATCGAAGACGTGCTCAGCGAGAAGATCCTGTACAAGGAATTCCACGCTGGCGACATCATCGTCGTCGACACCGAAGACGATCCCGACAAGCCGGGCGAGAAGAAGCTCAAGTTCACCTCGGTCGAAGGCTTCCTGCCGCCCGTTGCCGTGGAGTTGGCGGCCACCGGTGCACCAGAGGCACCCGAGCCCATCATCCCCACCACCGACTGACGTATCAGCGAACTACAGCGAGGCGGGTGACTTCGGCGAAGTCGCGACGTCGAGGCGACACTGCCTGTGTTTTCGCGGGCAACAGGAACAGGAGATGACCAGGATGGCGACCTATGGCTTGCAGCTGCCCGACTTCTCGTGGATCGTCGATGAAGATCCACCCACCACGATGGACCGGCTGCGCGCTACGGCCGAGGCAGCCGAACATTCCGGCTTCTCTTCGTTGTGGGTGATGGACCACATGCTGCAGCTCCCGCCTCTCGGTGGTCCGGGCGCGTCGATTCTCGAGGGCTACGTCACATTGGGCGCGCTCGCCGCAGTGACAAAGCACATCGAGCTCGGCACACTGGTCACGGGTGTCACGTACAGGAACCCCGCGCATCTGGCCAAGCAGATCGTCACGCTCGACTCACTGTCCGGCGGACGCGTCGTCTTGGGAATCGGAGCGGCGTGGTACGACACCGAGCACGCCGCCTACGGATGGGCTTTCCCGGCCGTGAAGGAGCGCTTCGAACGGTTGCACGAGGCGATCGCCATCTGTCGTGGAATGTTCGACAACGAGACGTTCAGCTTCGCCGGTACCCACTACACCGTCGCCGAAGCTCGCGTAGTTCCGCGGCCGCTGCGACGCATCCCAATCATGATCGGCGGCAGCGGCGAACAGAAGACGCTGCGGATGGTCGCCGAGTTCGCCGACATGTGCAACATCGGCGGCACTGCGGGCGTCGTGGCCAAGAAGCTGGCGATCCTCGACGAGCATTGCGCCGCAGTGGGCCGCGATCCGCACGACGTGAAACGAACCGCGATGGTGAGCCTGTTCGTCTCCCCAAATGAAGCCGAACGAGACTCGTTGCGCCAACTTGTGGGCTACGACACAACCAGCGATGTGCGCGATCGAATGATCGTCGCGACGGCAAACGAGGCGACGCACGACTTGGCCGCGATCGTCGCCGCCGGAGTCGACGAGCTGATCGTCAACCTGCCGCTGATCAAGTCGGTCGATGCCATCCACGTCGCCGCCGAGGTATTGAAGGCAGCAACCAAATAGCTCGTCACATGGCTCTTGTTCTTCGGATGGTCACAGCCGACGGTTTGCTCCTCTTGGCATCTCCGGTGTCGGCGAGGTTCCACATGCCACAATCGTGACACTATGCGCCGGGCCCTCATTGTGATCGCCGTCTTGGTGCTCAGTTCCTGCCACGTCAACGCAACCGTCGACATCACGATGGGAGTCGACGGAAGCGGCCACATCACCGTGACCGCGGTCGCCGACGCCGAGGTAGTCAAGAAGGCCCCCGGTCTCGCCGACGACTTGCGTTTCGACGACGCCAAGGCCGCCGGTTGGACGGTGACGCCACCAGCGAAAGCCGCCGATGGCGGATTGCAGGTCGAGCTCGCCCATCCGTTCGCAACTCCCGAAGAAGCCACAGCCTTGCTGCAATCGATCAACGGATCTGGCGGGCCGTTGCACAACGTCACACTGAGCCGCGTGGTGAGCGCCGCGGGCACGACCGTGTCGTTGGCCGGGTCATTGCGGATCGACGGCATGGCGGCCTTCGCCGATCCCGACGTGCTCGCTGCTGTGGGCGCCACCCCGTACGCCGAAGAGGTCGTTGCCTCCGGCCAGGGTCCGACGCAGGCAGTCACAGTCACCGTGCGCGTTTCCCTGCCCGGCAAGGTGACCTCGGCGACGGGCACAGTGGCCAACGGAAAGGCCTCGTGGATCGTGCCGCTCGATGGCTCGCAGCTCGATCTCACCACCAATGCCGTCGACGACCACGCGACCGCGAAGATCTGGGGTATCGCCTCGAAGGCCGCGTTGATCGCCATGATCGCCTGGTGCGTGATCGCCATCGCCTTCATCGCCTGGGTGGTACAGCAACGCAAACGCCGTTCTCACCACGGCGGTGCAAGGCCCGTATAACACCCCTTCTCTAAGGTGCTTCCCATGTCGAAGATTCGTCTCGTCTATCGCTGTAGCGCTTGCGCGATGGCCTACCCCAAATGGGCCGGTCGCTGCCCCTCGTGCGAAGCCTGGAACGCGATGGTCGAAGATGTCGAGGGACCGGATCCCGACATCACTGCGCTGATCGCCGCCACATCGGGCGCCGCGGCCATGCCGATAGCCGAGATCGACTCGTTGACGGATGGTCCACAGTCGACGGGTCTCGACGAGCTCGATCGGGTGCTCGGCGGTGGTCTCGTGCCCGGTGCCGTCACACTGTTGGGCGGCGAGCCGGGCATCGGCAAGAGCACGCTCTTGCTGCAGTTGGCAGCAAGCTGGCCAGCACGCACCCTGTACGTCAGCGGCGAAGAGAGCGCACAACAGGTGCGGCTGCGCGCCGAACGGCTTGGGGCGGTCGGCCCCAACCTGTGGCTGCTCGCCGAAACGTCGCTCCCCCACGTCCTGGCGTCGCTCGACACGGTGCAACCGAACCTGGTCATCATCGACAGCATCCAATCCGTCGCCGACCCCGACCTAGGTTCCGCACCAGGCAGCGTCGTGCAGGTTCGGGGCTGCACGCATCGGCTGGTTGCCGAAGCGAAGGGCCGCGGCATGCCGATGGTGCTCGTCGGTCACGTGACCAAAGATGGGGGCCTTGCCGGGCCGCGGGTCCTCGAACACATCGTCGACACAGTGCTGAGCTTCGAAGGTGATCGGCATCACGCGCTCCGCCTGCTGCGCGCGGTGAAGCATCGCTTCGGCTCCACCAACGAGTTGGGTGTGTTCGAAATGGTCGAGAGTGGCCTCGTGGGGGTGCCGGACGCCAGCAGCCTGTTCCTCACCGACCGACGCACGGGTGTCGCCGGGTCAGCGGTGACACCCACCCTCGAAGGTCACCGACCACTGCTCGTGGAGGTCCAGGCGTTGACCAACAAGGTCACCTCCAGTGTGCCTCCGCGGCGCAGTGCGCAGGGCGTCGATCCTGGTCGGCTGGCGCTGTTGCTGGCCGTGCTCGAGCGACGAGCCAGGTTACCGATGGGTCAGCACGAGGTGTTTGCGTCCGCTGTCGGCGGTGTTCGACTCACCGAGCCCGGCACCGATCTGCCGATGTGTCTCGCAATCGTCAGCGCGTTGGCCGACCATCCGCTCCCACCCGATGTCATCTCGTTCGGCGAAGTGGGCTTGGCCGGAGAGTTGCGACAGGTTGCCCACGCATCGCGTCGGCTGGCCGAAGCGGCACGGCTGGGCTTCACCCGGGCCATCGTTCCGGCCAACTCTGCCAACGGTGTCGAGGGCATCTCGTTGGTGCGTGCTGCCACGCTCAACGAGGCGTTGTCGGCCGTGGGATTGCACGAGGTCCGCTCCAAGTAGAATCCGTTTCATGATGACGTCCGGGCCACCCACCGACGCGTTGCACGAGGCGCTGGCGTTGGTCGCCCCAGGGACCCCTCTTCGTGATGGAATCGAACGCATCGTGCGCGCGAAGACGGGGGCACTGTTGATTCTCGGCGATGGCCCCGACGTGTTGGCGATCTGCAGCGGCGGGTTCCTGCTCGATGCACCGTTCAGCCCACAGCGACTCAGCGAACTGGCCAAGATGGACGGCGCAATCATTCTCGGCTCATACGGACAGCGGCTGGCCCGAGCCAACGTTCATCTCGTGCCGGATCCCACGGTTCCGACAACCGAGACCGGCACGCGTCACCGCACTGCCGAGCGGGTGGCCCGCTCGATTCCGGTGCCGGTGGTCAGCGTCAGCGAGGAGATGGGTGTCATCAGCGTGTACGCCGGCGGCATGCGACACCAGCTGCAAGACATCAGCCGCTTGCTCGATCGTGCCAATCAGGCATTGCAGACCCTCGAGCGCTACAAGGTTCGGCTCGACGACACGCTGGCGACGCTGACCGAACTCGAGCTCGAAGACATGGCCACGATCCGCGATGTCGCCGCCGTGGTGCAACGCGGTGAAATGGTGCGCCGCATCTCTGCCGAGATCGAAACGATGATCGTCGAGCTCGGCGTCGACGCTCGGCTGCTGCGCCTTCAAGTCGATGAGGTCAACGGTGAGATCAACCACGAGCTCGAACTTGTTCTGGCCGACTATCCGCGAATCGCCAACAACTGGGCCGGGCATGGCCTCAACGGCGAGTCCCAGGCAACACCCCGCGGCTTGCGGCTGCTGACCCGGGTTCCGCGCATCACTCCGGCTCTCGCCAATGCGGTTGTCGTCCACTTCGGCGACCTC
>JANMQX010000393.1:0-11655 GCA_031370745.1 Ilumatobacteraceae bacterium
GATGATGGCGTCGTACTTCTCATTCGTCCGGGTGAGAAAAGCGCGTGCGTCGGCGATGTGCAGATGGACGCGTGGGTCGTCGTACGGGTGCTCGGGGTGGAGCTTTTTGCCGAGATCCGCGATCTCGGGGTCGATCTCGACGGCGTCGATCTGCGCGTTGGGCGCGTTTCGAAGCGCGGCGGCAACGTCGTTCCCGGTTCCCGCTCCGATGACGAGCACGCGCTTGGCGTCGACGAAGCGATACGGCAGGTCATACAGCGTCTTGCGGCTCCGCGCAACCGACACGTCGTCGAAGCGGCCAGAGAGATCGAGCGCCTGCTGGTGCGAGTCACGATTGACCTTGATGTCGTAGCCGATCGAGCCGACGGGCGACACCTGGATGAGATAGTACGGTGACCAGCGCGTTTGGTAGTCGCGTCCCTCATGTCGTTCGACGAGGACGATCGTGCCGAGCACTCCGATGAAGACCACGACGGGAAGGGCGAGCAGACGGAGACGATCGCCGACCAGCACCTGGTACCCGACGAGAATCGCGAGCCCAACGCCGAACCACCACACGGGATCGAGTCCGAGGTATGAGACGAGGACGAACGCGCCCACCCCAGCGAGACTCCCGGCAACGTTGATCGAGTAACCACGAATCGGCGTGAAGCCGCGCAGGCGTATGCCGATCTCTTGTCCGAGCGGCACGAACGCAACCGCGCACAGCATTACGAATGCGACAAGAGTGATGTACGCAAGCACAGTCGATGTCGCCTGACCGGCGGTGTTCCACAACCACTCGCTGCCCGAGATGAAGGGCAGCCGGAAGTCGGTCGCATACAACACGAACACTGTGCCGACGAGTACGGCGAGACCGATCGGGAAGAGACGCAACAAACGCCGAGGACGCCGGTCGAGCAACATGCCGAGGCCCAAGCCGAGCAGGCAGGCGATCAGCACGAAGTTGGAGAAGTAGGCGAGTAGACGGACCTGGGTCGGAATCCAGCGAATCGCGACGAGTTCGAGGTAGAGCCCGATGAAACTGATCGCGAACAACGCTGAGCCGGAGCGAACCGGATGCTGCAATTGGTCGTTCACGGAGCCCCCGTTCAAGCCGGGATGCACCGCCGGCACATGTCGAAGCAGAGCCTAGTGTGGCGCGTCGACGATCCGCGAGGTGCTTGGCTGCTATCGCGACCCACTGCCCCGCAGTGGCTTCAACTTCTTCTGTTGCCATACTCGGGACCTCGGAGGGGCACGGCATGGCCTCGAGGGAGACATTTGATGTGGTCGTAGTCGGCGGCGCCGCCGCCGGCTGTGTCGTGGCCGTGCGCCTCGCTGAATCAGCGTCGAGGTCGGTGTTGCTCGTCGACGCGACCCAGATCTTCGGTCGGACCCGCCGGGCGGACGGCGTTCGCCTTCGTATTCGTCGGTTGCCCTTGGCAGGTGGTAGCGGGTCGTGACGAGCTCCAGGTCACAGGTGTAACTACACCTGTGACCTGTCCTTGAAGTGCCCTCACAAGGCAGGTGTCGGGGGTTCGAGCCCCGTCACGCCCACTCCCAGTCGTTGATCGACAGGCCGTTCATGGGCACCGTGGCATCCGCTCGACACAACACGCCAGTAGGCGTCGCGGGTCTGCCACCGCGTGGTGGCAGACCCGCAGTCAGGTCTAGCGGCTCGCCGCGAGCGCGTTGACAAGGCCTTTGCCGTAGAAGTTGTTGTTACCCGAGCCTCCAGAGCAGATCTGCAACGGGGCGTGGAAGAGCGCAACGCCCGGATCGACGGTGGTCGGGCAGGGCATCGCGGTGGCGGTGTTACGTAACAGCGCTACAACTGCACCGCGTGGCATGTCGGGATGGGCGGCGCGGATCAGGGCGGCCACGCCTGCGGCGTGCGGCGCGGCCATCGAGGTTCCGTTCAACCAGGCGTAGTAGTTGCCGCTGGGGTCTTGCACCAATCGCCCGAGGAAGGCCTGACGGCGAAGATCGCCCGCCGTTGACGAGTACGGCGCGAGAACCCGCCCACGAGCGGAGTTGAACTTAGGTGTCTGGAAGCGGGAGCCACCCGGTGCTGTTACGTCGGTGATGTTCCCGTAGGTCGAATACCATGCCAGCAGGTCCTGAGCTCCGGTCGCGGTAACCACGACAACCCCCGGTATCTCCTGGGGCAGGACGACGCACGAGTTGTTGACCGGGCGTGTCACCGCCGCTCCGGCCGGGAAGTCCGGACTGATCTCGTCGGTCACAGGATGGTTCAGATCGATGCCCTCGTTGCCAGCGGCCGCGACGAGCACGACTCCTCGTTGTTCTGCGTAGAGCGCCGCGCCGGTGATCGCCTGCACGATCGCCTTCTGCTCCTTGTCGTTGCGGCAGTTGAAGAGCCACGGGTCGGCGAAGAAGCTCATGTTCACGACGTCGAGGCGCTGATCGCCGGCATAGCGCAGGGCGTCGACCACGGAGTCCGTGAAGAAGTACCCCTGTGCCGTGCCCGCTTTGAGCACCACAATCGTGGCCTCGGGAGCGACGCCGGCAATGCCGAGACCGTTGATTGGCGCAGCGATCGTCCCCGCTGTGTGGGTGCCATGCCCGGCGAGGTCCTGAAGAGCGGGCTTGTTCGAGCAGTCCCCGCGAGTCACTTGCTCGGCAGGGTCGGCCGTCGGCGTGGTCGCGTACAGGAACACGCATGACGCGGCAAGATCGACGTTGGGCATGATGTCGCCGTGGGTGAGATCGATGCCGGTGTCCATCACACCAACGCGTGCTCCCCTGCCCTTGTTCACGGCATACGAGCCAGTCGGCGTTGCACCGATCGCCCGCATGTCCCATTGGCATGGGCTGAGCGGGTCCGGTCCGACCGACGGCGACACGCTATAGAGCGCGGAACAGGCGGTTGCTTCCGCCGCTTGGTTTTTGGTCCCCGTTGGCGGCGCGGCCAGCGCGCTGCTGACGCTCACGAGGGCGAGCAACGACACTGTCACCCCCGTTCTCACCAACAATCGGTTCGTCCTGATGTGTCGCATACTGCGCCCCCTTGTCGCTCGCGGTCTTCAGGCGAAGACCTTGGTGTATTGCGCTTGCCCGCACGCTACATCGCTGGAGTGACCTGCGAAATCACGCGTGGGGCCTGCCCAAGACACGGTAGAGATCCCTGGTCGCGGTCATTGGGATTTCAGGGTGAAGGACGCGAAGAGCCCCACGCGCCGGGACGGGTGGCACGTGGGGCTTGTGATGAACAGTAACAAGACCGATGTGGCTGTGTGGGGATCCATGCCCCCGGTGTGCATGGGCGTCGCTTTGACGGTCTCAGCCAAAGGATCGCAGTGGTCGTTGTATTCGGTCACCTGACGATGTCGGGCGGAAGCAGCGCGGGGTCGAAGAGCGCAATGAAGTCCTTCGTCGAACCGCTGAGGACCCGGTCCAGGTGAGTCATCTCAGGAGTCAACGGGGTAGGGGTGGGTGCTCCGGTCTGCCCAGGTGTGAACGAGACGAACTGGGGCCAGGAACCATTGATATCGAGCTCCATGGCGAAATCGCAGCTCGCCGCGAGGAGCACCCTGGCCAGGCCTTGTATGGTGACGCGTTCGGTGACGACGTACATCATCAGGCCGTCGGCTCGGCGGCATATCGCAGATCGCCGATCAAGCGTCACGTGGCCGAAATCGTCGCCCCAGTAGATCGCCGACGATCCTTGCTCGGTTGCGGCACTGACTGCTTCAACGCCACCGTCGATCACCGGTGGAAGGTTCTGGCGCAGTGAGGCCCACGACCCATCGTTGGTCAGGTCGCGCCCGTACACACCCAGCACGATCCTTCCGTCCATGCCGATTGCGAGCGTTGCGTCCCCGTCGATCAGTGGTTTCACCGACTGCGACTCGGTGAAGTAGCCACCTTTGATGTGTTTGAACTTGAAGCCGCCGTTGAATGCAGCGATCATCGCGGGCAGCGCCGCCCGCATGACCCGCGGACCGTTGTTCCAAGGACCGCCACCGGGAAGCTCTGTGCCGTTGAACAAAGCAGCGTGGAGTTGTGCGGGATCGAACAAGGCGTAGCTGGCGATGACGTCGGGCTGTGCGGCAAGAGGGCGCACCGAGGTTGCCCACAGCACGGGGCCTGCGCCGGTGGATGCCAGGACCCGCCACTGACCTTCGTCTGGGAGCGCAGGTGCGACAACTGGCGCTACAGCCTGGGGGGCGAGAGCCGTGCTCGGAGTCTCCGTCGTTGGGGGCAACGACGACGCGGGCACTGTTGTCGCGGCGGTCGTCACCGAGGTTGAGTTAGCTTCACCCGTGAAGCCAGGCGGCGGATTCGGCTGGCGGGCGAGCGTCGAGGCCGAACCCGAATCGAGAGGCGCTGGCAGTGATAGCGAAGCAGGTGGTGCGGCCACCGGGCGGTTGCGCGACTTTCCGTGCGATGTCACAGCGATGGCAACTGATATGAGCGCCAGCGATGCAAGCAGGATTGCGCGCTGACGATTGACGCGCTGGTTCGACGTCGGACGTCGGGTCGGTGCTGGTCGTGGGCCGCTCTGCGGGTCGTCGTTCATCGATCACTTGTCCAGCACGCTGCCGGCCGGAACGAGTGTCGAGTCGAAAAAGGCGAAGAACTCCTTGGTCGAACCCGTGATGTAACGCGACGGATTTCCACCCATCCGTCGATCGAGGAAGGTGCCTGTCAATGCTCCGTCGCCACCGGGTGCAAAAGTGAAGAAGACGGGCCACGTACCGTTGATGTCCAATTGCATCGCTTTGACGCATCCGAGGTTGATCAGAGACTGTGCGAGCTGGCTGGCGTTCACTTTTCCGACGAGTACGTAGGCGAGCCGACTGTCTGCCATTTCGCATACCGCGGATCGCGGCACGTACACCTCGTTTCCATAGTCGGCCCCCCACCACACGCCCTCATCCACGCCTCGTTGCACTTGCGACTGGCCGTCATCGACGATCAGTATCAGGTTCTGGCGCAAGCTGATCCACGATCCGTCGTCGAGGAGATCGCGTCCGAGCTGTCCGAGCGCCAGCCGGCCGTCCTTGGCCACCGCGAGGGTGGCGTCACCGTCCTTCAGAGGTTTCACCGTCGTGCCCTCTGTCTTGTAGCCGCCCTTGATGTGCTCGAAGCGGAACCCGCCGTTCATTGCGGCAAGCAGCGCCGGCTGCAACTCGGGCGGAACTCGGTTACCTCGCTCCCAGCTGCCGCCGGGCTCTTCCGCCCCGTTGAACAACCCGGCACGTAGATTCGTCTGGTCGATGACGACCATCGATGCGACGACGCCCCCGGCCGACGGAAGCGGGCGGATGCTGGTGGCCCACATCGTGTCCTGCCCTGCAGCTCTGGCGATGGGCGACCACTGTCCCTCTCCGTCCAGAATCGGGCTGAACACGGGGTTCAACGGTGTCGGAGCGACCGGGGTCACGGTGGTCGGTCCGACGGCCACGGCCGTGTCGGTGGTGGCCGCGATGATTTGTGCGACGGTGGATGGGACCGAAACTGTGGCCGCGGACGATTCCTGAGCTGGCGGCGTCGTCGAGGCTGAGGCGGGCGAGGACGCAATCGACGGCTGCGCGCTCGGAGGGACGAGTGCGATCGCAAGTTCCAGCTTCTTGGCAGGTGTCTTCGAGGGTGGCGCGCTGTACATGCGCGTCTCCATGAAGTCGATGACGCCACCGAGGTGATGGTCGCGGCCCCATGTGGTAACCCGCTGGACGAACGTGTCGCCGTTGTCGTGGCCGACGTAGCTGACGAACGACACCAGGGTCCAGACCACGGGAACAGCGATCACGCTCCTCGCCAACACCCATCTATCGTGACCACGGCTCTTGGGAGATCGGCGCCGGATGATGAACGCGGTGATGCCCAAGACGGCGGTCATGATGGCCACGAGCTCCCAGCTGCCCCCTGCCCAGCGCACCGCGAACACGCCCAACATGGCGATTGCGAGTTCGATGATGCGAGCCACGGGCTCGGCGCGCGGTCGCAGTCGTGCCTCGCGGCCGGCGGCGCTACGGTCTGCCGGCGGGGGTCGGTTGCCCGTGAGAACCGACAAGTGCTTCATCGGTCGTGGCTTTCAGCCATTCGGTCACGTTACGAGGACCACGTCAGTGAGAGCTGTCGGCTCGGTAAACAGACCGTAAAACTGAGCTGTGATTCGCTCACCGATCGGATTGCGAATGAGCGGCTTTCGAGAAGCCTTGTAGGAGTGCGTCGACCACGGCGGTGGCGAACTCGTCGTTGAGCTCCCCGCCGAACATGAGGCGGAAGTACACGGGTCCGACGAGGAGTTCGGTAGCCACGTCGGCTTCGACGTCGCCGCGGAGGTCACCGCGTACGATGCCGCGCTCGATGACAGCGGCGATCTCGGCACGTCGCGCCTGCACGACGGTCGCCCGGAACGGGTCGCCGAGCGCAGGATCCACGGCGATGTGAGACAGCAACGCTCGAATGACTGGACCGAATGCGCTACGTGTCAGTCCACCTATCGCGTTGTTCACTGATGCCGTCAGTTCCTCACGAGTGTTGCCGGTGTCTTCGATCGCGATGTGCGGCGAAGCGAGCGCCAACAACAGCTCGAGGGCAAGGTCTTGTTTGGATGCCCATCGTCGATAGATCGTTGACTTGCCGACACCGGCGCGAGCTGCGACGTGTTCGAGATGAAGGTCGGCGAAGCCGTGCTCGACGATCAAGTCGCGCGTGGCGTCAAGGATCGCGCGATGCACCTTGTCGCTTCGCGGCCGCCCCGCGCGGACGAGAGGTGGCTGCAACGTCGACTCCGCTGAGACAGAAGTCGCACCGCGGAAAACAGCCATCGGAGTTATGATACGCAACGTACCGTAACTCTGCAACGAAAGGTCGACGAATGCAAACTCATCAAGACGCGCTCACCGCGACGCTCGAAATCATCGAACAGGCTGGGCGTGACCAGCCATATTGCGCGACGTGTGGCCGTCCGAACCATGCAGTTGCCCGAAACGGCATCATCTGGATCGAATGCCAGGGTTGGGAAGACCGCAAGTCGCAGATCGCCCGGGTCCTGTTCGCCGCGGCCGCGCACACAAGGCACCAGCTCGTCGACGAGCCGGCCGGCATTCCCACATCGGAACCGTCTTAGCAATTCACTCGCAGCGCTGGGCTCCTCCGGTTGAACTACGGTTCCCGGATGATCACGACGATTGGTGAAATTCTTCCCGAGGCCGCGCGACGCTTCGGAGACAAGACCGCGTTGGTCGTAGAGGCTGACACGTTCAGCTTTGCTGAGTTGGAGACGATGTCGAATCGTGTCGCGAGCGGTCTCGTTTCGGTGGGCGTGCAACCGGGCGACCGGGTCACCCTGTACGGCCAGAACTGCTGGGAGTGGCTCGTTGCCTACTACGCGATCGCCAAGACAGGGGCGGTCGTGAACCCGATCAGTTCGATGCTGACGACAGAGGAGGTCCGCTACGTCGTAGCGGATTCCGGGGCACGCGTGGTCGTGGCGTCGATCGAGAAAGGTCTTCCGGTGCTGGATTTGGTCGGCACCGACCGCTTGTCGTGCGTCGTCTTGTGGGGCGACGAGGTGCCGCCCGGTGCCGCATCGTTCACCAGCTGGATCCACGAAGCCGACGCACAGTTTGTTCCGATTCAACGGGAGCGGTCCGACCTGGCGGCGATCTGCTACACCTCGGGGACGACAGGCCACCCGAAGGGCGCGATGCAGAGTCACCGTGCGGTCATTACAGCGGCCGTCGGGACAGTGCTGATGGGAGCACGCGGCCCTGATGACCGCGTGCTCAACTCGCTTCCTCTCGCCCACGTCTACGGCTCGTGCGTGTTCAACGCGGCGATGATGGCGGGCTCGACGTTGGTGATGGTGCCGCGGTTCGACGCAGCGGCGGTGATGGCTGCCATTGCGAAGCACAGGGCGACCTTGATGGACGGGGTTCCCACTGCGTACTACTACTTGCTGGCCCATCCGCACTTCGACGAGGCCGACCTGTCGAGCCTGACACGCTGTTGGGTTGGCGGGCAAACTCTTCCGGCGGCGAAGGCGATCGAGTTCACCGAACGGACGGGCTGTCCGATCCACGAAGTGTGGGGCATGACCGAACTCGCAGGGGCGGCGAGCGCCAACCCCGTGGTTGGGCCGAACAAGCCGGGCACCATCGGCATCGCTTACCCCGGAAACTCGATGAGGGTCGTCGACATCGACGATCCCAACGTGGTGCTCGGACCGGGGGAGCGCGGCGAGCTGATGTTCCGCGGGCCGCTGGTGATGGACGGCTACTACGGCAACGACAACGCTACGAAGGCGTCGATCGAGCCCGATGGTTGGCTGCATTCAGGCGACATTGCGACGATGGATGAGGACGGCTACTTCACGATCGTCGACCGCAAGACCGACATGATTTTGACCGCAGGGTTCAACGTCTACCCCGCCGAGTTGGAACGTGTCCTGTGCATGCATCCGGCAGTCGCATTGGCAGCGGTCACCGGGGTCCCCGACGAGATGAAGGGTGAACTTGCGAAGGCATATGTCGTGCTGAAACCCGACACCACAGTCACTGCGGAGGCGCTCGTTGCCCACTGCCGCGAGCACCTTGCCGCCTACAAGATTCCGCGGGCCGTGCAGTTCGTAGACCAGGTGCCGATCACGGCTTCCGGCAAGATCATGCGTCGCCTGCTGAAGGACTACGACGACGGGACGCGCTGAGCAGACCAGCCATCAACACCAACAACTCCAACTCGTCAGCTCATGAACGACGGCGGGCACGTAGCTCGTTAATAGCGCGCAATGGGCGGGTGATTCTCCACGAGCGACTGGCAAGTGTTCGGCGCAATTCGTCCTGTGTCGACAGCAGTTCTGCTCGCAACTTGGCGTGTTCGGAAGCCGTCCTCGGAAGGCCGTCGTTGACCGTGGACGGCATCGGGCCGCCCGGAGTTGCGGCGCGGAGAGTTGCGAAGAACTCGCCGCCCATTGTCTCGGAACACTCTTCGAGCGAGAACGGCACCAGTTGCAGTCGTTCCAAAGCCGCGAACAATCGGCGGAACGATGACGGCGTGAACACCCAACAGTGAACGTCTTGATAGTCGGCATTGGTGACGGCGGCGACGGCATTGTCGAGCGCCTCGGTCTCCGAATGCACCGGAACCAATTCGGCGAACGGCGGTTCCTCTTCCCACGAGATGAAGCCGTGCCACGCCACAGCTGAGGCGTAGTGATCGAACACCTGTCGAGGAGTAGGGACGGTCGGTCTGGTGAGGTGCGCGTGAACGATGTCGGCGGGCACTGTTGGCGAGCGAAGTGCATCGAAACATCGTCGGTGATCGGGGATGGCCAACGACAACACGCCGTCGTCGCGGATCACGCTGCCGATGTCGCTCAGCCATCCGATGAGGTCGGGCACGTGCTCGATGACATGGGACGCGATGACGTAGTCGAAGGGCAGATCAGCGTTGACGGCGTCACGTATGGAGCCATTGGTCGACACGTAGTCGATCGGCACGATCGCATCCAGATCGAACCCGTCGTGGGTGGCGTAGCGGGCTCGCAGCTGCTCGGTGTCGACATGATCGAGGTAGCGAATGTCACCCATATCGCGACGCACGACTGGCTTGGCGAGAGGCCCGAGCTCTAGCCCTCTCCACTTGGAGACATCGATCGAGCGCAACAACAAGTCGGTCCGGTCGGCCATCCGCCAGACCTTACCGACCGGTTCGAATCAACCACATCGACTTCGCTGTGCAAGCCGACCAAGTCCCATGGGCTCGGCCACATGTCCAGGCGTGGATGTCGGCTATGAGCGGTATCCAGATGACACCGGCGATAGCGGAATTTGCCGCGGAGTGCTCGCCGATTTCATCTCTGAGCGGGCTGGCGTCAAGACGTGCCGGGTCACTGTCGATCGAGCAGAGCGGGTTCGGCCACATTCGATTGCTGCCCAATGGCCAGTGCGGCGGCGTGAGGGTGACTGCGTGGCCGGCCGCGCCGGTTCGTTTGTACGTGGGTGCTCAGATAGAAAAAGTCGAGGGATGGCGACCGCGCGGTCGCCATCCCTTCGAGTTGTGTGTTGTTGTGCGGTCGGCGTCAGAGCGCCGAGATGCAGATGGCTGTGACGGTGAAGGTGGCGGCGCTTTGGACGCGCTGGGCCTTGACCGACCAACTGTCATTGGGCGAGTTCGTCGTAGCGGGACCCATGGCGAGCACCAGCATGCCGTTGCCGGTGGTCTCGGAGTAGCCGCCGCTGACCGCCTGCTTGCCGGCGGGGCATGTTGCCTTCACTACGACCGAGCTGGAGCCGGTGGTCGGAACAGGCGCCGAGACGACAACCTCGTAGCCAGTCGTTCCGTTGGTGCCGTCGGTGCCGGCTGGACCGGTCGCTCCAGTTGGCCCGGCTGGTCCGATTGGCCCGATTGGTCCGATTGGTCCGATTGGCCCGGCCGGCCCGGTGTCGCCTTTGGCTCCGGTCGCCCCGGTCGCCCCGGTTGGGCCGGTGTCGCCTGTGGCGCCGGTTGGGCCGGTTGCGCCGGTTGCGCCGGTGTCGCCTGTGGCTCCGGTTGCGGCGGTTGCTCCGTCGGCGCCGTTGGCCCCGATTGCGCCGGTGTCGCCTGTGGCGCCGGTCGCCCCGGTTGGGCCGGTTAAGCCGGTGTCGCCTGTGGCCCCGATTGGGCCGGTTGCGCCGGTGTCGCCCTTGGCTCCGGTCGCCCCGTTGGCTCCTGTCGCCCCGGTGTCGCCCTTGGCTCCGGTTGCTCCGGCGGGGCCCTGAGGGCCCTGCGGGCCCGAACCTGTTCCGCCGCCTGCCGGGGCGGGAACGTAGTAGCCGACGAGGTCGATGACGACATCGACGTCGCCGGCCAGATTGTAGATGTCGAATGACATCGTCGTTCCGAGCTTGACCACCGTGGAGTTGGCGTGTGCCCAACCGTCGGCCCAGTTGATCGCACTCGCAAGTGGTCTTTCGGTTCCAGTGGGGAAGAGTGTGAGGTACGAGCCCAGGGTGCCGTTGACGACGGTGAGGTTGATTGAAGCAGCCGTGGCATCGCTGGGCACCTGGTCGGCCAACGACAACGTCAGCACGCCGCTCGGAGCCATTGTGTGAAACGGACTTGTTGGCTGGCGCGTGTCGAGCACGCGCACAGGCACCATTGGGACAAGCATGGACGCATCACCCGTGTTACCCAGTGCAGATGCGGCGAACAGGCCGCCGCCCCCCAGTGCGATGGCGATCGCGGCGCCTGCCGCGGCCCACCGTGAGCGCCAGAGATCGAACTTCATGACATCCTACCGGACCTTTCGAGACCCCACTGTGAGGTCGTGCAGGACTACTAGGTCGGCACGATCTTGACGATCTTGAGGAATTATTACTGTGCCCGGACGGTAAGGGGCCATACGACCTACCGCTGCCGTATGGGTTTCATCGGTGCCGACTGACCGCGGCGGCAGTGAAACACTCCGGTAACCCGGACGCCGACGCCCGAGAACGCAGAGCGTGAGATCAGCGGGCGTTGTCTCCGAATCGGAACTCATACGTCATCTGGTCGAGCAGAGCCTTGATCGTGGGATCCAACACCGCCTCGACGGCGGCCACCGAATCCTTCAGCTGCTCGGGCTTGCTGGCGCCGACGATCGGGCTGGAGATCGTCGGGTTGGCTAAGACCCACTGCACGGCCATGGTGGCCATCGAGACCCCGGCCGCCTCGGCGATC
>JANMQX010000397.1:0-3244 GCA_031370745.1 Ilumatobacteraceae bacterium
CTGAAACGAGGAATTCAGCTCGGCCTAGGAATCGGGATCGCCACTGGATACGCCACGCTGGGACGAATCGGCTACGAGGGTCGCTACGACTACACGCCGATCGGAACCACCGTCAACCTCGCATCGCGGCTCTGCGACCGAGCCGAACCCGGGGCGATCCTCGCAAGCCAGCGCACGATCGCCGGTGCCGACATCGAAGCCACGCTGATGACCGATCCGCTGCAACTGAAGGGCATTCCACAGCCGGTACCCGCCTACATCGTGGGACAGTATCGCAGCTGATAACGGCATCGACGATCGATGCCAGGTCGACACGCGATCCTCGGTTGAAATCGATCCTGTCGGTCCCACGACTTCTGGCCGCTCCTATCTACCTGATCTCTCATGGTCGTCGCCGTCAGAGCCGACCAGCAACGATCGGGCATCGCTCGAATGCTGACCGAATCGCTGCTCTCAGACGTGCAACGCAACCGTGTACGAACGTGTAGGTCTCGCTCGGCCCATTGAGGGCGCTGCGGTCCCTTGGATACCGAGTTCGGCCCGCTCGGTTTCAGCCATTGCATGTCTCCGGCTTCTGCCTTAGTGTCGGGTTGCGGTTGCCACGCCACCGCGCGTGGCAACCCTGAGGAGAAGATCATGATTCGTCAACGTCGGCTGCTGTTGCGTGGAATGTTGCTGGTGGGAGTGATTGGCGTGTTGCCGGTGACGATTGGGACCGGGGGTGTCCAGGGTCAGGGTCTGCCGGCACCCACGAGTCCTCGTGTCGAGGTGACTCAGGCAATTCAGCACGATGTCTCGCCGCCACTGCGCGACATTCCGAGTGCACCGCAATCCGACGTTCGCCGCGAGCGCCCATTGCGGCCGATACCGGCCAACATCTTGGCTCGCGAGCAGCCCGATCCCGTGGTCCAGTCGACCACCGGTCCCAACGTAGTGTCGACAACTGGGTTGGGTTTCGCCGGCGTCGGTGACGGCGACTACGGCTTCGCACCGAACGCTGCACCGCCGGACACAAATGGCGCCGTCGGTGCAACGCAATACGTGCAGTGGGTGAACGAGTCATTCGCCGTGTTCGACAAAGTCACCGGCGCGATTGCTAACGGCTTCCCAAAGGCGGGCAACACGCTGTGGGCGGGGTTCGGAGGTGGGTGTGAAACCAACAACGACGGCGACCCGATCGCCCAGTACGACAAGATCGCTAACCGCTGGGTGTTGACTCAGTTCTCGGTGAGCACCGTGCCGTATCTGCAGTGCGTCGCCGTATCGACCACGTCCGATGCAACCGGTAGCTACAACCGGTACGCCTTCTCGTACGGCAATACCCAGTTCCCCGATTATCCGAAGCTGGGTGTGTGGCCGGATGGCTACTACATCACCTACAACATCTTCAACAACGGCACAACATTTGCCGGCTCGAAGCTCTGTGCGCTCGATCGTGCACGCATGCTGACGGGTGCGGCGGCCACCCAGCAATGTTTCCAGCTGAGCACCAGCTTCGGTGGGGTGCTGCCATCCGACCTAGACGGCGCCACACTGCCGCCGGCCAATTCGCCGAACTACATGCTCAACTTCGGGGCGAACGCGCTCAACGAATGGAAGTTTCACGCCGATTTCGCCACTCCGGCGAACGCAAAACTCCTTGGTCCTTTCAGCATTCCGGTCGCTGCGTTCACACCGGCGTGTGGAGGCGGGACATGCATCCCCCAGCCAGGGACGAGCAATTCGCTCGACTCGCTCGGTGATCGACTGATGTATCGCCTCGCCTATCGAAACAACGGTACGTTTGAAAGTCTCGTTGTCAATCACTCTGTCAAAGTCAGCGGCAGCCGACGCAGCCAAGTCGTCGGCGTGCGCTGGTACGAACTCAGAGGCCTAAACGCCTCATCAGCAACTGTCTTCCAGCAAGGGACCTTCAGCCCTGACTCGACGTCGCGTTGGATGGGCAGCATCGCAATGGACAAGGTCGGCAACATCGCGCTGGGCTACAGCGCGTCCAGTGGTTCTATCTCTCCGAGCATCCGTTACACCGGCCGGGTATCGACCGCGCCATTGGGAGTGCTGCAGGCCGAGACGATCATCAAGGCGGGCGGCGGCTCCCAAACGGGCAACCTGCACCGATGGGGTGACTACAGCAGCATGACCGTGGACCCCGTCGATGACTGCACGTTCTGGTACACGACCGAGTACGAAAAGGCCAGCGGATCGTTCAACTGGAGCACATGGGTCGCGTCATTCAAAATGCCGGGATGCCTTTAATCCACATATGATGGCGACTCAGGCGAGTCTGTCAGGACTTTATTCGCCCTCTTGACCCGTTGGCCTCATCGATCGTCTCGAAGTTCGTGCTCAAGGACAGCAGGACCGAGGAAGTCCACGCCTGCGCCTCTGGGGGACACTTCACTGCGTCACCGATCCACCCATATCTGCCAGATCGGTCCTCGTGCGCTCGGCGGGTACTGGCCTAGTTTGCGAGAGCGATCATCAACCGTTGCCGAGCGGGTCGGGCGGGTGTACGCCCATTGCGGACTTCTGGAGGTGCCGACCCGACGCGCTGCTACGGAGCCTGGCCCGGGGGGAGGACACCGATTCTCCGTGCCAACCGAGGTCGGCGTCGGAAGGCTCAGCCCCAATCCTGAGCGGCGATGAGCACCTCGGCGATGGGTTCCAGGGCCGCGATCAGCTCCTCGACCTCGGCCGGCGCGAGGCATTCGTACGGCGCCACGGCGAGGTCGTCGGTGAGCGCCTCGATGCGCTGCTTGGACTCCCGGCCCGCGGAGGTGAACCCACCGTCCTCGTCGACGAGTCCGCGGGCCTTCATCCCGTCGACGAGCGCGACGAGCTGCGGCGAGGGGAGATGGTGGATCCGCCCGAACCTCTCCGCCGGAATGCCCATCTCGAGGGCGACGAGGACGTGGGCCTCGAGGCCGCCGGTGCCCTCGGTCATCAGGGCCGCGATGTGCCCGTCACCACGGTGCTCACGCAGCAGCGAGGCGGCGTGGAAGAGCTGGGTCACGGGTTCCCCGGGGATTGGGAGCGTCCGCAGCGCGGCGTACATCGGTCGTCCCTCGAGGGGCGCGCTCGTCGCGGCCTTCGTCAGCAGCTTCACCCCTCGGGCGAACCCCGACGCGTCGATGAGGCTGCCGAGGATCCGACGCAGGGCCGCCGCGCAGCCCTGCTGGCGGGCGAGGATTGCCGCCTCCGGCGTGGTCGTGCCCCAGACCTTCGGGATGTGGCGGGCGACCTC
>JANMQX010000420.1:0-10821 GCA_031370745.1 Ilumatobacteraceae bacterium
ATCTCGATCGACTTCATCGCTGTGATGAACAAGGACTACCGCAAAGCCAAGCTCGCCAACCGCCGAGAGCTCAGCCGCACCTAGCAGGCCTGGTCATGCCGCGGGACGCAAGGAGTCGGCGAGCTCGACGTCTTTGTGGAATCGCCTGTGTATGAACAACGGTTGTCCGAGGCTTGTGCTCTTCCACCAGATCCCTGACGGAGGACCGATCTGGGTGTTCCTGGGGAGCGACGCGACGATCGTCGTCGGCTTGGCCATCGCATACTTGCCGGAATCGGTGATGGCGATGCGGCGGTCGGTGACGACGATCGGGCGGTAGCGGTTGGTGAAGATCAGCCAGACGATCCCGAGCGCACCGAGCCAACCGTTCTTGGTCTGTGAGGGGATGACGGCCTGAATCTGTTCGCCGGGCTCCAACAGAGGTTGCGCTTTTTCTTTGATCCGCTCACGTATCGCTACCGCCATGGTTCCTCCTAGTTCTGAGACGGGTGGAGCGTAGACCCGGCGTCAACGAACGATCGTGCACACGTCGCGATTGGTGGCGATCTCATCGCCGTGCTCGACGACCAGATCGAGCCACAGTTCGCCGGGGGCGTCGGCCACCACGAACTGAATCGTGCCGACTCGGACACATGAATCGGGCGGCACGTCACCTCCCCAACGCCAGGCATGCGAGCCACCGGGCCAACTGAGCTTCGCTGTGCAGACCGTGTCTTCCAGCAATCGGCGCACATCGCTGACGACATGAACGTCGATGGCCAGTGCCGCGCCGACTGCGACCGTTTCCGGTAGTCGGTCGGCGACGACGATCACCGGCCGGCAGGCATCGACAACTGCCTGATATGCGAGCTTGGGATGACGTTCGTGGTCGAGGACGCTCCACGACACCATCGGACAGGCGTCGTTGAACATGAAGAAGCAGAAGCCGCCGGTTGGGTGGTACTTCAACCGTCTCAGCGTTTCGATGTGGTGGCGGAGCAGCGTCGCCTGATATCGCTGCGTTGCCTCGCGCCATTCGTCGAAGGTGCGGTAGTCGGACGGGGGCGCGAACTTCTCGAACGCATGAAGTTGCAGGCCGTGACGTTCCTGGAGCATGTCCCAATCGAGGGCGGGCCAACGCTTCGGCTCCATGAAACCGGCTGCTTCGGGAACCGCTTGGGCCCCGAACTCACTGACGAACCGCACCATTCGTGGCATCGACGCGGCGAAGCCCGGGAGATCGCGTTCGTTGCCGTGATACCAACCGAAGTACAGATGGCTGTCGGTGCCGTCGAGCAGCGGTAGATGAGGCAAGACGCCGCTGTGGGCGATGGTCGTTCGCGTCTCGTCGGCCTGCTCGAATGCCCGCTTCACCCAGCGGTCGAGCACGGTCTTGTTCCACGACGGAAGCTGCTGCCCGGCGACGTATTGGATGGCCGCTTTTCCGAGCGGGGCCGTCCGATCGAGATTGGGGGCGACCGGTTCGTTGTGCGCACACCACACCGCGATCGATGGGTGGTGGCCCAGTTGGTCGACGGCTTCTCGTGCTTGGCGCACCGCCTCTTTGCGAATCGTGCGGGCGTATCCCCACTGCAGGGGGAAGTCCTGCCACAACAACATGCCGAGCTCGTCCGCAGCGTCGTACAACTCGGGACGCGAGATGTGCCCGTGAACGCGTAGGAGGTCAAGGCCCGCGTCGCGAGCCAACTCGACATCACGCCGGAACTCCGCAGGCGTCGCGTCACCCAGTGCCATTCGTGTCGGCGCCATGTTGGCGCCCTTGACGAAGATCGGCTCGCCGTTCACCGTGAAAACCCAGTCCTGCAGCACCACTTCGCGCAAGCCGGTGCGCACGGTTCGAGTGTCGCTGATCACCTCATCGACGGATATCTCGACCTCGACGTCGGTCAGCTCCTGTTCACCGAGGGTCCACGGCCACCACAGCCGTGGTTCGTTGATGTCGAGGTTCCAGTCGACTTCGTTGAGGCCTCCGGCCAGCGATTGCTCGTGCTGGTCGAGCAGTTCGCCGTCAACCCGGGTGCGAACCCGCACGGTGCGGGCCTCATCGCTGTCGAGGCGGGCATGCAGCCGGAGGTGTGCGCGAGTGTCGTTGACATCGCGGCACAGCACCCGCCATCGGTCGATTCGAACAGGCCCGGTCGTTTCGATGCGCACCGGACGCCACAGCCCGCCAGGGTTCCACGTCGGAGTCATCGCGTCCCAGTTCTGGAACACTCCCGTGATCGTGCGCTTGGTCTTGCGATTACGTTGCGGCGGACAGGCGACTTCGACCGCGAGCACATGTTCTGTTGCCAGGCGAGACAGGCTGGTGATGTCGAAGGTGTGGGGGAAGAAGTAACCCTCGGGATCCCCCAGATAGGCGCCATCGAGCCATACATCGGCTTGGTAGAAAACACCGTCGAGCGTCACGAAATGGCGCTTGCCCTCAGGTGCCTCGGCAAGCTCGAATCGCTTGCGGTAGATCAGCGCCTCGTCGTTGTCGGCGAACGGCTCCAGGTTGCGCCAGTGACTGGGCACCTCGATCTCCGGCCAGTCCTCGTCGTGGTATTCGAGGCCGACTGCGCTGCGGCGGCGCTCGTCGTCGGCAACATTGGCACGCCATCGTCCCGACAGATCCACGACGGCGACAATAGGCGCGGCTGCCCCGGGCGTGCGCCGCAGAAACCCGGTATGGTCGACTCATGGCAACACTCGCTCAAACTCTCGGCGATCTGAAGGCCTCAGGCTGGCAATCGACTCCAGTGAAAGAGGAGATCCGCCGGAACGCGGTCGCCCGAATCGCGGCTGGTGAACCGCTGTTCGACGGCGTGTTGGGCTACGAGCGCACGGTCATGCCGCAACTGGAGAACGCGCTGCTGGCAGGCCACGATGTGATCTTCCTCGGCGAGCGCGGCCAGGCCAAGACCCGCATCATCCGATCGCTGACCGGCCTTCTCGACGAGTGGATGCCGATCGTCGGCGGCAGCGAGATCAACGACGATCCCTACGCCCCCGTCAGCAAGCACGCCCGCGAACTGATCTCCGAGGTGGGTGATGCGACGCCGATCGAATGGGTGCACCGCGACGATCGCTACGGGGAGAAGTTGGCGACGCCCGACACGTCCATCGCCGATCTGATCGGCGAAGTCGATCCCATCAAGGTCGCGGAGGGTCGTTACCTCAGCGACGAACTGACGCTGCACTATGGGCTGGTGCCGCGTACGAACCGTGGCATCTTCGCAATCAACGAGATTCCCGATCTCGCCGAGCGCATCCAGGTCGGTTTGCTCAACGTGCTCGAAGAGCGCGACGTGCAGGTGCGCGGCTACAAGATCCGGCTTCCACTCGATGTGTTGTTGGTAGCCAGCGCCAACCCTGAGGACTACACGAACCGTGGCCGCATCATCACGCCGCTGAAGGACCGCTTCGGCAGCCAGATCCGCACCCACTACCCGCTCGACATCGAGACCGAAGTAGCGATCATGCGCCAGGAGGCGCGGCCCGGTTCGGTCGGCAACGTCACCGTGCACCTGCCCGACTACATGGAGCAGGTCGTCGCGACATTCAGCCAGCTGGCCCGGGCTTCTACGCAGGTCAATCAGCGCAGTGGCGTCAGCGTGCGGCTCTCGGTCAGCAACGTCGAAGTACTCGGCGCCAACGCTTTGCGGCGCGGGCTGCGCGCCGGCGAGCACGTCGTCGTGCCACGAATCTGCGACCTCGAGGCGCTCGCTGCTTCCAGCAGCGGCAAGATCGAGATCGAGTCGCTGGAGGAAGGCCGCGATGGCCAGATCCTCGACAACCTGGTGAAGGCCGCAGTGCTGACGGTCTACAAGGAGCGCATCACACCCGATCAGGTTCGTGACGTCATCCTCGCGTTCGAGGACGGTGTCGTTGCCCATGCCGGCGAAGACATCGCGTCTGTCGAAGAGGCCCGCCTCGTCGAAATGGTGCCGGCGCTGCGCTCTCCGGTGCTGGCACTGACCGGTGGCGATGAATCGCCGGCAGCCGTTGCCGCTGCGGTCGAGTTCGTCCTGGAGGGCCTGCACCTGTCGAAGCGCCTGAACAAGGACTCGTCGGGCACCAGCGCGACATATCGCGGCCGCAGCTAGCAACGGCTCGGGCCTCGAGCGACTGCGCCCGTCAGCGGGCTCGCTCGATGTGTCGCGCCACCAGGTTTTCCAACTTCTCCTGATGGCCCGACGATCGGGCCGGCTCCCCCGTCGACATCGCTCGATCGTGCAAGTCGGAAAGGCTGGAGGCCCGCATGATCGACGATCCCAGCTCGCCGTGCCAACCCGCGTACCGCTCGTCGCGAATCCTGTCGAGTTCGCCCGTTTCGATGATCGACGCTGCGGCGAGCAGGGCTCGTGCCATCGTGTCCATACCGCCGATGTGGGCGTAGAACAGGTCGGTGCGATCCGTCGATTGACGGCGCAGCTTCGAGTCGAAGTTCAACCCGCCGGTGGTGAAGCCTCCGCCGCGCAGGATCTCCAACATGCCGAGCGTCATCTGCTCGACCGACACGGGGAAGCGATCAACGTCCCAGCCGAGGCGATCGTCGCCAGCATTGGCGTCGATCGATCCGAAGATTCCTGCGTTGACCGCCGATGCGATCTCGTGGGCAAAATCGTGACCGGCCAACGTGGCGTGGTTGACCTCGATGTTGACCTTGACCTCGTCGGCGAGGTCGTACTTCTGCAGGAACGCATGCACGGCGGCGACGTCGTAGTCGTACTGATGCTTTGTCGGCTCGAACGGTTTGGGCTCCAACAGGATCGCGCCGTCGAACCCGATTCGCTGCTTGTGTTCGACGACCAGCGACAAGAACCGCGCCAACTGATCGAGCTCGCGCTTGAGGTCGGTGTTGAGCAATGTTTCGTAGCCCTCGCGACCACCCCACAGCACGTAGTTGGCCCCGCCCAGACGTTGGGTGGCTTCGAGGCAATGTGCCACCTGGCCGGCTGCGAAGGCGAAGATCTCCGGGTCCGGGTTGGTAGCCGCCCCCGCCTGATACCGCGGGTTGGAGAACAGATTGGCAGTGCCCCACAGCAGCTGCACACCAGTTCGTTGCTGGTGTTCGGCTGCGGCATCAACCATCTCGTCGAGATTCGCTGCTGACTCCTTGAAGTTGGAGCCCTCCGGGGCGATGTCGCGATCGTGGAAGCAATAGAACGGCACGCCGAGCTTGGCGAAGAACTCGAAGGCCGCGTCCATCTTCTGCTTCGCGGCGGCCATCGGGTCGGCGCCCGGAGCAAATGTGGGGTGCCACGGCCTGTCCATGGTTCCGGCACCGAAGATGTCGAAGCCGTCCCACGCGAAGGAGTGCCAGTAACAGACCGCGAAGCGAAGGTGATCCTCCATCCGCCGGCCAGCGACGACTCGGTCGGCGTCGTACCAGCGGAACGCCAGCGGATTGTCGCTGTCGGGACCCTCGTAGGCGATGTGGTCGGTGACGTCGGTGAAGAACTCCATGACGCCGGAAGTTACTGCACAGCCGCGCCGAAGAAGATGGTCGCCGAGTCCTTCACGTCGCGATCGCGGGTGATGATCCCGTCGTCATAGCCGTCGATATCGAACGTCGGGCTCACTGCCATCGCCTGCAGCGGCGCCCCTTCAGCGGCCTCGCCGCATGCAACCTCGAACCGCTCGACCACGGTGACCCGGTCGGCATCTTTGCCCGGCGGCGTGATCAGCGTGATGGCCAACGGCCGGTCGGGGCCCATCTCCGCGGTGCGCAGCACGGCACCGAGCGATTCGTCGACGTCTGCAACAACGATGCCCAACACATCGCACGATCCCGCCAGGTCGGCGAGCTCGCGGTCGGCCCGCCCGGGAATGCTGATCGTCCCGTCGTTCAAACCCTGCAACCACAGATCCCATCGCAAATGGTTCTGCCGGCGGGCAGCTTCCGCAGCCTGGATGGTCTGGTCGGCAGGCCGCACGGTTTTCACGCCGATCGCGGTAGCGACGGGCGCACCGCCGCGCAGAATGCGCCATGCATCGCGCCACGCCACGACCAACGTGTCGAGCACCTCGCCATGACGTCGTGGGTCGTCGGGGATCACGCGGTTGGCGTAGGCCAGCGGGTTGTCGAATGGCACCCATCCGGTGAGCGCATCCCCGAAGCGCTCCGACGCGCCTTCGACCCAGCGCGGCCACCAGTGGCCGGCGAATCGAGGATCGGCAAACCCGCCGTCGTTCTCGAACCACTGCGGGACGGTGCGTTCCAACAAGGTGAACTGCAAGCCGACGCCAAGGCCCGTGGCGTGCTGCAGCAAGCCCGCATACCACTCGACGGCATCACCATCGAACGCGCCCGCCTTTGGCTGCAACCACGACCAGTCGAGTGTGATCCGCACCGTCGGCGCACCGACCCCCGCCAACAGAACAAGGTCTTCGTGGAACCTGGCGCGATCAAGGCGGGAGTGGGGTACGACAACGCCGCGGATCACGCGAATGGGCTGCGGGTCCACAGCTCGCCGGTATCGGTGCTGGCAACGAGTTCCGGTTCGCCACCGAGCTCGACCACGTCGATCGGGCCCGGAAAACCGCGCAGTTCCACGGGCTCGTGGGCGTGGGCGGTGACACCCCTTGGTAGCCGCTCGATCTGCATGGTCGGCATCAGACATTCGAACGGACCCGCCGCGTCGCACAGCCGGGCAGCCATGTTCACCGCCGAGCCGATGTAGTCGTCGCCCTCGAACAACAGGGCGTGCCCGGTTGCCATGCCGACCCGCAGTGACAGCGGCGCGCAGACCTCGGCCGAGCGGTGTTCGAGGTCGAGCGCAAAGGCAACCGCATTGCTCTGCTCGATCGACACCACCATGCAGCCGTCGCCAAGCCACTTGGCGATGCGGACGCCTCGCTCGCTGGCGATTTCGCGGACAAGTGACCTGAAGGCGCTGAGGATCCGTCCGGCGGCGTCGTCGCCGAAGGCGGCGGTGTAGTTCGTAAAACCTGAAAGATCGACGAATGAGAAAGTCCGGGGAACGCGCATGCGGTCTCCAAGGTTAGCCGGGCCGATCTTCTGTAGGGTTCTCTCATGGCAGCCCGGTTCACGTACTCGCGGTGGGACGGCACGCAACGTGGTTTCGACCTCGATGCCGACGGCCTGTTCGACGAATTGACCGATGATCTGCTGTACCACGGCGACGTCAACTCGGCGTTGCGGCGAATGATGCAAGAAGGCATGCGCGACCGCAATGGCGAGCGCTTGCAGGGCCTGCGTGAGTTGATGGAGAAGCTGCGCCAGCAGCGGCAGGATCGTCTCGACCAGTTCGACCTCGGTGGTGTGTACAGCGAGATCGCCGACGAGCTCAACGACATCGTCGACGAAGAGCGTCACGCGATCGACAACGCGACCCAGGCTGCTGAGCGCAGCGGTGACGAACGTCGCGCTCAGACCTCGCGCGATGCCGCCGCTGATCGAAACTTCCGCCTCGACATGCTGCCCGACGACCTCGCCGGCAAGGTCCGCGAGCTCCAGGCGTACGACTTCGAGTCGGCCGAGGCAGCACAGCGGTTCGAGCAACTGCTCGACAAGATCCGCCAACAGTTGACGCAACAGATGGTTGAGCAGATGTCTGGTGCGATGCAGAGCATGACGCCCGAAGATCTGCAACACATGAAAGACATGATGGCTGGCCTCAACGAGATGCTCGACAAGCGCGAGCGCGGCGAGGATCCCGAGTTCGAGAAGTTCATGGAGGAGTTCGGCGACTTCTTCCCTGAGAACCCAGCGACCCTCGACGAGTTGCTCGAACAGATGGCCCGACGGATGGCGGCCATGCAGGCGATGATGAACTCGATGACGCCAGAACAACGGGCGCAGTTGCAGCAGCTCAGCGATCAGCTGCTCGAAGACATGGATCTGCGTTGGCAGATGAGCCAGCTCGGCCAGAACCTGCAAGCCATGTTTCCGCAGATGGGCTGGGGGCAGGGCTATCTGTTCGAAGGTGGCGACCCGATGGGCATGGGCCAGGCGATGCAGACCATGCAGGAGCTCGGTGACCTCGACCAATTGGAGAACCTGCTGCGCAACGCCACCAGTCCGGGTGCCCTTGCCGAGGCCGACATGGACAAGGTGCGCGACTTGATGGGCGACGACGCGGCTCGCTCGTTGGAGCGCCTTGCCGAGCTGACCAAGATGCTGCAGGAAGCCGGACTGATCGAGCAGCGGGAAGGTCGGTTGGAGCTGACCCCGAAGGGGCTGCGCAAGATCGGTTCGAATGCCCTTCGTGATCTGTTCGACAAGCTGGCCAAGGACAAGGTCGGCCAGCACCAGATGGATCGCCTCGGCCAAGGTCACGAGCGCACGTACGAGACCAAGCAGTACGAGTACGGCGATCCCTTCAATCTCGATCTGCACAAGACCATCCGCAACGCGCTTCGCCGCAACGGCACCGGAACTCCCGTGCATCTGTCGCCCGACGATTTCGAGATCGAAAAGACCGAGCACCTCACCAAGTCATCGACGGTGTTGATGCTCGACCTGTCGTTGTCGATGCCGATGCGCGACAACTTTCTGCCGGCCAAGAAGGTGGCGATGGCACTGCATTCGCTCATCACCTCGCAGTTCCCGCGCGACTACATGGGCATCGTCGGTTTCAGCGAGACGGCGCGAATTCTCACCGCAGCGCAACTGCCAGAGGTCTCGTGGGACTTCGTCTACGGCACAAACATGCAGCACGGGTTCTTGTTGGCCCGGCATCTGCTGGCAAAGCAGACGGGCACCAAACAGATCATCATGATCACCGACGGCGAACCGACTGCGCACATCACCCAACGCGGCGACGTGTTCTTCAACTACCCGCCGGTGCCCGAGACAATCGAGGCCACCCTGCGCGAGGTCGTTCGCTGCACGAAAGACAACATTCGCATCAACACGTTCATGCTCGACGCCAACAGCTACCTCAAGTCGTTCATCGAGAAGCTGACGTCGATCAACCGCGGCCGGGCCTTCTTCACGACACCCGAGACCCTCGGCGACTATGTGCTCGTCGACTTCATCGAGCACAAGAAGCAGTTGGCCCGCGGTCGAGGTGCGCGTCGCGCCGGCTGAATCCGGTATCGCTGGAGCCGAACCCGGCGATGGCCACCGCGGTCGGCAACCTGATGGGTGAACGTGTCAACCGCCAACACGGTCGCCGTGACTACGTCGATCGCTCGCTAGCTCAGATCGGTTCCACTATCACGCCACGATTGTGACCGACGAGTTGTCGAAGATCGTTGGGATCGGAGGTCCAGATCATCGCCGGAGCGCAGTCGAGCGCCTCGGCAACGATCAGGGCATCGATTGTCGAGGATGATCGAGCAACAGCCAGCAACTGGCCTGCTCGCCGGGCGATGGCCTCGGTCAGCGGGTACCGAGGCTCGGTTTGAGCGAGTACGAGATTGACGGCAGCGTCTCGAGGACCGTCACCCCTCACCGTCTCGGCTACCACGACCACCGGCACTCGTATGTCCATACCGATCCGTTGCGCGGCCCGAAATCGTGCTCTCAGGTTTTGGTTGTTGTTTCGGGCGAGTCCGATGACAGCTCCAGAGTCAACGACAACCGCTCGTTCGCTTCCTTCAGCCACTGCTCTCCCTCGGCAATCTCGTCGTCGGTAAGCGGTCCGTACATCTCGTCGAGCTTGTCCAGTAGCTCGAGAATCGGGTCTTTTCGAAGCCGGGCGCGCAACGCTTCAACGACGTAGCTAGACACCTCACCTGGACCGACGCGGCTTTTCAGCTCGTCGAGCACGTTTTCGTCAACCGTGATGGTGATCCGTGTCGCGGCCATGAGGGGATCATATCATACGTATGATCATACTTTCAATCGATTGTGCAGGTGTTCGTCGACGAAGCAGACGCGCGCCGGGCGCGATTGCGGACTCCAATTTGAATCGGCGACACGGATGCGCCGCTGGACTCAGAAGCCGGCGAGTGGGGATTCGAGGCGGCGGCGCACGGCGGCGCCGATCTTGTCGTTGAACGCCCGCATGTGCGACTCGATCAATGCAGCGGCGCGTTCACCATCGCCGTCGACCAACGCGGCGTGGATGGCGCGGTGCTCGTCGATCACATGATCAAGATCGGCCACGTCGGAGAGGTACAAGTGCCACAGCCGGTCGCTCTGGGCATACAACATGTCGAGCGTGTCGGTGAGGAAACGGTTGCCCGCCGCCGTCCAGACGATCTCCCGACATTCGCGATCGATCTCCAGCAACTGTGTTGGCGAACTGTCGGCCCTGGCACGGGCAAGTGCTGCGGCCATCTCGTCCCAATCGGCGGCGCGGCCACGGGCGCTGGCCAGTCGCATGACGTAGGGCTCGAGGATTGCCCGCGTCTCGTACAGCGTCGACAGTTCCGACACGTCGACGCTCGACACGTACATCCCGCGTCGGGGGATGATCATCACGAACTGGTCGCGGACGAGACGTTGCAACGCTTCACGAATTGGCGTGCGGCCGAGGCCGAGTGTGCGCTGCAACTCGTCGTCGTCGACCACCGCGCCAGGGGCGAGTTCGAGCGTGACGATCATTTGCCGGATCGCTTGAAACGCCCGCTCGCTGAGTGATACGTTGGTGATATCGTAAAGATATATCAGACGGTCCTTGAAGACAAGGACGTCTTGATCACGAAGCAGTGAGGAGACGGTGATGCCAGGTCAAGCCAGCACAGACTCAACGGGACAAGACGCAGCGACCCAGACCGTGCCCACCAGGGCGCGGTGCGTGATCATCGGCGCCGGAATCGTGGGCAACTGCCTGGTCGGTCACCTCAGCCGGCTGGGCTGGACCGACATGGTGCAGATCGACAAGGGTCCGCTGCCCAACCCAGGCGGCTCCACGGGTCACG
>JANMQX010000427.1:0-2586 GCA_031370745.1 Ilumatobacteraceae bacterium
GTTCAATCAGCCGAGTTGCCAGCTGAGGGTTGCGGTCGACTGGACGTCACCGAAGCCGACATCTCCTTTGATGAGCCCGGTGAGCCGAAGACCGGGGCGCGCAGCGTGCCGATCCCACCGGTGCTCGTCGAGTTGCTCCGACAGTGGGTCGAGCAGAACGACCTCACGTCCGGCGATGTTCGCTCCGCGCTCGACAGAACGAGTGCCGAGCGACTGGGCGATCTACAGTCTCTCGCAGGCTTGAGGCCATTCTCATTGATGGAGCGGACGCCACCGAGGCGATCGGGTTCAGCGAGATCCTCTGGCCGAGAGGGCCGCGACGAGTTCGCGGCGGCTGCCGATCCCCAGCTTGTCGAACACGACGTGGAGGTGTTCTTGGAGAGTGTTCGCGGAGATGTGCAACTCGTTCACTATCGACGGGGTCGAGCGTCCCTGTAGCACTAGCGCAACGACTCGGCTCTGGGCGGGCGTGAGACCGTGAGCGGCGAGGATGAGCGAGCTCACGGCGGCGGTGTCGGCCGTGTCAAGGACTATTGCGATCTGTCGCCCCGCGGTCCCGTTGAGCGATGACGCCTGCACCGTGACCCAGCCGCCACCTCCTCGACGCAGGCGAGTTGCCCTGGGTGCTGCGACCGTCTCGCGATGGTTGCCCTGGAGATGGGCCGCCGCGGCGTAGATGGGCGCGGGCAGGTCGAACTGGGTCGGCCAGTCCGAGTCGACGACGTCGATGAGAATCGATTCGGCCCGTGGATTGATGGAGACGACCGTGAGATCGGCGTCGAGGATGATGATCCCCGGGCCGCTGGAGTTCGACGCGGCTGGTAGCGCGGGAAACAGAGCGACCGTTCGACGCAGGCCGCCAGCGAGCAATGGAGCGACGCGGCGCACGAAGTCGACCTCGGCGGCGTCGAAACCGAGCGCGGATTCGGCGCGGTGCAAACAAAGCACCCCCCAGCAAAGGCCCCCGGCCACGAGCGCGACCCGCAACTCGTCGCCCATCCCGATGGGGGCCAGCACATCCCGGTAGCGGGCGCTCGTGGCACGATCGCCATTCGTAGACCGATCGAGGGAGCCAACCGGGTCGGACGCGGCGGCCAGTCGGGCGAACTTGTTGACGTCGTCACGAACGTATTCGTTGTCCAGGAACAACCCGGTGACAGCAGCCAACGGGGTCTCCGCCAGGGCCGATGTGAACAACATGGTGGTGGGATCAACACTTGCGAAGAAAGCGGCATCGATCGACACGAAGGAGCGCAGCCGTCGGAGAACTTCTCTGCGGAACGAATCCAGGTCCAGCCCGTCGCTGCTGAGCCGCTCCATGTCGGCCATGCCGCGGGCCCATCGACGTGCGCTCGTCGAGTGGCTGGTCACTGTCGCACTCTAGGTCCGACGCCGCGATCGTGCTTCAGATCCGCGACACGCGAGCGCGTCGGTGCAGTGTTCATGGGTGCTCGGCGACACCGAGCTGGCGGAGGAACCCGAGGTCGTCGAGGCGGCCCCACCGCTCCACAATGCGCCCGTCGCGCAGCCGGAAGATGTTGATACCGGGCAACGTCACGGTGGCACCCGATGGGCCGACGCCCATGATGTCGGTGCCCGTGTGCGTGCCAGACGCGGTGAACCGTTCGACGACGATGTCCTCCTCCGCAACGAGCTGGTGCATGTCGCTGTGCCAGTCGGGGAACACGGACCGGAACATCGCCCCCGCGCGACGCATTCCTTCGCGATCGGCGGATGCGCCGAACGGCGGATCGTTGTTCACGAACTCCTCGGCCAGGTAGTCGTCGACCGCGTTGGGATCGCCTCTCGTGAAGAGCGCGTCGATGAAGTCGCTGACGATGGTCTTGTTCTGTTCGGTGGTGGTCTTGTTCTGTTCGGTGGTGGTCATGACCCGATTCTGCGGTCATCCGGCGATCGTCACCACCCCAACTATCTGGGGTGGTCACGGAAATCAGCCGCGCACCAACCCGGAAGCGAAACTTCACAGATCACCGGAATAACTGCCGATTGAATCGCCCCGGGAATCGTGACCGGCGGCGCGCAGAACGTGCGAACCAGAACAACGGTCTCGGCGCACCGGTAGACCCACCCATATCGCGCACTTGTGCGTCGTTGATTCGGTGTTCTTTTGGTGTGCGTGTTGGAGGTGTGGGGGCGATGGTCAGCCGTCGGTGTCGTAGGTGACGGTTGCTTGGCAGAAGCCGTTGTCGTTGTTCGAGAACGATCCGATCTCGAGATGGAACGACTCGGTACCGTCCACGATCTCGGCCGCGGTTGGGATGAGCAGATGGTGCACGATCACGTTGGTCTGGCCGCCACCGAGTACGGCAGGGGCGATGGCGCTGCTGCTCTGCGAGCTGGCCCCCAGAGCATCTCTGACCAAGAAGACCGTGTATTGGCCGACAACGAGAGGGGCCCCGTCGAACATTGCGACATCGACGGAGACCAAGCGGGCGCCCACCGGTATGACGAGTGAGACACGACCGGGTGCGGGCGCTGTTCCGCTGTTGCCGAGACAGGAGCCCGGTGCCTGTGACATCGCGACATTTGGCGCGCCCATGTTGGTGAACACCATCGAGATCTCGT
>JANMQX010000007.1:0-2805 GCA_031370745.1 Ilumatobacteraceae bacterium
CGCCGATCTGCTGCACATGGTCTCGTCGATGATGGATCCAATCATCGTCGACGAGGGCACACTCGCAATCGACGCGATCGAAGAGGTCGGTCCAGGCGGTCACTTCTTCGGCGTCGGCCACACGCAAGAGCGATATCGCACCGCGTTCTTCAAGCCGATGATCAGCGACTGGCGCAACTACGAGAGTTGGGACGAGGCCGGCAGACCAGAGGCTGCCGGGAAAGCGCACGATCTCGCTGCTGCGTTCCTCGCCGTGTACGAACAACCTGAGATGGACGCGACTCGACTCGAAGAACTGGAAGCGTTCGTTGCCCGCCGCGTCGCCGAGGGCGGCGTCGCCACCGATTTCTAGACCACCGAGTTTCAGGAGCACACGATGAAAGCGTCAGCGCAAGTGGTGGTCGTCGGAGGCGGTGTCGTCGGCGCCAGCGTGCTGTATCACCTCACCAAAGCTGGTTGGACCGACGTCGTGCTCTTGGAGCGCAAGCAGTTGACCGCCGGGTCCACCTGGCACGCCGCCGGCGGCATGCACACCCTCAACGGCGACCCCAACGTCGCCCGTCTGCAGCAGTACACGGTCAACCTCTACAGGGAGATCGAGGCCGAATCCGGTCAACAGTGCAGCATCCACCTGCCCGGCGGATTGATGCTGGCCGATACACCGGAGCGTCTCGATTGGCTGCGCATGGCGCAGGCACGCGGGCGCTACCTCGGCATGCACATGGACATCATCTCCGTGGCCGAAGCAAAAGAGTTGAATCCGCTGCTGGAGGAGAAGTACTTCGTCGGAGCGCTCTACGACCCCGACGAGGGCAGTGTCGACCCGTATGGCGTGACGCACGCATACGCGAAATGCGCTCGCAACCGCGGCGCCGAGGTGTACACCGACACGTGGGTCACCGGGTTGCAGCAGCGACCGGATGGCACGTGGGACGTGATCACCGATCGCGATCACACGATTCACGCCGAGCATGTCGTCAACGCCGGGGGCTTGTGGGCCCGCGAGGTGGGCCGAATGGTCGGCCTCGAACTGCCTGTGCTTGCAATGGAGCATCACTACCTGCTCACCGAACCGATGCCAGAGGTGATCGCTTACAACGAACAGTACGGTCGCGAACTGCCGCACATGATCGACTTCGCCGGCGAGATCTACGCCCGTCAAGAGGGGCAGAGCATCCTGCTCGGCACGTACGAGCAGGACAATCGACCGTGGTCGCCCAACGAAACGCCGTGGGACTTCGTCTTCCAGCTGCTTCCGCACGACCTCGACCGCATCGCCCCAGAACTGGAGCGAGGGTTCGCCCACTTCCCCGCGGTCGGCCGCGCCGGCATCAAGAAGTTCGTCAACGGTCCGTTCACGTTCAGCCCCGACGGCAATCCGTTGGTTGGTCCGATCAAGGCGATGCGCGGCATGTGGGTGGCATGTGCCGTCATGGCCGGCCTGTCCCAGGGTGGCGGGGTCGGTTTGTCGCTGGCCAACTGGATGGTCAACGGCGATCCACACGACGACATCTGGGGCATGGACGTCGCCCGCTACGGCGAGTGGGCCACGCTGGCCTACACCAACGCAAAGGTTCGCGAGAACTACTCGCGCCGATTCAGGATCACCTTCCCCAACGAGGAACTTCCGGCCGGGCGGCCCCTGCACACGACGCCGATCTACGACAGGCTCACCCAGCACAACGCGGTGTGGGGTGCCGGGTTCGGCCTCGAGCACCCGCTGTGGTTCCAGCAACCGGGCGATGACCCGGTCGAGAACGTCACGTTCCATCGATCCAACGCTTTCCCGTTGGTTGCCGAGGAGTCCCGGGCCGTTCGTGAGCGAGTCGGTCTGTCGGAAGCGTCCAACTTTGCGAAGTACAAGGTCAGCGGCGACGGTACCGCCGACTGGTTGCAGAGCCTGTTCACCAACGCACTTCCCAAGATCGGCCGCACGAACCTGACCGCGATGCTGAACCCGCAGGGCCGAATCGTCGGCGAGTTCTCGGTGTCGCGCGTCGGACCGGACGAGTTCTTTCTTTTCGGCTCACAGGCCGCTGAGGTGCACCACCCCCGTTGGTTCCTGGATCACTTGCCGGACACGAGCCTGATCCGTTTCGAAGTGCTCGCGCTGTCAATGGTCGGTCTGACAGTGGCGGGGCCGCGGTCGCGCGATGTTCTGCAGAAGCTCACCGCCACCTCCTTGGCCCACGCCGACTTCGCGTTCATGGCCTTTCGCCAGATCAACCTCGGCATGGCTCCGGTGTGGCTCTCGCGGATGACATACACCGGCGACCTCGGGTTCGAGATCTGGATGCAACCCGAGTACCAGCGCTATTTGTTCGACGCGCTGTGGGAGGCCGGCCGCGAGTTCGACATGCGTCTTTTCGGCTTCCGCGCTCTCATCACGATGCGTCTCGAGAAGAACTTCGGCACGTGGTACCGCGAGTACCGTCCCATCTACACGCCGCTCGAAGCAGGGATGGATCGCGTTCTGAAGTTCGATCACGACTTCGTCGGACGGGCGGCTGTCGAAGCCGAGATGGCCAGTGGCGGCCCGAAGCGCAAGCTGACGATGTTCGTCGTCGAGCCCGATCCGGAGGCACCTGCCGACGTGATCGGCGACGAGCCGATCTGGCACTGCGGAGATGACGGCGCGAAGGTGGTCGGCTGGATCACCAGCGGCGGCTACGCGCACTACTCTGGCGTCTCGCTGGCCTGGGGATACATCCCAACCGAACTGGCCGCTGCAGGCACGACGGGCTTCGAAATCGAGATCATCGGCAAGCGCCGGCCGGCCCGCCTGCAACTCGAGGCGATACTCGA
>JANMQX010000028.1:0-2407 GCA_031370745.1 Ilumatobacteraceae bacterium
CAAGGAACCATGACGTGTTCAAGAAGATGCCCCCGGCCAGGAAGCACCAGAAGCCGAAGGCCTTGAGGCGCGGGAATGCCACGTCGCGCGCACCGATCTGCAACGGCACGAAGTAGTTGGCCCACCCCGCTGCCATCGGCATCACGAACAAGAAGATCATCGTCGTGGCGTGCATCGTGAACATCTGGTTGTAGAGGCTTGCGCTGAGAACGGTGTTGTCGGGTGCAGCCAACTGTGTGCGGATGAGCAGCGCCTCGATGCCGCCGACGAGGAAGAAGAACATCGCCGCCGCGCCGTACATCAGGCCGAGCTTCTTGTGGTCGACCGTGAACAGCCACGACCGCCAGCCCGTCGTCGTGACCGGGCGTCGGAACACGCCGTACGACGACGCAGGTGTCACGTACTGCGGCTCGTCGCCGATCACGATGTCGGGAACTGTGGAGGGTCGTTCGATGATGGCCATCTGGGATCTTCCTTACTTCCGCTGGAGCAGGTAGGCGACGACCTGGTCGATCTGATCGTCGGTGAGATTCAGGTTGGGCATGCCGCGGTACTTCCCGCCGCTCTTGTCCTTGTCGGCTTCGGTGGAGTACATCGGCTTCTTCGCCGGGGCATTGCGGATCCAGTCGCGCAACTCGGCTTCATTGAAGCAGTCTGGCGTCACGCCCTTCAGGTACAACGCGCCGAACGCATCTGGGCTGGCCTCATGCAACGCCTTTCGGCAGGCGGGGGTGAGCAGATCGAACGTCGCTCCTCCGAAGGTCGTGCGAGTCATCAGATGGGTCAAGTTCGGTGCGTTGCCGGAAACGATGTAGAGATCGGGGAAGGCAATCACCGGCTTGTCGGAGTTGGTCCCGTCGGGATTCTCGTTCATCAACCCGTTGACCTGGTGACAGCGCGAACACTGGGCGCGGAAGGTGTCCTCGCCGCGCGACGCCGCTTCGTCGCTGGGCTTGGTGGCAGGCGCCAACTGCTCGGCGATCCACGTGCCGAAGTCGGCTGGGGTCAGGCCGACGGCGTCCATGCGCATCCTGGCGTGGCTGAGGCCACAGAACTCGGTGCATTGGCCTGCGAAGATGCCAGGGTGATCGGCTTCCATCCGCAACGGGTGGATTCGACCGGGAACTGCGTCGCGCTTGCCGTTGAGCTTCGGAATCCAATAGGAGTGGATGACGTCGTTGCTCGTGATCCGCAACAGCACGTGGGCCTTGGTCGGCAGCACCAGTTCACCGCTGGTGACCACTGGATCGCTGATCTCGACGCCGCCACAGTTCTGCACGGGATACTCGTACTCCCACCACCACTGCTGGCCGGTGACGTTGACGACGCACTGTGTATCGCTGGTCTTGGCAAGCGAGAACACGGTGCTGACTGTGGGGATGCCGACACCGAGGAGGATCAACGCCGGGATGATCGTGAGGACGATCTCGAGCGCAGGTTTGCCATGGGTCTGCTTCGGCATCTCCTGGCCGCGATCGCGGAACCGTATGACGACGACGATGATGACGCCGAAGACGATGACGCCGACGATTCCGGCAACGATGAACACCGGCAATTGGAGGTTCTGGATCCTCCGGGCGTTTTCACCGTCGGGCTGAAATGTGTCTTGTGGCGCGTTACGAGCGCAACCACCGAGTAGCGCCGCCGCAGCGACGAAGGCCAGGCCGATGGCCGATCGCTGTTTCACAAATCGAACGGTACTCACTGACGGGTCGACTCCGCTCATCACTCAGGGGACCTTGATTTCGATCTTGGCACCGGCGACGCCAGGCACCTCAAAGCTGTACGGCAGGTTGACAGTGGCAATCGATGGCTTTGACAGGACGAACGACAGGAACTGGCTGCCGCCTGGTCGGACGAGGGTGGTGCAGACCTTCGGATGCTCCTTGACCGCGGTTCCGTTGACGTCCTGTTCGAACTCACCCTCGTTGACTGTCAGCCGCCGCCTCTTGGGATCCTTGTTCTTGAAGATCACGTTGACCACGTTGCCGCGCGACACGGTGACCGGGTCCTGATTGCCCGGGACGCCGAGCTCGTGAGCGGTGAGCTTGCCGGCTTGGAGTGTGATCGTGATACCGATTGCAGCCTTCGAGGCCACCGCCTGCGATCCTTTGTCGTCGATCTCCTTGTCGGCGCCAGTGGCTTCGTCGGCCAACGAGCACGCCGCCCCGTTGTCGGTCTTGGTGGTCGGATGGGCTTCGATCGTGCGCTGACCGCCAACTGCCATCACCGCGCCCGTGCTGACCAGACCGAGCGCGGCAATCGTGCAGATGCCGGTGACGACGCCCTTCTTCAGGCTCGGCTTCGAGGCGAACAGGAAGCCTCCGACCAGCACCAGTGCACCGGCGATGATGAACACGACCGGGCCACCGCTCTTGTCGATCCACAACATGATGCGTGAGAACGA
>JANMQX010000044.1:0-2796 GCA_031370745.1 Ilumatobacteraceae bacterium
GGACGTCGGCTATCCCGTCGGCGATCGCCGTCAGGTCTCCGGCGTCGCACGCGTCGATCAGTTCGGCAGCCTCTTCTCGCAGCAGGTCATTGCGCAGGTCGGCGAGTGCCGGCACTATCTCTACCGTCGGCGTCGCAGAGCGGGGCAGGTTGAACCGCTCGTGGAACTCACTGACCAACTGCTGTGGCGTTCGCGTGTCCGTCTTCACGGTCCGCGTAGTGCGGTGGCTTCGACTTCGCACAGTCCGCCCCTCGGTTACGGGGCAGTCAAACAGACGGAGATCGTCCGCGGTGGCGTTTGCGCCGCTCATGGGATCGGAACCACGGTGCCGTCCGGATGATGGACCGCTGCCGAAATCAGAAAGTCGACGGCGTCGGGGACTTGATAGCAAACAGCAAGCTCGACGACTGCACCCCGCTTTCCTCGGCCTTTGGCCCTCCACTGCTCGTACGGAAACGCGTCGATAGTTTGGAACGTAGCATGCCCACGTGGCACCGGTTTGTACACCGTGGAACCGCTGTTGATCGGAGACAGGCGAACGCTCGCTGAATGGGCTCCAAGCAGTTTCGCTGTGTCGAACTCGAGCACGAGATGAGACGAGTCCCGGTATGCGCGGGCCGCGAGCAGCCTGTCGAGGCGATCCTGCAGAACCCAAAAGAACACGCGTCCGTTCAAGGTGCGGTACCAGTCAGTCGGGGTGATTCCGTCGGTCAGGCATTGCAGGAGCGCGGAGTCGGTCATCGGCTTGTTGTCGCGGATCACCGCGGTGCCGTGTTCGCTGTGCTCGATGTGGACGTTGTCCGGCCGGCGTTGGTCGAGAATGGCGGAGCGCGCCGGACCAGTGATCTCGAACTTGTCGACGAGTGCCTCGGTGGACAGCAGACCGTGGGCGACGATGCCGGGCCATGCCGCGTGGTGCGCCATGTGAAACAGGCGGGGATGCAGCTCGATCAGTTGGTCGGGATCCATCGGAGTTGGATGCTACGCAGGACGGTCACCACTGGCGGCGATCGATGATGCTGCGCACCTCGAACCGGGTAGCGATCATGGACACCGGTACACCGGCCACACGTTCCACCTGGGTGATGAACGCCAGCGTGTCCGGTGTGAGCTGGTCGAACCGTCGGGCGTCCCGATTCCTCTTGTCGAGGTAGTCGGCGAATGTCAATGCGATGTCGGTGAGTGAGTTCAACTGGGCGGAGCGGGCAACCTCTGCCCATTCGAACTCGCCTACGCGTCGCTGCTTGTTGCTCACCGACCCGCGTTCGCTGCCGAGGAGTTGGTCGACGTCGAGCCCGCTGCGCTCGGCGACCGCCTCGAATGTGATCTCCTGCGACATGCTGCCGGACGTGCCGTCAGCACCGTTGCTGACACGGATCGGGTAGGTTCGGAACACGCCGATCACGCGACGTACGAGCCGAGGCCCAATGCCTGCCTCGGCAAGACAGCCTGACGCGGTGGTGTCCCGGGACGTGACGTGCGGGTACTCGCCGTGGTACAGACTGAGGCCGGTGCCCTGCGTGCCTTCCAGAAGGATCCGGGCACGCCGCGCGTAGAGCCCCGCCAGCGCGTCAGTCGTCGGCTCGAGGTACGGGTCAAGGACGCCGACATCCTTGGCGAGTCGGACCGGCGCGAGGTCGTCTCGGGCGCGGTCACGGTTCACGATCCGACGGGCCGTTGCTGCGCCCACTCCCTGCCCGGTGGAGCCGATCTTGCCAACCAAGGTCGCCTCGGCGTCAATGTCGCTCTGCTCGATGATCATGGCTTGTGGGTCGATGCGCAGCCGCGTGGCTTCAACTTGGCAGGCGGCGATCTCGTCGAGCAGCACTCCAAGGTTCAAGACGGCGCCGGGTCCGATGATCAGTTTCGCGTCTTCGTTCGCGCGGGTGCCGGATGGCAGTAGCCGGTGCGTGAACGCCGTTCCGGGGGTAGGGACTTTGTGACCGGCGTTCGGCCCGCCAACCCGGACCAGCGCGTCGTATTCGGGCGCCATGAAGAACGCTACGTTGCCCTTGCCCTCGCTGCCGTACTGCCCGCCGACGAGCACGTCGACATATGCCTCGGTGAGCGGTGGCCGCAGCCCGATCTGGGCGACGCATCGTGCCAGTACGTCGTCGGTGGTCGAACGGTCCGTCTCGATCACGACGTCGGCGTCGAGCGCAAGGTCGCCTACCCTGGCTTCGACCTGATCGGCGCGCACATCGTCGTAGGAGGCGAGTTCCGCGGTCGCGGTCGACGTCGCCCGGTCCGAGTACCGGCGGGCGAGCGTGTCCAGGCTGGCAGTGATGTGGACGTGCACGATGTCTCGCCCGAACGCCGCCTGAAGCCGCGTGAGCTGGGAGGCGACCCGAATCGAGTCAACGACAACGAGTTGTTGCGGTTCGATCGCCGAGAGCAACGCGGCGAGGTCATCGGCAACCCACTGGCCGCCGGTCTCGGCGTCGAGCCGGTCTCCGTAATGCTGCAGGGCAGCGCGCTCGTTTGGCAGGTCCTCACCGATACCTCCTGCGCGGTCGAACATCAGTTGACGTGTGCGTACGTGCAGCGCGCCGTGGCTCCGGGCGAGACGCTCCGCAAGCTCGCTCTTGCCAGCCGCGACCGGGCCAGACAGGACGACCAGTCGCGGCCTCATCGTTACCGCCCTGCCGATTGCTGCGGATCGTAAACGGTGACCTCGATCCCATTCCGGCAGAGCGTCTCGTCGACGATCGGTTCAATCATTTCCCACCGACCGCCCGCCTGGCCGGTGCCGATCCTGGGCATGTGCACTGTCGCACTGAGCCGCTGGGCCTCGGC
>JANMQX010000097.1:0-1997 GCA_031370745.1 Ilumatobacteraceae bacterium
GTACGCGTTGACGATCGAGGCAGGCACACCGCTGGCCGAGGATCCGTCGCGCCATCCCGACGACGACGACCTAGCCGACAAGTACGAGTTGGCCGACGACCTGCTGAGCGGTGCCGGACTGTCGAACTACGAAGTCAGCAATTGGGCCGTGTCGGGCCACGAGTGTCGTCACAACATTCTGTATTGGCGGCAAGGCAACTACCGAGGGTTCGGTTCCGCAGCTCACTCGCACAGTGACGGCCATCGATGGTGGAACGTGCGGACGCCCGAGCGCTACGTCGCTGCGGTCCGAGACGGAGAATCGACGGAGGCGGCGGGGGAGAACCTCGACGACGAAACTCGTCGCATCGAAGGTCTGCAGCTGGCGCTGCGGATGAAGGCTGGAGTGCCCGCGTCGGCCTTGGACGTAGCCGGCTTGGAGGGTTTGGTGTTGGTCGATGGAGATCGAGTTCGCCTGACCCGCCGCGGCCGCCTCCTGGCCAATGAAGTATCGATGCGGTTGCGCTGACTGGTAGTCTCGTGGTCCTACACGGGCGTGTAGCTCAGTTGGTTAGAGTGCTACCATGACACGGTAGAGGTCCCGGGTTCGAGCCCCGTCACGCCCACCCACCCATGCGCCTGCGGCCCGCGTGCCCATCGTTGCGCGCCGTCGACGGAACCGCGGTCGAGTTCTGCGATGGCGGTATAGCCCAGTCATGGTCGACAGTCGGCTCCTACGCGTCGAGGACACGTCGCGCGGCAGTGTGCGCACGTCGGGGTGATCGGACCCAGCCTCGACAGCATCACCGTGCGATTGGCGTCCTCGCTCAATCGGGCGGCGAAAACGCAACCTGCGGAACCTCCACCGACGATGACGACGTCAAATCCACTTGATCGAACATGGCCGGGCGGGTCGTCGTGAGTCAGACCGCACCTGCGCCCTCGATCGCGCCGGTTTGCGGGACGCGCAGACCGGGGCGAGCGATAATGACGAAGGAGATGAGATAGAAGATGAGCGCATCGACGTAGAGAAGGCGCAGGCCGAAGATGAGCGACGTGTACTCGAGCAGCGCGCCGAGTACGGCTCCCATCAGGTTGGCGCCGAGCGCCGCGCCGGGGTCCTCCGCATGCTGGAACGACCGCGCGAAGACGACACCGGAGAGCAGCATCGGCAGGCCGACCTGCAGCGCGGCGACGAACACGGTGAGGCCGTAACCCAGCCCGAGCGTTGAGCGAAGGGAGACCGCGAAGTTGAGGCCGAGAACCGCGAAGAGCGCGACGTACACAGCACGTGTCGGTAGCCGGGGCAGTCGAGTCACGACCAGGTTTGCAACCAGGATCATGATCAAGATCGATGAAATCACGACAGCGTTCGTGACCCAGGTTGAGCCAAGGACGAGTCCGAGCTCGGTGACACCTCGGGTCTCGAGCAGCGCGAATGCCGCACCGAGCGAGAAGAAGTTCCAGGTCGATCGGCGGCGGACATCGACCTGCGGTGCGGTGAACCAAACCAGCGCCATCGCCGCGATGAGCGTGAGGAAGATCACCTCGAGGTAGTTCGGGGCGATCGTCGCCGTCTGCGTGTACAGGTACGGCCATTCGTCGGTAGGCAAGCGCGAGTCGGCGGTGAGCGCGCCGGGGGCGAGGAAGCCGGCGAGGTCGGGGCGGTAGTTCCAGGTCAGCCGGTCTCCGTGATTGATGACGCGCGCGTTGAACTCGTCGATTCCGATCATCGCGACTCCTGAGACGGGTTCTGGCGTCGCGCTCGGCGAGTCGATGAACGTCGTCCCGATGGTGTTGATATCACCCTCGTAGACGAGTGGGGGGTGTCCGAAAGCGTGGTCCAACAGGCCGAAGAGCCGGTCGGCAATCCACTTCTCGTGCACCGTGAAGGTCAGCGCAACACTCCCAGTTGGAGTGAGACGATCTCGTACATTCTCAATGCTTTGGGTCGTATAGATGTAGTTGTCGAGGCGCACGCTCGACATGTGCGAGAACAGCCGGTGCGAGTCGAGAAA
>JANMQX010000340.1:0-8819 GCA_031370745.1 Ilumatobacteraceae bacterium
GCGCGCTGCCCGCGCACTGCACACCGCATTCGGGCTCGATTCCGGTCAGGCCTACTCCGCGCCGCTGCCGGAGCGGAAATGACCAGGAAGTAGCCAACGCCCGATGCGACGCAATCACGTGCCGTGGAAGGCCGCTGGCACCAAGAGCGAGGGGAAGCGTTCCGCCGACGAGGTGGTGCGCGAGACCGGTTGGGTGTTCAACAACGTCACCGGCAGCCACCTCAGCCTGGCCGAGTTCGTCGAGACCGGCAACCACGAGACGCTGGCGTACCTGACCGCGTTCGGGCTGAGTCACGATCCACTCGCGTCCGAGACGTTGGTCGAGATCGGCTCGGGTATCGGCCGCATGACAGCCAGCTTCACGCGGCTGTTCGCCCGTGTCGTCGCCTGCGATCTCGATGCCGCGTTCCTCGAGCGGTGCCGCGAGACCGTCGCCCAGTTTGGTCACCCCGAACGGCTGCAGACCAGCCCAGTCTCCGACGGCCGAACCATCGCCCTGCCCGACGACGCCGCCGACATCGCCTTCAGCTACATCACCTTTCAGCACTGCCATCACGACGACGCGCTGGCATTGAGCGACGAAGCCGTGCGCGTCGTTCGTTCGGGAGGACACGTCGTGCTGAACTTTCGCACGTGGACGTCGAGTGACGCCCTGCTGTGGCCGGCCGGCAAAGTCGTGCGTGCCTTGTGGCGCGTGCCGAAGCTGGGCCCAGCCATCTCCAAACGGCGCTCTGTCGCCCGCCTCGGCTGGCAGGCGAATCGGTTGTCGCCGACCGAAGTGATGGCCGCTGTCGGTTCGAAGCTCAGTGACGTGCAGATCGTCCGATCTCCCAGACGTCGCAGTTTCGCTATACCAGGCACGTCTGACCACTCGTTCGAAGGCGTTCATCGCAGTCACTGGTGGCTCGTCGCCAAGGTGCGCTAACTAATTCGCCGACGCTGACGAGGACCCGGCGTTAGCCTTTGGGCCATGAAAATTGGTGTCGTCGGTGCAACCGGCCAAGTCGGCTCGGTCATGCGCCTGCTGCTGGCTGAACGCAACTTTCCTGTCTCGCAAATCCGCTATTTCGCCTCGTCGCGGTCGGCGGGTACCACCTTGGACTGGAAGGGCACCGAGATCACGGTCGAAGATGCGGCAACCGCCGACGTCACCGGTCTCGACATCGCCTTGTTCTCGTCGGGCGCGGCCTCATCACGCGAGCTTGCTCCGAAGTTTGCTGCCGGAGGTGCAATCGTCATCGACAACTCGTCTGCGTGGCGGATGGATCCTGACGTACCGCTGATCGTCAGCGAGGTCAACCCCGGGGAGATCAACAACGCCCGCAAGCGGATCATCGCCAACCCCAATTGCACCACCATGGCCGCGATGCCGGTGCTGAAGCCGTTGCACGACGAAGCCGGTCTCCTTCGCCTGATCGCATCGACGTATCAGGCTGTCAGCGGCTCCGGGCTGTCGGGCGTCGATGAACTCGACAAGCAGACGCGCGAAGTGGTTGATCGTGCCCGCGAATTGACGCACGACGGCTCCGCCGTTGTCTTCCCCGCACCCACCAAGTTCGTCAAGCCGATCGCCTTCAACGTCTTGCCCTACGCCGGCAAATACATCGACGACGGCTTGTTCGAGACCGACGAAGAGCAGAAGTTGCGCAACGAGAGCCGCAAGATCCTCGACATCGCCGACCTCCTGGTCAGCGGCACCTGCGTGCGCGTTCCGGTGTACACCGGCCATTCGCTCAGCATCAATGCAGAGTTCGAGCGGCCCATCAGCGTTGCTCGAGCCATCGAGCTCCTTGGTGCGGCACCAGGTGTTGCGCTCAGCGACATCCCGACCCCGCAGGAGGCCGCGGGCCGAGATCCGAGCTACGTCGGCCGGATCCGCCAAGATTCAACTGTCGACGGTGGCCGCGGACTGGTGCTGTTCGTCAGCAACGACAACCTCCGCAAAGGCGCCGCCCTCAACGCAATCCAGATCGCGGAGCTGTTTCTCTAGGGGCAGGTGCAGGGGATGTTGCCGCAGCGTGGACAGCCGTTCGCGTAGCGGTGCGCTGCTTCGCTGAGGTTCACGCCCAGCTGGTTGGCCAGTGAGGTCAACCAGGCCAGCACATCGGCAAACTCGTGGAGTTGCTGATCGTGCGAGCCCTTGCGCACCGCTTGGGCGAGCTCGCCAACTTCTTCGGCGAGCCAGGCAACCGAACTCGGCACCCCCCTGGCCCGATCGCGGTCGCCGTACGTCGCGTCGATCAGGACTTGAAACGAGTCGAGGTCCATTCCGGCGGAGGCTAGCTGTGAATCAGCTACGGGCAGGTGCGTGCCTCGGCCACGGACGGGTCTGCTCCAGCACCCGGGCAAGTCGCAAGACGACATCATCTGCATGTCGATTGCCGACGATGTGCAACCCGATCGGAAGACCCTCGGCCGAGGCTCCGGCCGGCACCGACGCAGCGGGAGTGCCCCACATGTTGGCCATCATGGCGAATGGAACTGCACCCGCAGGGGGCGCCTTCTCACCGTTGATCACGGTGGGCATTGGGCCCTCGGCGGCGAATGCGGTGATGGCGGACGTGGGAGTCAGCAGCACGTCGATCTGATCGAAAAGAGCCGCCAGCTCCATCTCGATCTCGCGCCGCCTCGTCATGGCCGCGGCGTACTGCACGACAGTCATCGACGAGGTGCGTTCGAACGCCGGTCGCACACCTGGGTCGAGATCGTCGCCACGCTCCGGCCACAGGCCTGGCGGCAGTCCGACCCACCGGTCGACAGACTCGAGTTGTGCCCAGATGGGGATGAGGTCGTCGAAGCACACATCGATGTCGACCAACGTGAGATTTGCCGAAGAGATCAGAGCCAGCGCGGCAGCCTCCGTGACCGCCGCGACCTGGGGATCGACGATTGCGAATCCCAGGTCGACCGACCAACCCACCCGCAGCCCGCTGGTGTCGAGTCGTTCGATCTGCTGTTCGTAGATGACGCCGGCCGGCGGCAGTGACGTGCGATCCTGGATGTGCGGTCCGGCCATGACATCGAGGAGACGAGCGGCATCGGCCACCGTCGTGGACAACGCACCGGCGGCTGCGGTTTGCGCGTAGCGACTGCCGCGCAGGTCGGGAATGCGACCGAAGGACGGCTTGTGTCCAACCAGGCCGCAAAAGCCTGCCGGTGTTCGGGTCGATCCGCCTCCGTCGCTGGACGTGGCGAACGGAACCAAACCGGCAGAAACCGACGCCGCCGATCCGCCACTCGATCCACCGGGCGTACGCGACGGATCCCACGGATTGCGCGTGACACCCGTGACCCGGTTGTTGGTGTACGCCCAGAATCCGAACTCCGGCACGGCTGTCTTGCCGACGGCAACCGCGCCGGCGCGCCGCAGGCGATCGACATGGATCGAGTCGCTCGCCATCGGCGGTCCACCTGAGAACCACAGCGACCCGCGTCCGGTGGGCATGCCGGCGCAATCGTCGAGGTCCTTGACACCGAACGGAACTCCGGCGAGCGCCCCCGGATCTTCTCCGGCGGCTATGCGCGCGTCGATCAGTTCCGCGTCGCGACGAGCCTGACCGACGTCGAGATGGATGAAGGCGTTGAGCTCGGCGTTCTGTTTCTCGATCGCAGCCAGGCTCTCCTCGAGTACTTCGACAGCGGAGAGCTCGCCGCGTCGGACACCCTCTGCGGTATCGATGACCGTGCGCACGATGAGAGTCTAGCGATGGTCCCTTGTGCGGATTCACAATATGTGCAATCGTTTGCGTAACTAAGGCCGAAGCCGACGTCGAGGGCCATCGGGGGCAGTCAGGGTCGGTTGAAGAGGGGAGCCGGGTGATCGAGCTTGGGGGAGAGGTCCGACCCATGACGGCGATCGTCACCGGTCGGACTCGGGCGTTGCGACGGCTGCGTCGCGATATACCCGCGATGATCTCGGCCGGCATCCTCGCCCTTCTCGTGATCATTGCCACCGTTGGCGCACCGCTGGCGGCTCACCTCACCGGCCATCCCCCAACTAAGCAATACCCGGACAGCATTTCCATCAACGGTCTACCGATCGGGGTCATGGATCGGCCGTATCTGTCGGATGGCATCACCACGGACACCTCTGCGGCGCGGTTCGTGCTGGGTGCTGATCGGCTGGGCAGGGACCAGTTGGTTCGTCTGTTCTATGGCGCACGCATCTCCCTGATCGTCGCTTTCGGTGCCACCGGACTGGCAATGCTCATCGGTATTTCGCTGGGGCTGCTCGCCGGATACCGCGGCGGGTGGGTCGACGCAGTGGTCAGTAGGGCGATCGAGACCGCTATGGCCTTTCCTTCGCTGCTCTTGGCAGTCGGCCTCGCTGTGGTCGTCGGGCCCGGACTGTTCAACGTGCTGTTCGTGATTGCCCTCTTCACATGGTTCTATCCGGCCCGGATCGTGCGCAACGCGACGTTGTCGGGCAAGAGGTTGTTGTACGTTGACGCCGCTCGCTCGGTCGGCGCTCGACCCCGCCGGTTGCTTCTCGTGCACATCCTCCCGCAGGTGTGGGGACCGCTATTGGTCTTTGGTACGTCTATCGTCGCCAACAACATCCTGTTCGAATCGGGTTTGAGCTACCTCGGCGTCGGCGTGCCGCCACCGACCGCCAGTTGGGGTCAGATGTTGTCGGACGGCGTCAACTCCGGGCTCTACCGCGTTGTGCCGGCCCTGGCAATCGTGCCCGGACTTGCCCTGGTCGTGACCATGCTGGCCTTCAACCTCCTCGGCGACGGGCTCCGTGACGCGATCGATCCGAAGGCGCGTCGATGAAATGGTTCGTCCTGCGCAGGTTGGGTGGCGGCGTGATCCAGGTCGTCATAATCACCTTCCTGGCGTGGATGTTGTTCTTCGTGATTGCGCGTTTCACGGGGGCGACCCCGGCGTTACGTGCGGCGGGACGCAATCCGTCTCCCGAGCGACTGGCCGAGGTGAGCCACAAGCTGGGAACCGACCGGTCGTACGTGGTGCAGTATCTGCGTTTCCTGCGTGGGATCTTCGTCGGTGATTTCGGATTCTCGTTCAACCAACGCCGGCCTGTGTCCAACATCATCTTCCCTGCAGCGCGGGCGACGGCCGCTGTCGTAATCGGGGGCGCGATCGTGTGGCTTCTCATCGCCTTGCCCGTCGGCGCCTACGGAGCGCTGCGACCTCGCTCGTTGGGAGACGTGATGGGCCGGACTTTCGCCATCTTCGGTATGTCGGTGCCGATCTTCTGGGTCGCGCCGATGCTCTCGTTCCTGCTGGCCTATCAGCCGACTCAAGGGGTCCTGCTCGGCTTGCACATTCTTCCGAAAGGCACCCGGATCTTCCCGATTGATGGATATGTGCGGCTTGGTGATGGTCCTTGGGAGTGGGCCCATCATCTGTTCCTGCCATGGCTGGCGTACGCCACGACGTTCGCGGCCATCTATGCGCGATACATCCGCACGCTGATCCTCGAGCAACTCGGCGAGGACTACGTCCGTACCGCCGAGGCCAAGGGCATGCGCACGAGCCGTCTGCTGGCACGCCACGTCGGACGCAACGTGGCGCCGATCTTGGCCGTGCTGCTCGGTGTCGACATCGGTATCGCCCTCGGCGGAACGCTGTTCGTCGAGACAGTGTTCAACATCCCCGGCCTCGGCTACACGGGAATCAACTCCATTCAGACTCTCGACTACCCACTCGTCACCGGGGTCATCACGTTTGCAGCAATTGCTGCCGTGGCCGCCAACACCATCGTCGACCTGCTCCACGGCTTTCTCGACCCGCGCGTCCGCGTCGGTCGCGATTGACAACCAAATCTGTACAACCCAGCACAAGTACCACCTAGCCACGACTGCAATCCGGAAGGAATTCATCATGCGAAACCACAACGAACAGAACCGCCTGCGACCGGCGCGAACCCGCCGCCTTGCTGTCGTTCTCGCCATCCCCTTGATCGCCGCCTCCTGTGGCTCGGACTCCGGCGGTAAGGCAGGCACGGCGTCAACGAGCCCTGCCGGAGGAACACAGGCTGTTGGCGCGACTGCTGGTGCTCAGTCGGGCGGCGGTACCCCTGATCCGAACGGGGTGATGCAGGTCGGTATGGCCAAAGGCGATATCGACAGCATCGATCCCAACCGTTGGTACGCGGCGATCACCTGGGGTCTGGCGAATGGGTTGTGCACCACGCTGCTGCGCTACGACGACAAGCCCGGGAACGCTGGTGTCAACGTCGTGCCCGGATTGGCCGAGATGCCAACGGTGTCGGCCGACGGCACCGAGTACACGTTCAAGCTCAGGGCAGCCAAGTTCGCCAACGGTGATCCGATCACGCCTGCGGACGTGAAGCACACCTTCGAGCGCATGGCCCACCCCGACATCGCCACCGGCAGCGATGGCTACATGCGCATCGTCGGCAAGGACGACTTCCAAGCCGGCAAGGCAAAGGACATCTCGGGCATCACGACGACGGCCGACTCGGTGATCTTCAAGCTGGAGGGTCCCGACGGCTCGTTCCCGTACAAGGTGTCGCTGCCCACGACCTGCCCCGTTGGCAAGGACGCGCCGTTGACACAAGACGTGGACGGAAGCCTGATGACGAAGTACGCCAGTGGGCCGTACGTCATCAAGTCGTACACGCCCGAGACGTCGATGGTGTGGGTCAAGAACCCGAACTACAACACGGCTCTCGGCGACCGCGGCAAGGCGGCCGAGATCGACTTCACGATGGGGGTCGACCCGGCGCAGGCCGCACTGAAGATCAAGGCCGGCGACATCGATCTGTACACGGGCAACTTCCCGGCGGCCGACGTGTCGCAGCTCTCCAACGATGCCAGTCTCAAGAAGCAGGTGTTCTCTGCCGCTCGACCCGCCATCCTCACCTTGTTCCTCAACAACGAGGTCGCCCCGTTCGACAACGCCAAGGTTCGCCAGGCGGTCAACTACGCGGTCAACCGCAGCCAGGTGCAGCGCGTATGGGGCGGTCCGGCTGTTGGGATCCCAACCGATCAGATCCTTCCGCCGTCGGTGCCGGAGTACCGCGATTACAAGGCGTACCCGAACGAGCCGAACCTCGACAAGGCCAAGGCATTGATGGCCGAATCCGGGCTCACGCTTCCGGTCAAAACCACGCTCCACACCCGCAATGACGTCGCTGGTTTTCAAGAGGCGTGCGAGGTCATCCAGGCAAACCTCAAAGAGATCGGGATCGACGTCGAGCTCGTCGGCACGATCGGTAGCGTCGATCAGCAGGCCGACTCTGACCAGACTCAGAAGACACCGATGGGCATCGTCACGTTCTCGATGGACTTCCCCGACGGCCAGGCGTTCTTGAACCTGCTGCTCGACCCGAAAAAGCCCGAGTTCGGTGGCAGCTATGCCCGCTTCGACGACAAGTCGTTCATACCAAGTTACGACGCCGTCGCTGCCTTGTCGGGTGCCGCTCGGTCGAAGGCATACCTCGACCTCGACGAAAAGGTCATGACAGAGGCTGCCCCGTGGGCACCGCTGCTCGTTCCCGCTCGCTTCGACTTCGTGTCCTCACGCGTCACCGGGTACACGTATAGCCAGGCGATGGACAACGTGAACTACAACACCGTAGGCGTGACAAGCTGAGGAGCGACAGGCTGAGCTGTGAGCCCCGTTAGCGCGCTTGCGGATCTGGCGCACGGTCTGCCACCCCGGGCAGTGCTCGAGGTGGCAGACCTGGCCGTGCGCATCCCGACCGAGGACGGCGTGGTCGAGGCGGTCCGGGGCGTGTCGTTTTCAATTGGGTCGGGCGAGGTGCTCGGCATAGTGGGCGAGTCCGGCTCAGGCAAGTCCATGACTGCGTTGTCGATCATGGGCCTGCTGCCGCGCAACGCCACCGCAACCGGCTCGATCAGGTACCGCGGGGAGGAGCTGCTCGGGCGGTCACGCAACTCGCTGCGACACCTGCGTGGCAACCAGCTGGCGATGGTTTTCCAGGATCCGATGACTGCGCTCAACCCGATGTACTCAGTCGGGTGGCAGGTGGCCGAGGCGGTGCGCCTCCACCAGAAGGTCACGCGTTCGTCGGCGTGGAGCCGGGCCGTGGAACTGCTCGATCTAGTGGGTCTTGCAAAGCCTGCTGCGGTGGCCCGGCAGTACCCGCACCAGCTATCGGGCGGAATGCGCCAACGCGTGATGGTGGCCATGGCCGTAGCAAACCAGCCCGATGTCATCGTCGCCGACGAACCGACGACGGCCCTTGACGTCACGGTTCAGGCTCAGCTGCTGGAGTTGCTCGCCACGGTACGAGCCGAGACGGGTGCTGCGATGATCCTCATCACGCACGATCTCGGTGTCGTGGCCGGGGTGGCAGACCAGGTGATGGTGATGTACGCGGGGCTTGTGGCAGAGCACGGTTCGACTCCCGATGTGTTCCGTCGGCCGACGATGCCGTATACCCGCGGCCTGCTGGCGTCGATCCCACGGCTCGACGATGTCGGCACCCGCCTCCAACCGATTCGGGGTGTGCCGCCCTCGATGATCGGATTGAGCAAGGGCTGCGCCTTCGCTCCACGTTGCGATCACGCCGACGAGTCGTGCGCCGCGCAGCCTCCTCTCAGGGAAATCGAATTCGAGCACCTCGTGAGCTGCCACCACCCACAGTTCGTTCCGCTCGATCGTCTGCCGGCAACTGCCATGGTCTCCGATCACGGTGCTGGCTCCGAGCCGTTGCTCGTCGTGCGCGGACTGGCCAAGCAATTCCGCCTCAAGTCGCGCGGGTGGAGAACACCGCAGTCCGTCGATGCCGTGTCAGGCATCGATCTCGACCTACGCGCCGGTGAGACGCTCGGCTTGGTCGGGGAATCCGGCTGTGGCAAGAG
>JANMQX010000160.1:0-2439 GCA_031370745.1 Ilumatobacteraceae bacterium
CATCCTTCGCCAAGGCTAGGCGTTCGGCGTTAAGCCAAGCCTGGCGGCGTGTCCAAGCCGGTCTGTTGAACCAAACGGTCATCACGACGATCGCATCTCGACCACCCGCTTCGCCCACGGCGGCCGCACCAGCCGCAACGCGCTAGAGACCGAACTCGTCAAACTCCGCGTCCGCCAGAAGAACTCCAAACCCAACACCCGACCACCTGCGGCAAAGTGGAAGGCTTCCAACAGACCATGAAGACCTGGCTGCGCGCCCGACCAGCGGCCGCCACGATCAGCGAGCTACAGATCCAGCTCGACGCCTTCGTCGAGCTCTACAACAACCACCGACCGCACCGCTCACTCCCACACCACACCCGCCCTCGCCTACAACACCCGACCCAAAGCCGGCCCGGGCCAACACGACATCGACACCGATTTCGCGTCCGCCACGGCACCGGCAAACCCGTCGGCGGACCCCGGCGCCCCTACGGGCCACACAAAAGCAAGAAACCCGAACCTTGATGAGGGTTCGGGCCTTGCCGATGTCTCGCGACATCACGAAGTGGAGACGAGGGGAATCGAACCCCTGACATCTACCTTGCAAAGGTAGCGCTCTGCCAACTGAGCTACGTCCCCGAAGGGAGTCTTCAGGATAGCGGCCGGCGTCGGAGATTGCCTGGGAGGATTTCCTCGTCAACAGTTCGGGCCGAGTCGCTGCAACACCGATCTCTAGTGTGTTGAGATGCGGTCACCTCGTATTCGGTTCGGCACGTTCCTCGCGCCTCATCATCCATTGGGCGAGAGCCCGACGCTGCAGTTTCAGAGCGATCTCGAACTCGCCACCCACCTCGACCATCTCGGATACGACGAGTTCTGGTGCGGCGAACATCACTCGAGTGGATGGGAGATGATCGCGTCGCCGGAGATGTTCCTGGCGGCGGCCGGTCAGGTCACCAACACGATCAAGCTCGGCACTGGTGTGGTATCGCTGCCATACCATCATCCGTTCAACGTCGCCCAGAGGATGGTGCAGCTCGACCACATGACCAAGGGTCGGGCGATGTTCGGCAGCGGTCCCGGGGCGTTGCCCAGCGACGCCCGCACCATGGGCATCAGCCCGATGCTGTTGCGCGACCGGCAGGACGAGGCGATGGGAGTGATCATCCGCCTGCTCAACGGTGAGGAGCGGTTCAGCTACGACAGCGACTGGTTCACGCTCCACGAAGCGGCACTGCAAATCCTGCCGATCCAGGAGCGCATGCCGATGGCCACCGCGTCGAGCATCAGCCCCAGTGGCATGCAGATCGCAGGAAAGTACGGCATCGGTGTGCTGTCGATCGCTTCGACCAGCGCGCAAGGCTTGCAGGCGTTGCCGACGCAGTGGGCGTTTGCCGAAGAGGCGGCCGCGGCGAACGGTGCAACGGTTGATCGCCGCGACTGGCGGGTGCTGATGAGTTGGCACATCGCCGAGACCAAGGAACAGGCCAGGCGCGAATCCGTGCACGGTCTGCATCGTTGGCACAACGAGTACAACGTGCGTGTGCTGGGCCGACCGGGCGCAACCCATGTCGAAGATCCGTGGGATCTGCTCGACCAAGTCTCCGAAAGCGGCGCAGAGGGCGGCGGTGCCGCGGTCATCGGCACACCGGACGATCTCGTTGCGGCGATCAACAACCTGCAGGAGGTCACCGGAGGGTTTGGTGTCGTCCTCGGCTTTGCTCACGACTGGGCCAATCGCGAGAACGCCCGCCGATCGTGGGACATGGTCGCCCGCTACGTCATTCCGGCGATCAACGGGTCCGTGCTACCGCTGCAGGGTTCGGCCGACTACGTCGAAGCAAACAAGGTCGAGTTGATCGGCGGCGCTTCGGCTGCGGTCATGAGCAAGATCATGGCCCACGATGGCGCCGCCGCGGCGATGGCCACCACGATGAGCCAGATGGCCGAACGCGCCGCTACGCGCAAGACCAAGAACCACGGAGCCGACAATGACCCGGCCTTCCGTCCCGGCGCAGGTCTCCCGACCAGCCAATAGGAAAAGGCTTCCGGTCAGTCGTCCTTCAACGCAACAGCGTTGGGCGTGACGTTCATCTTCGGTTCGTACTCGGCGACTTCGACGATCCGGCCCTCACCGAGGTACATGGCGCGCAACTCGGTTCGGCACGATCGGCACGGACCGTAGAACCTCTCGTCGACCGTTCCAGCGCACCGCGGACAGGTGAACGTGGCGGTGGCGATCGTTGTATCGGTCATCTGGCCACCGAGTTCTTCAGCATCGCGCCGGCCAACGCCCCGGTGTGTTCGCCGTGATCCATGAACACCTTGCCGTTGACCAAGGTGTAGTCGTAGCCCATCGAGCCCTGCACATATCGTCCGGCCCCGTGCGGAAAGTCGTACACATAGGAAGGTGCGGGCAGGTCGAGCGCATCGAAGTCGATCACGTTCACATCGGCG